>JACKAM010000002.1:670569-1005854 GCA_020635075.1 Pseudobdellovibrionaceae bacterium | reverse complement strand
ACGATCTCTCTGCAATTGACTCGGACTCGTCATCACACTCTCAATCCCAGGAAAATTCCACGTCGCCCCTTGGCCTGACGACATTAAATAATCAAAGCCAGCGGTATTCTTCGTCAGCCAATCAAAGGCCTTCCTATTAATTAAAACCCATTTAGCAAACCTTGTCATCTGCCGGGTGGGTTTTGAGTCAACACAGCCAGCCGATGTCTCTCCTTGGGCCACACAAACCTTCCGCCACCGCAAGTAATCAGCCACATCCAAAACCTTCTGCACCCCATCAACAATTGGACCTCGATATTCAATCCTTTCACAGGTCCTTTCAAAATCATCCGTGGCCTCAGGTGGGATTTCAATTGATACTTCAGGATCGAGATAAATTGGACCTGACGGAACGGACCCATAACATGTTCCTTCATAAAACTCTAGATCACCAAAAAAGCGAAGGTCCATCTTTTGCCCATCTCGGTGTGATGAGTGGAGTCTCTGAAGCTTAGTGGGGTTTTTTATTTTCGGCACAACGAATTCACCCCCGAAAGGCAGACTCGCGTCATTTACTTGAAGATTCATGGTTGAACCGCAATCTACATCCAAGCTAACACACGGGTACTTAGTTAGATTCACTGGCAGCTGTAGAGCAGCTACTTGATTGACATTAAAGCTCTGATTAAGAACGTCTAGCGTGCGAATCAGTTCGGCACGAGCATACATGGATATCCTCCCACCATACATCGGAGCACCTACTTTCTTTCCGTCATAAAGTGGGGTGACCTGAATTGTCCGCGTCGTTTTGAAATCACCAACCTCCTCTCCTCTTTGATTCACCTTTTTTCCTGTTAACTCAAACACAAGATCAAGCGAATCAAATGTCGCCGCCCGAAGAGCGTCAGGCCCCAAAGCTTGCTCAATGTTACCGATTTTAAGTTTCAGCTCTGGTTTGTTGTAATACGTGTACGTCGAATACAGATTCTGCTCAACAGTGATATCCTCGGAGAGAACAGCGCCATACTTCGTTAAAATCTTTGCTCCAGTTAGGTTAATCCAGTAAAAACCGATACTCGGAGCGACTTTAAAAGACACGGCCCATTCTCTTTTGGGCTTGTAATCGTTGTAAGGGTTATGATGACCCCCAGAGCTGGACCCATCAACAGATAAAGGCAAAAAGTGACTCTGAGGTATTGTCAATATGCCCATTGCATAATCGCGATTTACTTTACCAGCGGTAACTCCTTGAATGTAGGGCTCGGGGACTGAATCGTAGACACAGCCTGCATACAATTGCTGATTCGAACCTCCAGCCGTCCTGAAATCTATCGATCTTATTGTAACTTCATCATAGTCTTCAACTTTCTGAAATATAGTTTCTGGAATACTGAATGCCTTAAAGGTGGGATACGCAAGGTCAACGGCTCTCAAATTTCCGGGATTCAATTCAATGACCAATTTTTCACCACTTACTCTCTTTAAAACACCACCTTCCATTCTTGAGAAATCGATAAACGCCATAACCGATACCTTTGCAATTGGGTTCCCTTTGGGAATCTCAACTGGAGGCTGATTTGAAGTGTCTCCCATATAAGGATCAACGGGATAGCCCAATCCCTCGGCTAAGTTTGCGGCCTTAGCTGTTTCTTCAGCAACCCTTTGAGCATAGGCTGACTGCGTTCTTGTAGCCTCATTGTAAGCGTTCATACAGTGTGCATATTGGGACGTATCAGGCGAATAGGTCAGGCACTCGGCGTAGATTGCCTGAGCAAGCGTATATGCTTCGTATTCTTTGACGCCCAACTCATAAACCTTGAGGCTAATCTTCTGGCTCAGTTGCTTTGCCCGCGCAATTTGTTGCCTTTCCTCTAGATTCCAAGCTCGATCAACCGCTGTGCAATGGATACTTCTGGGAGAGTTCTTCGTCAGCCGCACGGGCTGGTGAGGGCTCGTCGACCAGAAGGGCGTGGCGTAGGGCGAGAAAACCTCGGGATCAAGTCCCAAGGGTGGTAGCGGCGGCGGATCCCAGTAACCCCGCTGGGCCGACATCATCATCAGACCCTGGCTCTGAACTTGAACACTCCAGTACAAATTATCAGGACTTGATGGAAGTAACTTTACTTCAATACTCGAATCAGGCGAAACCTCAAACCCTCCGTGAATGTAGCCATAGCTTGATTCACCGACGACAAGGTATTTTCCAGGCTCCAGATCTTCGATCACAACCGATTGACTAGAGCCAATCGTGTGGGTGGTTCGGCTGAGGTTTTCGTGGGCCAGAGTAAAGCTAAGATCTGTCGCTCCCGAGGTGAACGTGATGGATGAGGCCAAGGTGATGGGTGCTGTGAATCCATGACCAACAACACCTTCTCCAAGATCAGCGCCGACGTAAATGCGAAAGGGCTTTTGTGTAGATGTAACCAGATCCCGAATGGTCTGGGCCTGAAGTTGAATCTGTCCAATGGGAGTCACAAGCATTTGTGCTGTGAGGTCAACGGGGTCCTGATCCAAGGACTCATCATAGAGGAGTTCAACTCTAAGATCTTGCAGGCTTTGGTTAAACTGCAGTTGCCCCGTCCCCTCAAAGACTGTCAACATCTGAGCAGATTTGGGGAGTTTGTTTTGTGGGGCTTCAAAGGCCAAAAGACACATGTTGCCCTCAAGATCATTCACGCAGGCCTCAACGGGAACTTCCACTTGGTAGGCTTGAGTAGGCAATGGCTGACCATTATGAGTGGCAACAAGACTCACCGTGTGTGTCCCGGGTCGGGAAAATAGGTAATTCAGTTCCCGTGTTGTCCCCACCGGCACGTCGTTGACCTTCCACTCAAAGCTTCCTTGGCCTGGGTCTAACAAGGCCTCAAAGATCAGCCTTGTTGTCAGATCTCCTAGCTCATGGGCCCCGTCCTGCTCGCTTGCCAGACCAAGCTCACTACCCCAGGGGCCTTTCACCATAAAGTCACTATTTGGAGGATCGGGCCTTTGCAGAAAGAGAATTCTCTGCGAAGCCGTACTCGATGCCCCATAGTTGTCATAGACGATCAAAACCAAATCATCGAGATAGGGAAACTCCTGGCTTAAGTTTATGTAAGGACCTGAGCCTTGAAGGACTTGCCCCTTCCATCTCCATTCGTAAAGAACGATCTCCCCATCGGGATCATGGGAGCCCAAGGCATCTAGGTAATAAGCTCCTGGGGCGTCGATAAAACCGCCAACCGGAGAGATCTGCGCCACGGGTGGCAAGTTCCCAGGTGGAACCTCTTCAGAAAACGCCACAAACTCCATCCACTGGGAGTTCATATTCCCCTGATTGTCCTCGACTAACAGCTCAACAAAATACTTTCCCGGATCTGAAATCGTATAGGTCGTTATGGCGGACTGGCTAAAACCCCCGCTAGGAAAGTGCCATAGGGTCCGACTGATTTCTCCGTCCGGGTCATAGGACTTGGAACTGTCTAAAGTGACCACAAAAGGAACTCGGCCAATACGGGCCGAGGCTTCAATGACCGCTACGGGCTGAACCCCTGAAACCACATGAACCATGCCGTAGGCGATGGCCGTTTGGCCCAGGGCGGTGGTCAGAGTCAACGTGGGCTTGTAGCTCCCATTGGCCTGATAGGTATGACTCACTTGTTTGAGGTTCTCCCAGTTTCCGCGTAATACCCTGCCGTCATTAAAATCCCAAATGGCTTCGATGGGACCTGCCAATGGAACGACTGAACTTTGGCTATCAAATTGAACGGCCTCACCAAGGTTCATTGATGTGCCATTTTGCTCAAAAGTTGCAATGAGTGATTCACTGCCTTCGCCTGAGACCTGAATGGTTGATTTGGCATAAAAGCGATTTCCCAGGACATCAAAGGCATGGAGCACCACTTCATATTCACCACTTCCAGGATAGGTGTGCCACTGAAACCTGCCCCTTTCGAATGTGGAATCGCCGAAATACCAAAAGAAGTTCTGCAGTTGCCCAAGGATGGGAAGCTTGGTGTTTGACCCGTCAAACTCCACACTGTTTTTACCAAAATCATAGATACTTAAAAGAACAGGCGGAACGGAGCCCTCTTCGAAAGGAACAAACACTTCAAAATACTGAGTGGACGATTTACCCTCATTGTCGATGACCGTCACACTGCCATAATAGGCTCCCGGAGATTTGTACGTGTGATGAGCAGTTAAACCCATAGCTTCATTAATCACCGACAAATGGTCGCCAAAGTTCCATTCCACATGAGAAATAGACCCGTCCAAATCAAAGGACTGACTGGCATCAAAGGTCACTCCGTGGGGGGCTGGACCTAAAAGTGGCGAGGGAGTTAGTACAGCAATAGGGGCCAAGTTATCTGCGCCACCTACTTGAATCCTGGCAAAGACCTCACTCCGGCCAAGCTTAGAGTCTCTGAGCCGTAAGCGTACAAGGTACTCCCCTGGCTGAGCGTAAAGGTGGCTCACGACACCTTGATCCGTACCAATGACTTCAGGAGTGTTGTCCCCGAATCGCCATCTAAAACGGATTTCGTCGCCATTGGGGTCGTAGCTTTGACTGCCATCAAAGGTGACCCTTACCCCGCTGCCCTCGGCCACTTGGCTGACGGAAAAGTGAGGGACGGGAAGATGATTGTCCTCAAGGCTGATCGTCCGTGAAGTCTTAGTCGTCAACCCTTGACTGTCGGTGATCGTAAGGCTGACGGAATAATCACCAGCCTCAAGATAAAAGTGTTCAATAGTGGCATAAGAATCGGTCTCATGGGGATAAAGAGTCAGAGTTTTTCCTGTGCCAAATGCCCATGTGTAGCTCACTATCTCGCTGTCTTCATCTACAATAGGAAAGCTTGTACTGAGATGAACCCTGACCGGTAGACCGTCTGATTTGGTCACATAAAAGAGGCCTCCGCCGTCACTTGGGGGTTTTGGTTTTGGCAGCACAGTAAACTCAATCGGTACCGAAATCTGCGCCCCATCGTTGTCGGTAACCGTCACGGTCACGACATAAACTCCTGCCACTTGCCACGAGTGCTCGGCCACAAATCCCGTGCTTGAAGTATTGTCACCCCAGTCAAAATGCACCTCACTCACCGACCCGTCAGGATCGGTAGAAGCCATGGCATCAAAGAGCACCACTTCGTCTTCAAGAGGCTGATCGGAACTCCAGGTTAGGTTTAAAATAGGAGGCTGATTAGAGCCTTCGCCATAAATGCTCACTTTTACGAATGAGCCTGGAAAGCCTTTAAGCTTTAAAGACAAAGTGGATTTATCCTCAGTGAGGTCAATTGGGATTCGAACTTCCTGAGTGGTGATGTTGAGACTTCCCGGAGTTAGGATCAAATTCTGATTGAGCCACACATGGCCCGCGTGAACGCGTGTAAACAGAGTTTTAAAGGCTGCAAGCCCTTGTTTGATTCGGCAAACAAGCGAAACTAAGCTTCGCTCTTTCGGACAAGAACCTAATTCAACCGGAAGACCGTTTTCAATAACAAGGAGATACCCCCCCCCTGGCTAGATCAAGGCTTTGCGTTTGAGTGTGAGGCTTGAAGATGCGGCCATGGAAAGTTTCAGGGCCCCAGACGAGATCGAGATCTTCCGGTGCCTCTTGGTTATGCGAATCACTAGGTGGCTGAACGACCGATGGGCCATGCTTAAACCAGTGGCCCATCTTGGCGTAGGAAACCTCTGGCCCAAAGAACCCAAAAGCCAAGAGCACAAAAAAGGCTCTGAAAGTAATTGAAGTAACAACAAACCACCAACTACTGCTACGACCGCAAGCTCTCTCAACTCCAAACGCCATGACTTCTCCCTTTTTATCCCGTCAACGTGCCACTTTAAAACACGGGAAGTCGTTCTTATTTTGTGAAGACTCCATCTTAAGGGAGCAACTCAAGGTTTCCAATACCCCGCCAAAATGAGATCTGTTGATATCAGGCACTTAACCACCATTAAGTCTCCCCTGAAAACGACCAAACCCAATCAGATTAGGCCATTGAGGAAATCTGAGGATTTTTTCACGGCCTTGTTTCAATCTTGGAAAGCTCGCTTGGAGTAGGCCCAGGATTTCCACTCAATTTTGATTGAGATCAGTCTTTTCCGGAGCCTGACTGAGCACTCTCCCCGCTAGGTCCCGAGGGTGAGCTTAAAGACAGAGGCTCCTAGATGGTCGGCAAGGTCAATGAGCTTTTGGTCATTGATGCCTTCGATTCTCAGTATCGCTTGGCACTCGCGTAAGGAGCCCAAGGCAATCGAGTAAAACCGCCGCTTGTCTTTTGCGCTGGGTTTACCACTCCCCTCGGCGAGATTCAGCGCAACGGATGAAGATGCCCGGAGCACCTGATCCCGCAGATGAATCGGCATCTTCAACAGCTTTACCTGCTGGCAAAACTCCACCGCCAAATCCAATGATCTAAATCTGTATTCGCATTTCTTCTGAGTCATTTTAACTTCCTTTGTAAAGTGTGTTGGCCATCACCCCAAGGTGGGCCAACCACTGCGACAAAGGAACAAGTCCTGTGAACGTTACCCGTAACCAGTAAACGTGACAGTGACAGCCTCCGAATCCGTGACTGTAAACCGACACACACACGGAAACGTTTACGGGATTCAGATCACGGGTTACGGAAAATGGTGGGCCAACCACTGCAACAAAGGAAAACGGATCCCGGCCCGGACACGGGAACTGTCGCAGAAACGCTAACAGGTTACGGTTTACTGGTTACGGAAAAAGGGGACCAACGAACGCAACAAAGGAGGAATTTCCGTTTGCGTAACCTGTAACCCGTAAACGTGACAGTTACAGTTACAGTTACTGTTACTGTTACTGTTGCGGATACCGAAACCGTCACGGAAACGTTTACGGATTACAGATCACGGGTTACGGAGAATGGTGGGCCACACCACTGCCACAAAGGAACGAATCCCGCGATCGTAACCCGTAACCAGCAACCCGTTCACGGTGCCACGACAGTTTACCGTCTCCGTCACTGTAGACGGTGCCGTCCACAAAAACGGAAACCGGCACGGAAACGTTTACGGATTACGGAACACGGGTTACGGGTTAGATACACCGATTACGAAACACAGGTGGGCGAAAGCCCCAGGAAAACTACTGCCGCACACAAACACTGATGTAATGAGGGCAGGAGATGCCGTCACCGGTGCAATCGCCACCGTCATACTTGATGTCTAGTGAGCCATTGGTGTCTCGTCCGTAACAAAATCCGTTGCTCTGTTTAGGCATGACACAACGGCGGGAGAGGTCCACCCACCAGTCTTCGGGACGCAATACCCGGCGAATGGCTTCAAGTGCCGGACGATCCTGGGCCGTGGGATTGAGCGGATCTGCCACTCGCAAACATGCGGTTTTAACCGAATCCACGTCCTGAGGACGAACGATGATAAAGGTGTAAGAGTTGGAGCAATCCCAAGGCCTCAAGTTGGCCTCGGTGGGTGATCTTCGCTGCAGATCCACCTCTTGGATACTGTTGATCACCCGGTGAATACCGCGAGTGAACACTGGGCGGTTGGTGGCATTGTTTTTGTCGATGCCAAAGCCCATGCGAAAATCAATTTGATAGCCTTTGCCATAGGCCTTTTTGCGGTCGTTGTTGTCTGGGCTTTTGGCGGCAATGCCCCCTGTCTGCATGACATCAGTGTAAGTCAAAGTCAAAAGTCCCACGTCACGCAAATGATCGCGCACACTTCCTGCCGCCACTTCGGAATCCATGTAACGGAGGCTTCCTTCAATCAGGCGGCCGGAGAGTCCCGACACTCCAGAGAAGTAATTGATCCGATTGTTCTCACTCAAGCTCGCCAACCGCTCAGCAATGGCCGGGCTGTCTAAGGCTGCCAACAGATTCGAATAGTCTTTATTCTCCTGAACTGATCCACCGCCTGAGGACGCCAACATACTTTGAGCATCGCTGCGCTGACGGACGGAGAGCTGAAGAATGGATGAAGCATTGATTTCACTCTGCGCTAAGGCGTCAGCTCGTTGACCAGGAGTGAAGTTCTTGGTGGCCGACAAATAGGAATCGCTAAAACGCAGGCCCGTGTTAGCTCCATAGGCCCCAGCTCGGAAGGTAAAAAATGCCCGTGAATTGTAGTCGGTCCCCATTTCTGAGCACGACATATAGGCAATGGTGTCGAGTTCCGTATCATAGGCAAATGGCAATTGATTGGTAAAACTCAGGGAGTCTTGATTAGCAAGATCAAGAGGGTCGGCACAGTTTTGAAAGACGAAGAGCAAAAGAAACGTCAACGTGCCTGCGGTCGTCGCCAGGCGCATGACCCATCCACGGTTTTGTCTCATTTTGATCCAGAATGTACCCAGCCTCATGCCTTATCCCCCACTACACCATGTGATAAAGCACATCCCGTGCCGACAGGATTCGCAACTGCGACTGAGATTAGTTTCCCAAAAATTTTGGTAACTACATGAAATTTCAAGGTTTAACCGCCAACTCATGGGGCTTTGCGCCAGCCATACCCCGTTACAAATTTGACCATCGATCAACCGCTGAACATCAGTTTCTCTTCGGCACATTCTCAAAATAAATCAAGGGCATGGCCCCATTTTGCTGGACCGAAGTGGGGCAGCCCTTTTCTTGCCATTGCAGGCCGCCTGTGATTTCTTCTCTCTATGCCTAACACCGTAAAAAAAGCCGTAATTCCTGTGGCCGGACTTGGAACCAGATTTCTTCCGGCGACGAAGACCGTACCCAAAGAACTCTTTCCTCTGGTTGATAAGCCCATTTTGCTCTTCATCATTGAGGAGGCCGTGCGGGCCGGCATTGAAGACATCGTTCTCGTCGCCGGTCGGGGCAAAACCGCCATTGAGGACTTCTTTGATACCTCTTATGAACTAGAGGACAAACTGGCAAAAGGCGGCAAAGAGGATCTGCTTCACGAAGTTAGGCGTATTAAGTCTTTGGCCAACATCATTAGCATCCGCCAGCTTGAAGCCGGCGGCCTTGGTCACGCTGTCTTGGCCAGCCGACCCGTGGTTGGTGACGAGCCCTTTGCCGTTCTCCTGGGAGATGAGTTGACCTACACCAGAGACGGCGAACCTACAGTCACCGGGAAACTGGTGAATTGCTTTAAGGAGACCGGGGTGAGCACGGTGGCGGTGATGGAAGTGGAACCACAGGAAGTGAAAAAGTATGGGATCGTCGCCTATTCAGGCGAGAAGGACGGCCTCTACAAAGTCACCTCGGTGGTGGAAAAGCCCCAGCCGGAGGCAGCACCCTCACGCCTTGCCCTGCCGGGTCGCTATGTGTTTTCATCAGCCATCTACGGGCACCTGCAAAAGGTCAAGCCCGGTGTGATTGGCGAGATTCAATTGACGGACGGCATGACCATGCTTGCTGAGCAAGAGGGTCTTTACGCCACAACATTTTCTGCTCGCCGCTACGATGCGGGCGACAAGTTTGGTTATCTGCAAGCAAACATTGAGCTGGGACTTGAGCATCCGGAAATCGGAAGCAAGCTCAAATCCTACCTGAAGGATCTTGCCAAAGGACTTTGAACTGAATATTGAGGTTGAACCATGAAGCACATTTCAATTTTAAGCCTACTCCTGTTTGTCCTTTTGATTCCCTCGGCCCAGGCCTACATCCCCGATTTTAAAATGATCATGTCGAGAACGGCTGAGAACCACGGCCGCGGCGTTTATCAGATCATTCAGGATGTCACTCTTCAGGAGGAACCCGAGGCCCTGGTCGTAAGAGAAACCTGGTATATCAAGGGCGAGAATCAAATGCGCCTTGAAGTGCGCGGTCGCAAACGCCTTGAGGGTCTGGTGGCCATGACCTTCATATATGATGGTAACCGCAGGTTTTACGTTGACCCCAACGGCGCAAAAAAAGTATCTCGCCCCAGCGACGAGTGGTTTGAACCATACTTTCACTTTCGCTTTCAAAAAAATATCAAGCCCATGATGGTTGCGGCCAAGATGGCGCCCACTGAAATTCTTGAAGACGATAAGCCAAAGAAAAAGGTCAAGGCCTTTGACCCCAACGAGCCTCGCAAACCTCAGCCATATGTGCGCCTGTCGCGCATCGGCGGTTCCGTGGCTTACGCCGTTGGCGAGCCTACTCCGGCCGGTGCCAATGAGGCCCTGCCGGGAATGTGGATTGAGCAAGATCACTTTCTCATTCGCAAGGTTCGCTTTCCCTCTCAGGCGACCGTGACTGCCAACTCTTACTCTCAGTACGCCAATAGCCTGTCATTAGCCAACCAATCGACAGTCTCCTGGGAAAATCGCCAGGTTCAGATCCAGGTGGTGAGCGTTAAACCTCTGCCCAGCTCTGGTACGATTAATAAGCTTTTGACCGATGCCAGTCTGGATTTTGGCAAAGACCCCTCTGTGGCGATCAAGCTTCCGGAGATTGAGGCCGTCACCGAATTTTATAAACGGTTTCGATGAGCGAGATTTCCGACCAAACCTTATTTTCTGTTGCCGTGGACGCTCCCCTGCCGGGGCCTCTTTCCTATGGGCAGCCGAAAAACCTGGGCGCCGTTGTCCGCGGACAGGCGGTTAAAGTTCCCTTGGGAAAGCGCAAAGTGGATGGCGTCGTCGTCGGACTAAGCCGTGACAAAGTCGACTTTGTGGTAAAACCCATTGAGTCGGTGAGTGCCGATTTGCCTCTGCTGCCTGAGCCCACCCTGGCTTGGCTTGAATGGCTGTCCCGTTACTACTTCTACCCCCTGGGCCAGGTGGCCTCTTTGTGTTTTCCGCCGCTCAAGAAAGGCGGCCGGGGATCGCGCAAGAGTTCGCCCATTCCCGAGCCAACCCCAGAAGCTGAGCTGAATTTGACTGCAGAACAACAGACCGTGCTAGGCCAGATTCATGCCCAGCCTGGCTTTTCCACCCACCTTCTTCATGGTGTGACTGGCTCGGGTAAAACCGAGGTCTATTTGCGATTGATTCAAGACACCTTGGCGGCCGGTAAAAAAGTTTTGGTTCTCGTTCCGGAGATTTCTCTGACTCCGCAGTTACTGCGCCGGTTTTCCAATCGCTTTCCCGATCAACTTGCGGTTCTTCACTCTCACCTCACCGAAAGAGAGAAGACAGATCAGTGGTGGAGCGTGATCGATGGGGACAAAAAGATTCTCGTCGGCGCGCGCTCGGCCCTTTTCTGTCCCATTCCCGACATCGGATTGATCGTGATCGACGAGGAGCACGAGCCCAGCTTTAAACAAGATGAAAAGCTTAAGTACCACGCTCGGGACGCGGCCATCATGTTGGCCAAAGAGCACGACTGTCCCA
This sequence comes from Pseudobdellovibrionaceae bacterium, assembly GCA_020635075.1. Taxonomy (NCBI): domain Bacteria; kingdom Pseudomonadati; phylum Bdellovibrionota; class Bdellovibrionia; order Bdellovibrionales; family Pseudobdellovibrionaceae; species Pseudobdellovibrionaceae bacterium. The sequence continues at coordinate 994,615 of JACKAM010000002.1, read as the reverse complement.
TCGTTTTGGGCTCCGCCACCCCAAGTCTGGAATCCTGGCACAATGCCCGCCTTGGCAAGTTTCAACTGCACACCATGAGTCACCGGGTGGCGGAAAGAAAAATGCCCGAAGTTGAAGTGGTGGACATGCGCCACGAACGAGACCAAAGAAGACAGGAGCCTTCTGAAACTGAACTTCCCTTTTGGTTGAGCCAGACTCTATTCGATAAGCTGGTGGATTGCTTTGAGCGAAAGGACCAGGCGGCCTTATTTTTGAACCGCCGGGGCGTGGCCCAATATGTTTTTTGTCCTTCTTGCGGCCTGACATACGAGTGCCCTAACTGTTCCATCTCTCTGACCTTGCATGGAAAAAACCATCTCGTGTGTCATTACTGTGATTATCACGAGCGCCTTAACGAAACCTGTCGCGATTGCGGATCAATTGAAGTTGGACCCTTGGGCTTGGGAACTGAGCTTTTGGAAACCGATATGGCTCGCTTGTTCCCGAATCTTCGCATTGCCAGGGCTGATCGGGATGAAATCCAAAACCGTGAAGACCTTGAGGATTTGATTTCTTCCGTCGAAAACCGGGACGTGGATCTGCTCATTGGTACGCAGATGATTGCCAAGGGCTTGGACTTTAAAGGCCTGAATCTCGTGGGCCTGGTGATGGCCGATGTGGGATTTAATCTTCCTGATTTTCGCGCCGCCGAGCGCAGCTTCCAACTTTTGATTCAAGTTGGCGGCCGGGCGGGAAGGCATTCTGAGCTGCCGGGCCAGGTGGTGATACAGACCTATAATCCTCAGCACCTCAGTGTCCTGTATTCCTGCAACAACGACTATGTGGGTTTTGCTGATGAGGAACTAAAGACCAGGCGGTCATTACGCTATCCTCCCCACGGGCGCCTGTGCTCATTTCGCATTATGGGTAACAGTGAAAGCCGCACTTTGTCTGCGGCTGAGTTTTTGGGCAAACGCTGTGAGTATCTGCAGCAAAACCATGAGGTCTACCGCGAACTCCAGATCTTAGGTCCTGCGCCGGCGCCAATTGCCAAACTTAGAGGGAAGTTTCGCTTTCAGATCCTAATCAAAAGTCCTGACCATGCCCGCTTGGCTGGTCTCTGTCGCCAGGCCCTTGGTGATGAAAAGTGGATTCCCTCAGGTGTGAAGATCTTAACCGACATCGATCCGGTCAATCTCCTCTAGTCTAGCCATCCGGTGAAACAACCTTGGCCAATGGGGGCCATTCCCGATAAAATAAGTGGGATTGTTTCTATATGTGGGATGACGAATGATGGCTGCGAAAATGAAACCCTGCTCTCGATGTGGCACCCCAACCGAGGAGCACCTCAAGATCGAGCCCGGCATGAGGCTCGCTCTCCAGGGAACTGTTGATCCCAGCCAAATTCCTGATTCGGCCTGCCCCAAGTGTTACGATGAACTCACCCGCAGCGTCTCCAAAGGCATGAAGCTGCGCATGGAGGCCCAGGCCCGCGAACAAAACCGGGCTGTGCTATGGAAGAGCCGGGTAAATCTCATTAAGCAAGCCCGCTCGCTGATGAACCAAAAGGCCTATTCGGAAGCCGCTGTCTCCTACGAAAAGTACCTGCGCGTTTTAGAGATCGTCTACAACAAGAAACCTGGGCAATTGGACCCCGGGATCTTTAACAACTCAAAACGCTCAAAGGAAATGACGATCATCACTTCCGTTTATTGGGATCTGTTGCGCATTTACGATATGAGTCCCCGTTACGGTGATCGCCAACGCAAGGCCGCGGCCAAACTTGCCCAGTTTGTGAAGTTCAGCACTATTTATCCAGACATTGTTAAACGTGCTGAGGCCTTTGTCCGCTCAGCAAAACACCCGGATATTATTCGCGAGTTTTTAAGGTCATCCGGAGGTATGCGCGGCAAGTGTTTCATTGCCACTGCAGTCTATGGGGATGATCCCTATGCCCGCGAAGTCCTACTTTTACGCCGGTACCGAGACACCGTCCTGAGGAAATCCCCCTCGGGCCGCGCCTTGGTTTATTGTTACTACCGAATCTCCCCGCCAATTGCCGGAGTCATTCGTCAATCACCTTTTTTACAACATCGCCTGAAACCCTGGCTCCGCTATTGTGCGGAGCGCCTATCTCAGCCGCAAAAGCCCTTTTAATCAGCAGTCTCGGGAAATTTCTTGAAAACCACCCCAGGCTCATAGAACGTAGGCCTATGGCATCAGCAAAAAAATCTGAATTGTTCGATACGATAGTCATTGGTGGGCACCTGACAGGACTTATTGTCGCCAGAGGCCTTGAGTTGCGCGGTCAGTCCGTTGCCTTGGTTGAGGAGAGTGATGAACTCGGCGGTTCGTTGCGCCCCTTTTCCGTCAATGGCCAAACTATGGAATCCGACTTGGCCCTGATGCCAGCAAGCGAGGAGTCCGCTGAACTTCTTCAATGGCTGCAGGAATCTCTCGGCACCCCGGTGAACAGCGAAACCATTGAGGCCCCACCTGCAACTTTTGATTCCGGAAGCTTTAAAACATTCGTGGGCTTTGGCGACCGTAAGTTTCTCAGTCTCAACGTCTTGTCTGCGTATAACCAAAACCAATTGCTGGAGTTGGCCCAATCCCCTTCGATCTGGGTCGAACAACTGGTTGCTCAGTATCAAGGCGAGGCCTTTACCCGCAGTGTTTTGACGGGCCTTGAGCCTGCTGACACGGGCATGGCCGTGACCATTAATGGTGCCAAAACTATTTTTGGCCGCCAGGTTGTCTATTGTCTCCCTTCTCGTCAGCTTCTCGACGATTTGGAAATCGATCTTGTCCCCGGACGGGTTCGGCAAAGAATGGCCAAGTCTCGACTGTGGACCTCCGTTTACCTGCACCTTCACCACTCAAAAGTACACCAGCAGTCCCGGTCCCTGCACTTTCTCTATGGCAGCAAAGATGACTATGAACCAACTGTGGGCCGGTTCTTCGCCCCTCGCGCCGAGGAGAACTCGGGTCAGTGCTCCGTGTGGATGGGCCTTCTCCCCACAGAACTAGCCGATGATTCCGAACAAATTGCCAACACCCTTCGCGAAATGAAGAAGCAAATCAAAAGGGCCTATTCTGACCTTTTTGAAGACGTCGTGGCCGAGAAAATCATTGTTGAGTTCAACTCCCACGGCCTAGTGGACCTGGGACTTAAAGAGTTCGGGGTCCTGCCAGATCTGCCGCAAATGTACCTGGCCCACCCGACCCTTTGGCCCCTTTTGCCCCTGCCCGCAGCCCTGAAGGCGGCCAAGGAGGCCCTCACCTGGGCGGACCAATCTCTAGGCGCGTCTGCGGCTGACACCGAGGGATCGGCTTTACTTTAATTATTTCAAATAGATACGCTTTGCCCTGCCCTTGCCTGGGAACTCAGCTTTAGCAGCCTTTGATGGCTTCAAATTGTTGCCCTGCCCAATAGTTCGTGTTAACAGTATCCAGCTTTTTTTAACTACACACTTCCCCATTTCTTTGGTCCCTCCGGGGCAAAGGGGAAGGCGGCTAAACCAGAGAGGTACAATATGGCCAACGTGACCATGAAAGAGATGTTGGATGCGGGTGTGCATTTCGGCCACCAAACCCAACGTTGGAATCCCAAAATGAAGCCCTATGTTTACACTGACCGGGGCGGAATTCACATTATCGATCTACAAAAATCTGTCGGACTTGCTCGCCGCGCGGCTGAGTTTGTTAAGGGCGTTGCTGCCAATGGTGGACGCATGATTTTTGTCGGCACCAAAAAGCAAGCTGTTGAGCCTGTTCGTGAAGCAGCTGAGCGTTGTGGTCAGTACTTCGTGACTAAGCGTTGGCTGGGCGGAATGTTGACGAACTTCCAAACAATTAAATCGAGCATTGATCGCCTGAAGAAGATCGATCGCATGCGCGAAAAGGGCGAGCTGGATTATTTCTCCAAGAAAGAGCGCGCTCGCATCGAAAAGGAATACACCCGCTTGGTGGAATACCTCGATGGTATCCGCGAAATGAAGGACGCTCCTTCTGCCATGTTCGTGGTTGACCTGAACAAAGAACATATTGCTGTTAAAGAAGCTCATCGTCTTGGCATCCCTGTCGTGGGAATTGCCGACACCAACGTTGATCCTGGTGAGATTGAGTATCCGATTCCTGGAAACGACGACGCCATTCGTTCCATTAAGTTGTTTGCGAATTTGATTGCTGACAGCTTCATGGAAGGCGCCAAGCTTTGGGAAGAGAAGATGCGTAACCAGGTGGACAAGGAAGAGGCTGCTGCCAAGGAAGCTTCTGCAGCTGCAGAAGCCGCTCCCGCCGCCGCTGCAACTAGCGACGAGGGTGGACCTTCTGTTGTTAAAGTAAGCCGCGGTCGCAAACTGGTTGCTGCTGGCTTGGCTGACGAAGTTGAGATTCAAGCTGAGCTTGAAACTCCTGGCGAAGAGGCAACTGAGGCTGCGGCCGAAACTGCCGAGACTGAGGAATCGCCCGAATAAGGCATTGGACATACAAAAGCCAGGGCAAGACCCTGGCTTTTTTCTAAGTGCCAACGTCATTGAAACTTGAACAAAAATTGACCTGAACAAAAAACCAAGAGGATTTTAGTTATGACAATCAGTGCTTCTTTAGTGAAGGAGCTGCGCGAGAAAACAAGTGCAGGAATGATGGACTGTAAAAAGGCTCTGCAGGAGTCTGACGGTGATTTTGAAAAAGCCGTTGAATGGTTGCGCGTGAAGGGACTCAGTAAAGCCGCCAAAAAAGCGGGCCGAATCGCCGCAGAGGGCACCGTGTCCTCTTACATCCATGCTGGCGGACGTATTGGTGTTTTACTTGAAGTTAACAGCGAAACTGATTTCGTTGCCCGCAACGAGGAATTCCAAAAGTTTGTTAACGACATCGCCATGCACATCGCAGCTTTGGGTCCCTCTTATGTTCGTGAAGACGAGATTCCTGAAGATGTTCGCAGCAAAGAACGCGAAGTCCTGAAGGCCAAGGCTCTGGAAGAGGGCAAAAAAGCCGAATTTCTAGACAAGATTTTGGATGGCCAAATGTCCAAATGGGCGGCCGAGACCTGCCTGATGGGCCAAAAATATGTGAAGAATCCCGACATTACTGTTGAAAAGTACCTTCAGGAAGTCATTGCCAGAATTGGTGAGAACATCGTGATTCGTCGCTTTGCTCGCTATGAGTTGGGCGAAGGATTGGAGAAGAAGCAGGAGAACTTCGCAGAAGAAGTGGCTGCACAAATTAAAGGATAAGGGCATTGGCAAAAAGCAAGTATCGCCGAGTTCTTCTTAAGCTCAGCGGGGAAGCTCTTGCGAGCAAAACCAGCACCGTCGACGGCGGCATCTTGGAGCGAGTTGCTTCCGATGTATCTGAGGCCTATGCGCTTGGCGCAGAGATTGGTATCGTCATTGGTGGCGGCAACATTTTTAGAGGTGTCGCTGCCTCCGCCCAGGGAATGGACCGAGCCAGCTCCGATTACATGGGGATGTTGGCCACCGTTATCAACGGCCTGGCCCTGCAAGATGCCTTCGAAAAGCATAATCTTTCAACTCGTGTGCAAACGGCTATCGGCATGGCTGAGATCGCAGAGCCCTACATTCGCAGGCGCGCGATCCGTCATTTGGAAAAAGGCCGGGTGGTGATCTTTGTCGCTGGTACGGGAAATCCTTACTTCACTACCGATACGGCTGCCGCCCTGAGAGCCATGGAGATTAACGCTGATGTAATCCTTAAGGCCACCAAGGTCGATGGCATTTACGATAAGGATCCGGTTGTTCATAATGACGCCAAAAAGTTTGACCGCCTCACCTATATTGACGTGTTAAACAAGGGCCTAAAGGTGATGGACTCAACGGCCATCAGCCTTTGCATGGACAACAAACTTCCTATTGTATGCTTTAATCTTAACACTCCTGGCAATGTGGCAAAGGCTATTGCCGGTGAGGCGATTGGAACAGTTGTAGAATAACGATTGGGGGAACAATGGTCGAAACTCTAATTAAGGCAACTCAAGATAGCATGGAAAAGGCCCTGTCTTCTCTTGGTGGGGAACTCAAAAAGGTTCGCACTGGCAGAGCCCAGGTGTCGATGTTGGACGTGGTAAAGGTGAATTACTACGGCAACCCCACTCCACTTAACCAGGTGGCCGCAGTTTCCTGCCCGGATGCAAAGTCATTTTTGATCCAGCCATGGGAAGCGTCGACGTTGAAGGAAATTGAAGCCGCCATCGTGAAGAGCGACTTAGGTATGAGCCCTCAGAACGACGGTAAGGTCATTCGCCTACGCCTCCCCGATTTGACTGAAGAGCGCCGTAAAGAGTTGGTGAAAACAATTAAGAAGATTGTTGAGGATGCCCGAGTGGCCGTACGCATGGCCCGCCGGGACGCCAATGAGGCGCTGAAAAAGGCTGGCAAAGACAAGACCATTAGCGAAGACGAGCAAAAGAAAATGGAATCAGACGTTCAAAAGCTCACTGACGACTACATTAAGAAAGTCGACAAGTCGGCTGATGACAAAGAAAAAGAGCTGATGACTATTTAATTGGCGGAGAATCCTGGTGAGCGTTCCTAATCACATTGGCATTATTATGGACGGCAATGGTCGATGGGCCCAATCCCACGGCCACAACCGACTATTTGGACACGTGCGCGGAGCACGGGTTGCCAAGTCGATTATTGAGAACTGTGCTGAAAGAGGCATTAAGTACCTAACCCTGTTTGCCTTTAGTACGGAAAATTGGCTGCGTCCCACTGAGGAAGTCAACCTCTTGATGCGGCTGTTGTTTTTGCGTCTGAATCGTGAGCGCAATAACCTGATTCGCAACAATATCAAATTTCGCTGTATTGGTAATATTGATCGCCTGCCCCAGTCCGTAAGGGAAACCGTACTGCGCACAATTCGCGAAACAGATCATTGCACCGGCATGACCCTGACTTTTGCTCTCAGCTACGGTGGCCGCCAGGAGATCACTGATGCCGCCAGAAACCTGGCACAAATGGCAAAAGAAGGGCGGCTAGATCCGGACAAGATCACCACAGAAATGTTTGCCTCACATCTGGAATCCTCCTTTTTACCTGATCCAGATTTGATCATTCGCACCAGTGGGGAGTCTCGCCTTTCCAATTTCTTCCTCTGGTCGGCGGCCTACAGCGAGATTCTCATTGTTGATAAGATGTGGCCGGACTTCAGTACTCGTGATTTGGATTCTGCAATTCTTGAATTCGGTGGCCGAGAACGTCGCTTTGGCAAAACCTCGGCTCAGTTGTGGCCTGGTGATACAAAGCCGAGCGAAACGACGGGCGAGATTTAATATTGAATAACCGCTACGCCGCTCTTCAAGCCCGTGTCGTCTCTGCAGTCATCGCGGTCGTCGCCCTTATTTTTACCGGATATTTTGCTGGCGCTCTGGGTTTGGCCGCCCTCTCTTCCATTGTTCTTTTGCTTGGCATGGTGGAGTATCTGGATATTGGTTTTTTGCCTGGGCACTCATTACCTGGAAACCTAAGAGTCATTTACGTTGGCTGTTCCGTCTTTTTGTTTTTGGCCTTATCTTTTCTTGGGCTCAACGAGGGTTTCACGGCCTTTGGATTGGCGACAGTGATCTATCTGTCGGCTGTTCTATGGGTCCTCAATCGATCCACTCCCATTTTGCTCATTCGCAGCCTCTTCTTCTCTTCGCTTGTTGGCTTTGTTTACACGGCGATCCTGCCGTCATTTGCTATTCGCACTCTTTTGGGCGGAAATGGCATCAAGTGGTTTGTTCTGCTCTTGGCAGTAGTCTTTGCTGGTGACACCGCTGCTTATTTTGCTGGTCTCAAATTTGGCAAACAAAAACTAATGCCCGAAGTATCACCTAAAAAAACCGTCGCCGGTGCCGTCGGTGGCCTGGCTGGATCGGTGCTGAGTGCTGGTATTTTGGGGGCGTGGTTTTTTGGTTCGCCTTCTTTAGTGGTGATTCTCCCGGGAGCGGCCGTCGCTGGATTTCTTGCTCAGTCCGGGGACTTATTTGAGTCCCTTCTCAAGAGGACCTGTGGGGTCAAGGACTCGGGCAAAATCATGCCCGGCCACGGAGGTGTCCTTGACCGCCTGGACGGAATCTACTTTGCGGCACCGGTCATTTATCTTGTCTCCAAGTGGGCCCTTTAGTTGCTCCGCTTCCTTAATGCCTGCGTCAACCTGTCTTGGACCGAAGTCGGTAAAAGGAGCAAAATTCATGTTGAAAAGAGACGCCTTGGTGTTTTCTTTTGATTTTTCTTTAGCCTCGCTCTCACAGACATTAAAATAGCCCAATGGATATTCTACTTAATTGGTTACAGTCCGGGTTGTCGGCCATTGGGCCTTTTCTGATTCTTCTTGGCCTCCTCATCTTTGTGCATGAGCTCGGTCACTTTCTTGTCGCCAAATGGTGTGGCGTTCGTGTCGAAGTATTCAGTCTTGGCTTCGGCAAAAAGATATTGAAGCACAAAAAGGGCGACACAACTTATTGCATCTCCGCAGTGCCTCTTGGTGGTTACGTTAAAATGTATGGCGACGACCCAACCGCAGAAGTCCCCCCTGAGGAGCAAAACCGTGCCTTTCTTTATAAGCCCGTTTCTCAACGGATCGCCATTGTCCTTGCCGGCCCATTGATGAACTTCCTGTTTGCCATCCCTCTTTTTGTTGCTGTCGGCATCAATGGAGAAAAAGTTCCCGGCCCGGACATCGGCGATTTGGACACCGACAGTGCCGCTTATGCTGCTGGATTTCGCTCCGGCGACAAAATCCTCAGTGTTGAGGGCCAGGACGTGACCTACTGGCAACAGGTTGATGAGAAAATCAAACTCTCCCCTGAAAGGGAGATAGAGTTCCGAATTTTGAGAGCCGGGACTGACGGAGAAGTTTTTGTTAAGGCGACTCCTGTTTGGGTTCCTAATGACAATATCCTGTCACTTGATAACCAGGTGGCCCAGATTCCCGGCCTGACGACTGCTGGCCGTGCTTCAATTGTTGGTCTTAGGGATAAGGACTCCCCAGCTGCTCTGGCGGGCCTTAAAACCTTGGATATTATTTCTTCAGTCAATGGCCAGACAGTGAACGGCTTTCGTGAGCTTGAATCGATTTTTGCAGGTTTGAGCTCCGAAGATCAACTCACTTTTAAAGTGCGCTCCTATGTGCCCGAAAAGAAGACCGAGGAACGTACTGTCGTACTCAACAATTTTCAGCAGGCACTTGCCTCCCGCGGACCCGAGCAGTCACTGACTGACCTTTTAGGTTTTGAGCGCCCTGACCTTTATCTATTAAAGGTGAAAGAGGATACCCCTGCCTTTAAGGCCGGTCTTAAAGACGGCGACAAGATATTAGCCCTTGATGGCGAACCCGTTCAACAGTGGAAGGATGTTCTGCAGACGGTGAAGGCCTACAAAGCCGATGACAAGTCGATTCACTTTACCGTTATTCGACAGGGAACCTCCGTGGAGCTGGACATCACTCCAGAAATGACGGGTGTCATGAATCGTCGCCAGCAGGAGGAGCAGCGGTTCACGGTCGGTATTATTCCCGCAATTCTGGAGACCCCGGGAGAGCCGGTGATGTTTCGGGTCTCGGGCCCGATTGAGGCCATGAAGTTTGGTTTTGATAAAACCATTTTTTGGACTAAAGCCATTGCCGTAAGCTTTCTGAGAATCGTCACTGCACAGGTTTCACACAAAAATATTGGTGGCGTTATCACCATTGGCCGTGTGGCCAGCCAATCATTTGAGGTTGGAATTTCGGCTTTTCTGCGAATGATGGCGATTATTTCCATCAACTTGTTTTTGATTAACCTATTGCCTGTTCCTATTCTCGACGGTGGCCATTTGGTATTTTTTTCAATCGAGGCACTAAGAGGGGCTCCTCTTTCCATGCGAAAAATGGAGATTGCCCAGCAGGTTGGCCTTATTCTTTTAATCTCACTTATGGTACTGTCCCTTTTTAATGACATTACAAGCATCGTCGCCTCTCCCTGGTGATCGATTTGTAAAGGGTTCGGATAAGTGAAGCGAGCACTGATTCTAGAGACCAGTGGCCCTCTTGGGGGCCTGGCTCTGGTTCAATACCAAATGCCTCTTGGGGCTGCCGAGAACAACACCTTTCGCGAGTGGCGTCGTGAAAACTCCCATAGCGAGGTTGTCACCCAATATGTGCGAAAGGCTCTTGAGGAGTCGGGCTGGAAGATTGAAGACTTCGATTGTTTTGCTGTTGGTGTCGGACCAGGAAGCTTTACGGGCATAAGAGTTGCCCTCAATGTTATTCGCACACTCGCCTATTCGACTGATAAGCCTGTTTATTGCTTCAGTAGCTTAAAGGCCCTGGCCCTGAGCACCAGTCATCAAGACCTTCCCATTGTGACTTTGACCAATGCCTACAAAAACATGGTCTATGGAGCCAGATACCGCTGGACCAAAAGCCAGGAGTTGGTCGAAGAGGTTTCCCCGACAGCCTGGACGTTGGACAAACTCGGAGGGTTAGTGGAAGAAAGCTCTCTTTGTGTCGGCGATGGCCTAGCGGCCTACAAGGATATGATCCCTAAAGAAATTATCGATCGGCTTGTGCGTGACGAGCACCAACCGGACGACCCAAGGATTGCGATTTTTGCTCCGAGATTGATATCAGACCTTCGTCCAGAGGACCTGCAACCCTGGAAAACGGCAAAAGCCCTTTATATTCGCGCTTCTGAAGCCGAAGAGAAGTTAAGAAGCGGCTTGTTGAAGCCATTGCCAAAAATCTGAGAGCGAAGATGTCCGCATTGCAGGATAAGCAAAAGGTATATTACCTGCGCGGGACCATGAGTCCTGAGGCGCGGATTATTGCCGTCGGAGGCGGCAAAGGTGGAGTGGGTAAATCCTTTTTTAGCTCGGGACTGGGAATATTTCTCGCCCACCTTGGTTATAATACGATCCTCGTTGACTTGGATCTGGGCGCCGCGAACTTGCACACCAGCCTTGGAGAAGAGCCTTCCCCTAGATCATTGAACGACTTCCTCCAGGGTAGGGTTGCTAACCTTGAAGAACTGGCTCTACAAACAAAACATCAAAACCTCAGACTGATCAGTGGTTCCAATGATTCTCTGGATATGGCCAATATCACTGATGTTCACAAAAGCCAGATCATGTCCTCTTTGTTTCATATGAAAGCTGATTTTATTATTCTTGATTTAAGTGCCGGAACACATAGTACAACTTTGGATTTCTTCCTCATGGCGCCTGAACAGATTCTCGCTGTGACCCCAGATCCATCGAGCATTGAAAACGCTTACCGCTTCATAAAATCAGCCTTCTTTCGCAAAATTAAGCGTTATGAATTTCAACTCAATCTCGGCAATCTGATTGGCGACCTAATGGCCAACAAGAGCGAACATGGCATTCGCTCACCCGCTGATCTCTTGTACTTTGTCTCTAAAAAGGACCCGGAAAATGGCGAGCGCCTGGCCAAGCTGATGAGTACGCTCAACATACACATTGTCCTCAACCAGGTGAGAACCATGAGCGAAGTCGCACTTGGACCCTCAATCGAAAGCGTTTGTCGCAAGTATTTTGGCATCAATGCTCACTTCCTGGGCCACCTTGAGTATGATAATGCAGTATGGCAGTCGCTTCGCAAAAAGAGACATCTCCTGCTGGAATATCCCCATAGCCGGGTTTATGCTCAATTATTAGGGATAGCACGAACAATCGCAGGCCCGAAAGCCAAGAAAGCTGTGCTATAATTTTAAATTAATGAGCAACCGTCTCGTCGAACAGACATTTTATGAGATTCTCGAAGTGTCGCCCGATGCGACTCAACAGGATATCCATACCGCTTATCATAGGGCTAAGGCTACTTATTCACCTGATAGCCCAGCCCTGTACTCCATGTTTACGCGTGAGGAAGCCCGCGAATTGATGAATCTCATTGAGGAGGCTTTTTCTACCCTCAGCAATCAGTCTCGCCGCAAAGATTACGACAAACAGCTTATTCAGCAAGCTGGCTCTCATCACTCCCTTCCGCAAGCGAACCCTGCGAGAGCGGATGACTTGCCAGATTTTCAACCACCCGAGGCCGGGCCTCCGCGAGCGGCTCCAAAAATGGGCCGAGATGTTTCGGCTGGTCCTGCGCGGATGGCCAATCCTCAGAAAAAAGAGTCTTTGCCCGAGGGCTTTGGGCGGACTCGGTTTAGCGTCTATGAAATAGATGACACCTTTGAACATGAAATCAAGCAGCGCAGTCAATTTGATGGGACTTTCTTGCAGAAGGTTCGCCTTTATAAACATGTTAATCTTGATCAGATGAGTGAAGAGACCCGCATCAGCCGGACATATTTGAGTGCTGTGGAGACCAATGATTATGATGCTCTCCCGGCTCCTGTTTTTGTTCGCGGCTTTATTGTTCAGTTTGCCCGCATTCTTGGCTTGGACGAAAAGCTTGTCGCTGACTCCTATATGAGCATTTTGCGCAACGCCAAAGGTTAATGTGTCTTCCACTGGCGATGATTTTGAGATCGCAATTTCCGAAGAACAGTCCGGAATTCGATTGGACAAGATACTTGCTGACCATCCTCATATTCAATCCAGATCCCGCGCCGCCCAGTTGTGTGGACTGGGCCTGATCACCTGCGAGGGAAAGAAGCTAAAACCCTCTTTCAAACCAGAGGTTGGCGACCGAGTCAAAGTTCACCTCCCTGCACCCAAGAAGGAATCTGACCTTGTCCCCTACGATTTTCCTCTGGAATTCTTGTATGAGGATAGTGACGTGGTCGTAGTCAATAAACCCGCCGGCCTTGTCGTTCACCCCAGCCTGGGTCACACCGACGACACCTTGGTGAATGCCCTGATTTTTCACGTCAAAAACTTATCCATGGGATTTCAGGAAAATCGACCTGGCATTGTCCATCGACTGGACAGAGATACCAGCGGTGTACTGGTTGTCGCAAAAAATGATAGCGCTCATGCTTTTTTGGCGAAACAGTTTCGTGAAAAAACCGTCCATCGGATTTATCAGGCCGCGGTTTTTGGTCATCCCAAATCACCTTCGGGTGTACTTTGCTCCCGACTCAAACGACACCCAACGGATCGCAAGCGCTTTGCCTCCATTCCAGGCTCACTGGGGGGACAGGGGACCGATGGTAAACGGGCCGTTACGCATTATCGCGTTCTGTCTCAGTCAGCTGGCGGCTTTTCCCTGGTCGAATGTCGACTGGAAACCGGAAGGACTCACCAAATTAGAGTTCATCTTTCTGAACTCGGACACCCTATTGTTGGTGACCCCCTTTATGGTGGGGTGACTAGGGCAAAAAATCTTAAAAGTGTCAGCCTTCGTAAGCAGATTTCGAATCTCGGTCGGATCGGACTTCATGCCCGCGAACTGGCCTTTATACATCCAAAAACCGGAAAGCTCCTTAGCTTTGTCTCGGATTGGCCGACGGATATGCAGAATCTGTTGGGTGAGATGGGGCTGTCAGGTGTTTGAGGTTTTCTATTTTCGCAATCAGGACATCGGCCATGTCTGGAAAACCTCTTCTCATCTGGTTTTCTACAGCAACAACAATGTAAGCCTACCCCTGCTTACTGAGGCATTTTCTGAACTCGCTTTTTGTAGCATTAATCAGATTCATTCTACCAAATGGGTAGATGCCTCAAACAGGCCAACCGAGGCGGATGCCCATTTTAGCTCCCAGATCGGCCAGGCTCTATTGATAAAGACCGCGGACTGCTTACCCATCATGATGACGACCAATCAAATGGCAATTGCCATTCACGCGGGCTGGAGAGGTTTAGCACATGGAATACTGATGGAAGTCCGCCGCTTAAAGATCGATCCCAGTCAGGCGTCTGTCTTTATTGGCCCTCACATCGGTAAAAAATCCTTCGAAGTCGGTCAGGAGGTTGTCGAGGCCTTTGCTCCCTGGATTGATTCCTATTCGCTAGACCCCCAGTTGGCCTTTAGTCACCATGCTCGCCCCGAAAAAGCCTATTTGGACCTGGGCTATTTAGCGAGTGGTCAACTTCAGCATTTGGGATTCAAGGCCATCAACTGTCTACCCATAGATACTTTCACCAGTAAAAGCCACCATTCCTACCGCAGAGACGGTGCCCAATCAGGCCGGCAGCTGTCATTTGTTGCTCGCATTGGCTAGACTTAACCAAGGTGAAGGAGAATTTCCTCTCGGTTGGTAACTGGTGCGGCAGCTGATAGAATGAGCCATGGATTTGGATTACTTATCGGAATTCCTCCAGAGCCCAAAGGGTAAGATGACCATCAAGGTGATTAGCCGAGGGGTCTTTTTAGGGATATTCCTCGTCGGACTTCTGTGTGTTTTTCATCCTGACATTCGCTCTTATTTGAGAGGCATTTTTCACAAACAGTACCGTGAAGTGCTGTCTTCCGCGACCGGCCCTTATCTTGATGTCTTCCCCGCATCTCGGGTCATAAAGGTGCGCACCAACGATGGCTTGTTTGTTGAGGTCTACGGTCGCAATCAAAATGGAGCCCGACCGTTGATCGATCGCATCCAATTGCCTGATCGCCGGGATGGATATTTTAGCTTTGCCGGCAGAACATCAAATCTCTTTATTCATGACGTGGATGGTGATGACGTCCCTGAAATCCTCGCCCCCAGCTTTGATGACAACCTGATGGCTCACCTCAATGTCTATCGACTCAATGTTGAAACCCTTAAGTTGGAGCCAAAGACGACTCCTGTGCCGCGTTAAGAATGGGTAATTAGTGGCGAATTTGCTCCACTAAAACCCTTGACAGCCGCGTGACGCAGGGTATTATGGGCGGTCGGAGGGAATCATGTCACGAAATCTACTCATTCTTATTGTTGTTTCCGTTTTTGTATCCGCCTGCGGAAGTTCTGGTCGTAGCCGTCCACGCGGAAAACACTGCCCCAATAGTTATGAGCCTATTGCCCTGGAGTTGAGCACTGAGGGTAACCAGAAAATCTCTCTTGATCCAAAAGATAATCAATTGATTCAAGGCCTTTATGAATATGCCGGGGCCGAGTTTTATTATTGGGATACCCAGGAAGATATCAAAATTCATGTTAAAGAGGATGTTGGACCAAAGGGAGAGCCTTTTGCCTCTAACGTTTGTGTTCGCGGTGTCGCCCCTAAGATGGAATTGTTAACCGCCGTCTATGGTATGGATTCAATGCAGGTCGATGCTGGCGGAAAGACTTCATTCTCAATGCGTAAATACCAAATTCATTTTAAAGATAATTTTCTCAGCAAAGAGTTCGCTGAACCAGAGGGTGAGATAAAACCCGCCAGCCCCCATAAGCTCTACCAATCAAAGGCCAGCGATTTCTCTTTTTATCGTTTGAGTGATCCAAACCGATTTGAGGTCCGATCTGTACAGAACCTGGGAAATGTTCGCCAGTATCTGTTAATTCGGTATCAACTGAAATCCAACCCTTAAGGCCTTTGATTCAGAGACCTTAGTTGGTATTACGCTTTTGGTGAAGATCGCGCCAGGATTTTCCCTCCCGCGCCTGGCGGTTCAACTGGAAGTCCCGAACGGCCCTATTGTGGTCTTTCAGTGTTTCGGAAAAAACATGAGTCCCATCGTTACGGCTTACAAAATACAGATATTTACTCAATGCCGGCTTTAATGTCGCCAAAAGGGATTCTCTTCCTGGGTTTGCGATCGGACCCTTAGGTAAGCCATTGACCCGATAGGTGTTGTAGGGCGTATAGGCTTTGATGTCGTCTCGGGTGATATTTTTCTTCATCTCCCCAGTCTGTTCAGCAATGCCATAGATGATGGTGGGGTCGCTCTGTAGACGCATATTACGGCGTATGCGGTTATGAAATACAGATGATATCAACGGCCTTTCTTCCTCGGCACCTGTTTCCTTTTCGATAATGCTCGCCAAAATGACCGCCCTATGCCTAGGCAGCTTCATCTTAGACTGGGCCTCGACGTCCTTCCAGACCGCCAAAAAGTTCTTCACCATCATTTCCAAAATCTCTCTGGTCGTCGTGTATTTCGTGATGTTATAGGTCTCGGGAAACAGATACCCCTCTAAAGACGGTTGTTTTTCACCGAGCAGGCTCGAAACTAGTTTTTCATCCTGGGCCATTTTCAAAAAGTCTTTTCGCTTTGCAAAGCCTTGCCGCTCCAGCAGCTCGGCTATCTCATACATATTAAGGCCTTCTTGAATGGTGAATGGATAATTGATGCTCTTGCCTGAGGAGATTGCTTCCAAAATCTCCATGGGCGGCATATTTTTGTCCAGCTGGTACTCACCCGTTCTCATTTTGGTGGTATAGCCAGTCACTTTGGCGACAACCAGAAACATCCACTGGTTGTTGATGAGGCCGCCATCTTCGAGTCTCTTGCTCACTGCCCGGAATGAAGTGCCCCTGGGAATCTCAAAAACCACTGCCTCCGATGCCGACTGGGGTCCGATTTTCAAAAAGGCAAACCCCTGCCAAGCCATGAAAACAAGGCCTACGAAACCCAGTAATACCAAAATGCTTACAAACTTCTTCACCACCTATCCCTTAAACTGATAGTTGATTCCCGGCATAACCTTAGAATGATCAAAACTTCCCATATCCTCAAGGCTAGCGACGGGAACGGTGCAATAATTGACAGCAAAATGGGCCGAAGGCCTGTCATTCCCAGACTTGCCCATGCCCCCAAAGGGTAGTTTTGAGCTCGCTCCGTTTGTCGTCCGGTTCCAGTTCAAAAGGCCGACCTTGGCGTCAATCAGCGCCTTTTCATAAAGAGTTCTGTCTTTGCTAAACAAGGCCATGACCAACCCATAACCCCCGGAGTTGGTAATCTCAATAGCCTGATCAAAATCTTCAACCTTGTACACAGCCACATTGGGTCCAAAGATCTCACTCTTTTGATACACAGACTTAGGATCAAATTCGCTCACCAAATTAATACTGGGGGTCACATAGTAACCATCGTGATCAAGATCAAGGGCCTTGCCGCGCATCATGCTTTCAGCACCCTCTCGTTTGGCAATTTCTTGAAAGCGAATGTACTTCTCTACCGAATCAGCGCTAATAAGTGGCCCCATAAACGGATTGTCTCGCCAATAGCCGATGGTCAACTTCTTGGCTGTTTCGTAAAAAGTCTCCAGAAATCGATCGTAGATATCTTTATGAAGAAGGATCTTACTCGTACAACTGCATCGCTGACCAGATGTCAGGAAGGCTCCAACCACTGTCTCATAGATCGCCTTCTCAAGGTCAGCATCCTTCCAAACGACCGAGCTGTTTTTTCCGCCCATTTCCAAGGCCAGAATCTTCCAATGATGATTTAGGGTTTCCTGCTTGATTTTGAGCCCAACCTCGTAGGAGCCGGTAAACAGCACCCCGTCAACCCACTCGTGACCCGCCAACCTTTTGCCGGTGTCCCCCATTCCCTGAACCAGATTGAAAACGCCATTTGGAAAACCCGCCTTCTGGTAAATTTGCGCCATCAATTGGCCCACCGCCGGGGTTTTATCGCTGGGCTTGAAGACCACTGTGTTGCCCGTCAAAAGAGCCGGCACAATGTGGCCATTGGCTAAATGCGCCGGAAAATTAAATGGGCCGATGACGGACATCACGCCCCTGGGCTTGTAACGAATAAAGCCGTCGACCCCCGGCAAGGCCCCTTCCACCCTCTCTTCCTGGATCAACTTCATTGAATGATCGGCCGTAGCGGTCACTTTGCCCGCCAGTGCCTTGGCTTCTGTTTTCGCCTCCCAAAGGGGTTTTCCTGTTTCTCGTGAAATGGCCTCCGCCATTTGTTCCTCGTGAGCCACAAACAGATCCCGCAACTTTAACAAGCAGGAATGGCGATCCTCATATTTGCTATGGCTCCATTCTTTATAGGCCTTGCGTGCAGCCGAACAGGCCCGATCAACATGATCGTTGCAATAGGTTGGTGAGATGACTCTTTCCTTTAGATCGGCCGGGCTCTGCACCTGCCATTCACCGTCTGGATTGTCGCCAAGTACAAATCGTCCATCAATAAAATCACCAAGAAATTCAAATGTAGATCCATTCGCCATGATTCCTCCAATCTCACAGTGGTGAGACAAAAATCTCTGATCCTTCTTTTACCTTGAGGGCCTGCCAGGCCTGTTCTGGCAAAAACACCTTCTCCCCTTCAACTCCATAGGGAGAGACCCCGCCGCGAAATCGCTGGTCCTTTCCAGATCCTAAAACACCTAATTTATCAAATGGCGCACCCTCTTGTTTTGCCGCCACAAACACGGCACCATTTTTAATGGTCGCGACCTCATCCGTTCGCACCCCAAGATGGGGTCCACCATCAAACGGGTCCACCTCATTTTTATATTTAAAACCCAGACCCTCAAGCATATGAAGGGCCGCCTGGGTTTCCTCACCCACGCGCCCAAGCACCAACCGGGCCTTTGAATCAAGAAGGCACAGGTAAATATCCTCCTCGGGAAAAAGGCTGCGAATAAAACTGTTGTTCTGTTGGCTTAAGATGTCAGCCTCCTTGTATGGCATGCCTGTAAAGCGCCGACCCAAGGATTCCCAAAATTCACTTCGCCCCTCATCGGTAAGAGGCGGCGCCATCTCTGCGTGAAGGTCCTCCTCAAAGCGATCTCTATTAAGAGCAATATAGGCAAATCGGGTGAGGCTCGCAATTTTTCCCACCTTCTCGGGGCGGCGGCGGTATCCGCGATCAACCACCAAGCCACCCAACTCTGTGGCACCATCCTCGTTGATCCTTAATCGAAGGATCTGATGAATAAACCCAATTCCCAACTCCTGACTAAAGCGTTCCTTCTTTAGCACTTCAAAACTGTAATTTGGGGACTTGGGAATTCCATTTTTTGCCAACACTTGTGCGCTGGCGGCAATAAACCCACTTTCCAGATCCTCAACTACAAAGATATACTCGGCATCTCGCTTTTCCCTTTTTCCGCGAAACGACTCGCCACTGAGTTCAACTTTTCTGATAAGAGCCTTTTTGTCGGCCGGGAGGTTTAGTAGGGTAAACTGCCTTGCCAGCTCATACAGAGCCTGGACATCCTTGGGCTGAGCCATGCGAACCACAAAGTTCATAAACACACCTTTTCGATGACCCGGCCATAAAAGTTCTTTGCCGTCTCTAACTCATCGACATTAACGGACTCGTTAGGCTCATGGGAGTTCCCGACGCTCTGGCCCGGACCAAAAACTAAACACTCGATTCCTAAGCGATTGAAAACACTGGCCTCGGTGCTCGCAGCCAGCTTCCCTAAGCGAGCTTCTCCAGTCAGATCGTTAAGCACAGACTGGCAGCTAATAACAAAATCTAATCCCGGGCTGGATTCAAAGGACGGTTTATAATCCAAAATCTTAAACTCTGCCCCGACGTCACGGCAGACCTTGTCCAGCCGACTCATCCACCCCTCGTACACATCCTCTTTAACGGTGGGTGGTATGCGGCAACTGCCCGTGGCCTCGATTCCCTCCTCAAGGGTTCTGATTTGACCGATGTTGAGGGAAGGAAAAGGGTAGATAAAGCCATCCTCTTTGAAGTTTCTAAATTCCTTTTCAAGATCCAACACCACCCGCCAGATAGCAGAAATCTTTTCCGCCACAGTCGATCGCAGTCCGCCAACCAAATCGAACTCCAGATAGGCACTTGAAGGTACCGAATTGTAGTTGATGCCGCCATCCAACTCCATTACGGCTATTCCAGCTGGCAGCTGCTGCAGAAACGAAAACATCTTTACGATCGCACTATCCCCAAGATGGGGTGCCATTGAGTGGGCTGCCCGCCCAGAAAACATTTTACTCTGGGAAGAGCTGCTCTCCTCGGTATCGTGCCGAGATCTATACTCCCTCTCCTCATCAGTAAAGGGTATCTTCACCTGAACGACAGCCATTCCCTTGCCAGAGGACATTATTTTTAAATTCGTTGGCTCACCAATCAGCGCATAGCTTGCCATGACTTTCTTTTTTCTCACCAATCTAACTGCTCCCGCCATGCCCGATTGCGCCCCATAGGTGCCGACGACAACGACTGGTCGCTTAAGATCCCGGCCAACAAATTCCTTGGCCGCAAAAAGCTTGCAAAGAAAATCTAACTTAGTGTCAGCGGCACCCAGACCAAAAAGCTCTCGATCGTAGATGCTGGCATTAAAGGGATTTGCTTCCGTTTTGGTCCACAGAGAGTAGGTCCCTGGATCAACAGTATCCAAATGGGTCTGAAGCATGAACTCCCCGGGAACAGGTTTGCTTCCTGTCCGAGCAATGATATTGGCCTGCTCCAGGCCATTCAAAGACTCAGACTGGACGTCAACCGCAAAGCCAAACTCTTTAGCCAAGTTGGCCAGAAAATCTACGGCGGACCGATTGCCATTAGACGGAGTTGTGTCCATGGCAATCAACCTTCGGCAACTATCTATAAAACTCAAGCAAGCTCCAAAATTGATTTTTCAATCAGCTTTCCGGCACTAGCGATATCTTGGGAGGTCATGATCATTGGCAACAGGAACCGAAGGCGGAAGGGCCCACGACCACAACCAAATGCCATCAGTCCATTTTTATAAAGCGTTTTGAGCAACTCACCTTGCTTCTCTTTGCTGCCGTCCAGGGGAGTTACTGCCACCATAAGGCCCAGGCCCCCAGCCTCCTGGAGCAGGCCTTTGCAGGTCGTCTCATTGAGAGTGTTGAGCATACCAACAAATTCATTATGGATCTTGGCAATCTTTCCTGACGGCCCCATATAACCCTGGTTCTCAAGGATGTTGAGAATTTCAAGACCCGCACGCAACTCACTTCCGCATCCAGAAAACGTGCCGGCAATAAGACCTGGCTGTGGGTTGGTTTCCTCAGTATAAAGCGTCGCCCCACTTTGCAATGTTTTCGCCACCGTACACACGTCGATGTAGTCGCCAAAGTCCAAGGTTTCAAAAGCGAAGAACTGCCCTGTTCGACAGAAGGTCTGTACCTCGTCTGCCCAAATCAAGATTCCCGCCTTACGGCACTCGTCAAACAGGGGAATAAAAAACTCCCTCGGTGCCACGTTGTAGCCACCCTCTCCCTGCATCGGTTCAAACATAAACGCGCAAATGTCCTTTGGGTTTTCACCAATATGACGCTTCAATGCGGACAGAGTTTTGTCGATGCTGGCCGGGTCTTTTTTATTATAGAACGGCAATCGCAGGACCTCATTGTACTCAGGTAAGCCAACTTTAAACCCTGGGTTGTCTGTGATCTCAGCCATCATGGTTGTTCGGCCTGCAAATGCTGCTTCAAAGGCAATCACCTTTCGCGCAGGACTTAGTTTTTGTCTACATGCCTTCAATGCATTTTCATTGGCCATCGACCCACTTGTTGTCACCCAGGCATGGCGGAGCCGGCTCTTGGGTGAGGCTAACTCCACCAGCTTTTGCGACATCAAACCATATTCCATATTTGGCTGCAGATTTCCCTGAATAATGACATCCGAAAGACTGCCCATGATTGCCGCTTCCATCACTTCCGGATGGCTGTGTCCCATAATGTGAATGCCAATTCCATTAATGAGGTCCAACTTGACGCTTCCGTCTGTCAATTCCACATATGGACCTTTGCCTGCACCTGAACCAATGTATGGGTAATAGAGTGGACGACCGCGAAACTTTCCAAACCGCTCCACCAACTCCTTGTGGGAGGACAACAGGGACTCCTCAGCGTCTTTTGTGGTTTCAATTCTTTGACACTGGGACTGCACCTCGGCAACCAGGTTCTTCACCAATTGTTTGATTTTTTCAGAGCCTTCAATTTCTGACCCAATCAGTTTTTTCATAGTCTCCTCATTCCTCTCAAAAGTCCTCAAAGTCTACTCCCAGGACCCTTGTTGCAGCAACTCATGGCACACAGCCACTCTGCAAAAACTGATGGCCCGGGATAGACAAAAATGCCCATTCTTTCTAGACTAGGATTCATGCATAAACTTCACAAACTGGCAGCTGGACTCACTCTTTTCTTAGCCACCTCCGCCCCTGCATTTGGAGAGATAACGGCCTCAAGGGATTCTGCGGCAGACATTTATCAGTCTGGCTTACAAAGCTACCAAAAAGGTGAGCTGACAAAAGCCCAGGGCCTGTTCCTCGAAGCCTTGGAAAAGTCCCCTGATAACAAATTTGTTTTATACAACCTGGGACTCACCGACTTTCAGCTCGATCAAAGAGGCCGGGCTGTTGGCGCCTGGCGCAAGGCATTATACGTTGATCCTGATTTTTCCCTGGCTCGTCAGGCCTTGCGGTTCGCCGCAAAGCAAATGGGTCCCCTTAATTCGGGAGCCATGAACAATTGGGAAGCCTTCCGCTCAGACCTTTTGTCGCGAATTTCTCTAAACCGGGCGCTGGCTTTTAACGCCCTATTTCTTCTTTTAAGCGGAGTGTTCACCATTCGCTACTGGGCGCGAAGACGGGATTCACTTCGCTACGAAACCCCGCTGCCGGCAATTCCCTATTTTGGCATCCTCTGTATCTTAGGTTTTTTGGGATTCGCCTCCCTGGGAGCCACTAAGGCCTATGACACTTTTCAGCCCCGGGCGACGGTGATAACTAAGCGGCTAGATGTACACTCGGGGCCAAGTCTAGAAGATGCAAGTCTGTTTGAACTGCTCGAGGGTCATGAGGTTATAATCAAACAAGCGATTAAGGATTGGGCGCAGGTCACCTACCCTGGTGGATTGACCGGTTGGGTACGAACTGAATCCCTCTTCCACTCTTCGGGGCGCAGACCATGGTAAACACCTTATGGGATAACATCTTTCGTCGGGCCGAAGAGCGTAATGACGTTAGCCAAGTCCTTGGCCGCAACTTCCTTTTTGAATCTTTATCGAAGAAAGAACTTCAGTTTTTGCGCGACCTTGTCCACGTAAGAACCTTCCATCCGGGCGAGACCGTTTTCAAGCAAGGCGAAATCGGAATTGGTATGTATATCTTAGCCCGGGGAACGGTGGACATTTTTGTCGAAGACCCTCAGGTCCAAGACAGGGATGCCGGCACTGTCCATATTACCCGTCTCGGGCCAGGGGATTTTTTTGGCGAACTTTCATTGGTTGAAGAGAAGGGGCGTCGGACGGCAACCGCTGTCGCCTGCGAAGAGACAACGCTGATTGGATTCTTCAAGCCCGACCTTATGGAAATTGTAGAGCGCAACCCCTCGACTGGGGTGAAGATTTTAGGTCGCCTTGGCGAAGTTCTCGGTCGACGACTGAAGGAAACCGCCGACAAAGTCACCCGCCTGAGAAGGGAAATTCGAAATCTGAATCAACAGGATCAGGAATGACGTCAAAAACCACTTTTGCCCGCCGCCTGCAGCGCGAGCAGTTGATCCGCTTGGTTTCCTTCCTTGGCGTGATCGGTCTTTTCTTTGTTATCCTCTTAACCGTTGAGAACATGTTGGTTTCGTCGCTTTTAGCCTTTGTGTTTAGCTATATGCTAAGCCCCGTGGTTAATTTTCTCGAGCGAAAGGGTATCCACCGAATTCTTGCCATTATTATAGTATTTGCTTTGGTGACCCTTTTGTTTGGAGGGTTAGTTTCAGCCACTTTCCCATTTATCTCTGATCAGGTAACAAGCCTCAAGTCAGAGCTGCCCAAGTATATTGAGGGGACTATCCGCATGATCGAAGACACAGAGGAGCGGCTGGCCTCATTTTCCGGCACGCTGTTTACTGTCGACATCAGTGATCAGGTAGAGACCACCCTTCTCGGCTGGACGTCCTCGATTTTTGAAGATCTCCCCACCTTGGTCACTAAGCTGTTTACCACTCTTATTCTGGCTCCGTTTTTTGCCTTTTTTCTCCTCAAAGACGGTCGAACGTTTTCAAAAATTCTTCTCGCCATGGTCCCAAATAATATATTTGAAATGGTGCTAAATCTATATTCCCAGATTAATGGCCAAATCGGTCAGTTTGTTCGCGCCAGACTTCTGGAGGCTGCCTTTGTTGGCGTGGTCGTTTGGGTAGGACTGTTTGTTCTCGGCGCCAGGTACGCAACGCTTTTGGCAATATTCGCCGCCCTCACCAACCTGATTCCCTATATTGGCCCATTCATTGGCGCCGTCCCGGCCCTGATCATCGCCCTGATTAACGGCGAATCCACTCTCGGCCTGTTTTTAGTTATGATGGTCTACCTTGCCGCACAGATTGTGGATGCCCTTTTTCTCATTCCCATGGTGGTGGCCAAAATCGTCGATCTCCACCCAATTACGGTGGTTATTGCGATTATCATCGGAGCACAGCTCATGGGCGTCCTGGGAATGCTGATTTCGATCCCTGTCGCCAGCGCCCTTAAGGTGACTATAACCAGCGTCTACCTTCATTTGACTGGATTTAGAACTTAAAATCTTTGTATTATCAGGGCTTTAGGAGCAAATGGGGGGCACCCGGAAGCTCCATCTCTATTGACTTAGTGACCCGCCGAACATTAGACTGCCCTCTATGAAAACTCTGTCATGGTTTACAGCCTTATTAGCCCTTGCCCTTGTCTCCTCCTGTTCAACATCCGAAAAGATTGACGCCAATACGGCCGAGGGTTCGTTCGAGTACGCCCAGCGCTTTGAAAAAGACGAGCGCTATGAAGAGGCCATCGCACAATACATGGACGTCAAGAATAAACACCCCTACAGCAAACTGGCTTTGGAAGCCGAACTTCGTGTGGCGGACATTCACTATAAACGAGAAAGTTATATTGAGTCTCAAAGTGCTTATCAGATTTTTAAGGACTTTCATCCCCGTCACCCTAAGATAGACTACGTCACTTTTCGCCTCGCCATGAGCTACTACAATCAGCTTCCTGAAACGATTGACCGGGACCTCTCCTTAGCGGGGAAGGCGATTCTTTATTTCAATGAGGTGATTCAATCCTTTCCTCGAAGTGAGTTTGTCACCAAAGCCAACGAACACAAAACGGCCTGCTTGAAAAAGCTTGCCAACAAAGAACTGTACATAGCTGATTTCTATTTTTCCCGAGACCAGTTCGACAGTGCTCTTGGCCGCTTCGAAGATTTGTTAGCCGAGTACCCAAATTTGGGCTATGAACCCAGAGCTCTTTACGGCGCCGCCTTTAGCTCCTTCAAGTTAAAGGATTTGCCTAAGGCCCGCTCTTTGTACGATCGGTTAATTTCACAGCACCCAGACTCCAGCGAAGCCAAAAAACTAAAGGATGAAATTGGCAATGAATTACAGCGATAACCAAGACGAGCTTCTTAGCGCGGCCAAGGAGCATTTTAAGCTCAATAAATACTCGGCCGCTGAACCGCTGCTGAATCAGCTCATCCTCAGGGGCACCAAGACTGCTGATATCTTTCACATGCTTGGCACCATCTACTACGATCAAGGCAAGTTCAATAAAGCCATTCGCGCCTTTCGACGGGCCCTGGAGATTCAGCCCTCTTTCACAGATGCGTCTATTGGCCTGAGCATTATTCTCAATGACCTTGGCCGTTATGACGAGGGCCGAAAAGTTTTTGAAGAAGCCCAGGCTATGTTAGATCGGCAAAAGACCGATTCCGATCCTTATATCAACGAAAAGTTGGCCATCAAACATGATGAGCTGGGCGAGCTTTACTGCCGATATGGTCGCACCAAGGAAGGACTTGAACAGTACTTTAAAGCCCTAAGTCTATCCGCGCGCAAACCGGAATTGACCATGAAAATTGCCGAGTGCTTCGTTAAGCTTGAGGATTTCACCAAGGCTATTAAAGAGCTGCGAAATCTCGTTCGCGACTTCCCCGCATTTGTTACAGCTCGTATTCGGTTGGGACAGCTTTTTTATGATTCCGGACAGGTGCCCGAGGCGGTGGCCCAATGGGAAGCTGTTATTCAGCGCGAACCTGAACACCCAGAGGCCAAACGGCTTTTGGCCCAGGCTCAGTCTGTGGAAGTGACAAAAAATTCTGACTTATTAAACCTTTGAGGTAAAAGATGGGCCAACTGCGCGACAATATGATTTCTTACATTTCTGCGGCTGAGATCGATGAGATGGTCGGCCGCCTGGCTGAAGAAATCGAACAGGATTATCAGGGCAAGGATATCGTCCTCATCTGCCCCCTTAAGGGCTCGGTTTTGTTTGTTGCCGATTTGATGAGAAAGATCCGCTTGCCTCAAACTGTGGATTTTGTGCACCTAACCTCTCCCCGAGGTCAAAATGTCAAAATCATCAAAGATATTTCAATGGATATCTCTAATCGCCACGTACTGATAATTGAGGAGATTATTGATGCCGGGAGAACTTTGAGCTTTTTAGAGCAGAGACTTATTGCCTCTCGCCCGGCCTCTCTTAAGATTGTCGCCCTCCTTGATAAACCCGCCCGACGAGAGCTTCCGATTAAGCCGGATTATGTAGGCCGGACCATAGATGATCGGTTCGTCATCGGGTACGGCATGGACTCCGACGAAAAGGGCCGAAATTACAGAGACATCTTTATTTTTGCTCAGTAGGAGAAGGATAGACCCAGTTCGGTGATGGGGTCCGGAGATCCCGAACGTGCCGCCATGAGGGAATACATCTCTACATGTGCCGCCAGCAACCTCAGCTGTCGCGCCCACAAGCGAGTCAGCTCCCTGGGAATATAACTGAGCCCAAGTCGTCCCACTGTTACTTTTTGTTCGGTGCCTTCGGCCAAATAGGCATATCGGTCAGCCGAGAATGCTTTGCCCTGAAATTCATCCTTTTGTCTCTCCGAGTACATATAGCCGGCCTTGATCTGCAGGGTCTTTCCCAGCGAGTAGCGAAGGAGCAGCTCCGCCGTCGCGATATCTCCGGCGTTGCGCTCAACATCCCGATCAACTCCCCCCTGCATAAAAGCTCTACGGTCATCTGGAATCCTCATGGCCACCCGATCCCGTAACTGAACCAGATAACCTGCAGAAGCCAATAGGCTCCAGTCCCTTGTCACCCTCCACTCGACCAAGGAATCCAAACCCAAATCTGTCTGCCCTTCGTTGGTGAGAATGGGGTCTAGGTTGTAGGGGTCCGGGGGGGGTGAGGTTGGGAGAACAAGCTTTTGCCTAAGTGCCCAGGCCCATCCCAACCCCTCAGCCATGAGATATTGACCCATGATCTCCACATCGCCAATGTGGTACCGCCATCCAGAGTCAAACCCTTCAATCGAGCTTGGACCAGTTACGGATGCTGCCTGGATTCGACCCAATCCAGAGCTCGCCTGATGCCCCAGTAAGTTCATTCCGCTCGGACGAACATCAGTCCATTCCATCCTGCGCACCACATCCCTGCTTTCCATAATAAGCGGCACCCGGGCCCCAACGGTCCATCTGTCGCCCAGACCAAATCCCCAAAAGGGCTTTAGCGCCACCCGATAGCCCGTGGCGCGAACATACTCCCGGGCGAGAACATCAGAGTCCTTTTGTCCACTTTGCTGCTGAAGCTCCTTCAGGGCGCCCCTGTTGGCCTCAGGCGTATTGGCGATCAATTCCCCCCAACTGACCTCGCGAAGAAGTCTTTCCGTGTTGCGAGAATCAAGGCTTGACCCATTAATCTCCTGATCAAGAGGGGCGTAGTTCATGGATACTGAAAAAGTGCTTTGCCCGACAGGCAGGACCTTGGCGCTCTCAAACAACTTCGGAAAATCCAGTGCCTGAGCCTGACCAGCCCATAGAACAATCAGAATAAGGTACACTAAGGATATTAGGCGCATGATCTCTGTCAAATTAGGGGTTCGGCTAGCATATCTGAGATAACCAAGAAGCAGCCTAACCTCAACGACTTATGAATGCCGAAACTATTTTACAGGTAGAAAAGATAAACTGTCTGATTCGTGTACAGTCGTATTTAGTTAACGAGAGCGTTCACTACAAAGAAAATCACGACTGAATAGACAAACAGCATGACTAAGTTGCCTGATAACATGTTGCCTCCCGCTGCCCTCCTCTAATCGAGCCAGACATGACCAGTGCTGTCAACAATAAACCCTGAGGTCTCGACTATTTAGCCTTCTGCGTCGCAGTCAACAATCTCCCCGACCAGATCATAGTCGTGGCTATCAGTGATCTTTACATCCACCATGTCTCCGGGATGAGCCTCTCCACTGCTGATGTAAGTGACCCCATCGATCTCAGGCGCCTGCTGAGAATGACGGCCCTGAAGGAGCAATTCCGTCTCTTCGCTGACTCCTTCGACTAAAACTCGAATAGTTTTACCTATGAAGGCCTTGTGCTTTCGCCGACTAATCTCTTTTTGTACCTTCATCAGCCGCTCAAAGCGCCGTTGCTTTGTTCCCTCGTCGACTTGATCCTCAAGAGTTCCAGCCTTGGTGTTTTCCTCTTGGGAAAACATGAAGCAGCCCACGCGATCAAACTCCTGCTGACGAACAAACTCCAGCAGCTCCTCAAACTCCTCTTCCGTTTCGCCGGGATAGCCGACAATAAACTGGGTACGGACAACTGCATCCGGAATTTCTATGCGAATTCTCTCCAGTGCCTCTTCGATTTCCTCTCTTGTCATCCGGCGATTCATTCTCTTCAGGACATTGTTATTAATGTGTTGAAGTGGCATATCGAAGTAGTTAACCAAATTGTCTTTTTCTTTAATGAGCTTCACCAGCTCCGGCGTGGCTCCATCAGGATACATGTAGAGAACTCTAATCCACTCGGCACCCGACTGCTCCGACAAAGCCCGCAACAGCTCCACGGGGTTTTCAATCGCCCCAGGGGACTGCTTTTTGAGATCCCAGCCATAATCCGTAAAGTCATGGGAAATCACTATCAGCTCTTTAACCCCTCCAGCCACCAGAAGCTTGGCCTCACTGACGATACCGCCCAAGCGCCGCGACTGAAGATTGCCTCTAATCATTGGAATGGCACAAAAGGCACAGCGTTTTTTGCACCCTTCAGATATCTTAAGATAGGCCCGGTGCTTTGGTTGGGAGTTGATTCTTTGAGCCGAGTCTTCCTGCAAATAAGTAGGAAGATCATAAAATCGTTTTTCTTTGTTGCCCGCACGCGACTCGCGCAGAATACGAGCAATGTTTTGAAACTCCCCAGAGCCCACAAAGAGATCCGCCTCGGGCAAGCCTTCAACCAGCTCATCTTTATATCTCTGGGTTAAGCATCCCGCCACCACCAGGCGACTGAGCTTGCCCGAATTTTTGAGTTCCGCCATTTCCAAGATCTTTTCGATGGATTCCTTTTTTGAGTCCTCAATAAAACCACAGGTATTAATGACAATCGTCTCGGCTTCCTCAGGGTTTTCCGAAACCTCATAGCCTTCGCTGAGCAGCGAACCCAACATGATTTCGGAATCAACCAGGTTCTTGGGACAACCAAGGCTGACAAAATGAACTTTTGAAGATCCGCGATTCTGCTTTGGCCCGGTCACCATTACCTCAGATTAAATTTCCGTCACATCCGCATTTGACGGAGGCTTGTATTTAAAATGTCCACTCGACAGGCGGACTCCAAACTTAACATCCGAAAACCTATACAAAGTTTCATTTTCCAACTCATCCCAATAGGCAATCTCTGTAATTTTCTTGGCCTTGTTGTCTACCTGAACTTTTACTTTCATCACATCGGCCAGATGAGCTTCCTTCCGTGGCTTCAATTCGACCGTCAAGCGGCCCTTCTTCGTGTCTGATTTCAACAATTCAAACCTATCCCAGACGGCTTCATCGCCAAAAAGTACCGCCAATAGAGCATTGGACTTCTTTAGCTGGGCCGCCTTCATCTTGGTCACCTGAATGGCGCCGCCAAACTCTTCTGGCATTTTGCTGACCACCCAAATGATGTCATCATTCATCACCAACAAGGAATCTTCTGGTTTGGCGATCGCCATCTTCAAGCGTCCCTTTGAGTACCACAGTCGACCCTTGCCGGTCTTTTCTTCGTCCATTAGAGCTAGGTGAACTTTCTTTTCAACCTTCATGCCAACCGCTCGGGTGGTTTGATACTTCTTTACCACCTCCTTAATCGATGCGATTTCTGGAGCAATCTCTGGTTCGGCTTTCTCGACCTTAGGTTCCGTTTCTTGAACCTTGGCCTTCTCAGTCCCTTTAGTCCTTTTCTTCAACTGTTTTTTCGTCTTTTTGTCTACTTCCACTTCAGCCGCAGAAGCGGGCCCTTCTTCAGATTCATCCGCTTGCAGAGACTCCGCAGAACTGGATTCCTCGCCTGCCATCAGGCTGATCCCCTCCTCGGGCTCCTCGCCCCCTTCTTTTTTGTCCTTGGCTGCACTCGCGCAGGCAAGAGGAACCATGAGAATCAGAGCCAAAGTCAAAATCATCTGTGGCATGGATTTTGTCGCTTTAAAAATCATTGGCATCCCCTAAGCGTTAATATTCATCAGGTTTTATCAGACCCATTCAAGGTCGGCAAGACAGCCTACGGGCAATGGACCAAACCTGAAAGTGCTTGGGGCGCCCAAGGCTCTCCCAGGCGCCTGTGGCCGTAGCCCCCGTCGTCACGACATCGTCGACAAATAAGACTCGCCTGTATTTATTACCTCGATCAATGACCTCGAACTGGTCGTGAGGGGATTGTGCCCGGCGGGCCAGCCTCCCCAGTCGTTTTTGCCTCCGACGCGAGTCTCTTCTCCGCAGAGCAGGTCTGACTTCAATTCCCAGTAGATTCCCAAGCATTCGGGCCAAGAGTACCGCATGGTCCTCATGCCCATGTTTCCTCGGGGGACTCGGCACTATCACCCACCCATGGCCTTCGCGAGCTTCTATCCACGAACGGGCCAAAGCGACGGAAAGTTCTCTCCAGAGAGCCCTATCACCCGCTCCGCCCTTGAGGCTAAGTACCAGTCGGCGAATACCCGCATCATTGTGACTTCCCCAATCAAACAGGCTACGCGTCTGGATTCCATCCATTGTTCTGTTTTGCTGGAAAGATTTTAGTCGCTGGTTCAGCAGGTAGGACCAACAGCTCCTGCAAAGCCCATTCTGCTCTGTCCACAGCCATCCACAGAGGGGACAACATCTGATGAGTTGCTTGAACTTCCACATGCCGAACATCTCATGCAAGCAATGCCATTTGCAGATTTTACTTTAAAAGTGGCTCAAGGACTCCGGCCGTCCGATTGCTCCCGGACAACACCCTAAGGGCTATTATTCATTGTGATAAGGAATGCCCTTCCAAATCGTCAGAGCACGATAGATCTGCTCAAGGGCGACAAGGCTTGCGACCTGGTGGTTCATGGTTAGGGGACTCAGGCTGATGAACTCATTGGCTCTCGCCCGAACCTCAGGCCCGAGTCCAAATGCTCCACCAATAATAAAAACCACGCGAGCCTTTCCCATTTCCAACTTCTTTACCAAAAATTGGGAGAACTCTCTGGAGGATGAGAACGTCTTGCCCTTTTCATCAAAGGCAATGACCCAGTCATCAGGGGACAGTACCTTTAGCAGGCGCGAGTCTTCAGCCGTAATCTTGCGGTCTTTTTCCTTGCGGCCTGAACTGTCCGACTTAACCGCAACCACGTCAAAGGGAAGCATCCTCGATATTTTTTCCAAGTAAACTTGGTTCGAGTCCTGATGCCAGCTGTCTTTGCTCGTTTGAACAAAGAGGAGGGCTGCTCTCACGAACGAGGCCCCGGCTTATCCCCAGGTTTTCGAAAGGCCGCATGGGGATCGTGAATAACTACTCGACCGGCGTCAGCCCAAAGGTCCTCAATTTTGTATTCGGCACGGGCATAGTCGTAAAAGATGTGCACAATCAGGGCCCCATAATCAAGCACCACCCAGCGCCCCTCAGACTGCCCCTCAATATTCTGAGGCCAAAACCCATAGGTTTGATGAACCTGATTCATCAAGTGCTCAGCGATGGCATTGGTTTGCCGAGTGTTAGATCCCGAGGCCACCAGAGTGAATTGAGCGGGAAAATGCGTCTCTCCTAAATCAAATCCGACGACGTTAATGGCATTCTTTTCGTTGAGAATGCGGCCCATCTCCTGCGTTAACTCCAGGTAGTTCTCCACCTTCTTGTGAAGATCCTCGAACCAACCCCTTTCGCGGATCATTTCGTCCACGCCTTCCGGAACCAAGCCATCGAGTGATTCTCCGGAGCGCAACCGACGTCGAAGCTCCGATCCGGACACATCTATGTCATTGAGTTTCACAAAATAGATCTTTTTACTCGTCGCGAGTTCGATCACTTTGCCATCATTTTTTTTGACCAAACCGCGAAGACCGGGAGGAAAGCTTTCGAGCCCTTCCGGCCACTCAAAGCCCGGACGTGTGGTGACGACTAGGTCGACTTCCTGAAGAATTTCTGTAAAAGCCTTCCAATGGTCGAAGTTTTCGAATTGATCTGCACCAATGATAAGAAACAAATTCTCGGTCTTGAACTCCGAACGAAGATCCTGAACCGTGTCTAGAGTATAGCTCACGCCGCCACGCTGAACCTCGCGGTCATCAGCGACCAACAGTGGGGAGTAGGAAGACACTCCAAGCCGCACCAAAGCCAGCCTCTCCTCCGGATTAGGCCCTTCGAGACGGGGGCGATTTGGACTCTGATAGGCGGGAATGACTCTCACTTGATCGAGCTCCAGCTCTCCCGCCACGGTTAGAAGGCTGTTTAAGTGTCCCATGTGAAATGGACTAAATGTGCCGCCAAAAATTCCAATTCGATCACTCACTCTGATCCCCTTTTATGACATGGCTACCAGCCGCAAATATCAATTCCTTAATATTCTTTCTCGTCGCCGCAGACACCGGTAAAGCAGTGACACCCATACGCCTGAACTCCTCAACCAACTGGTGCTCTCTTTCTTCAGGAACGACGTCCATTTTATTTAACACCACCACCTGAGGGCGATCGGACAGGGGCCAATAGCCCTCCTTACTCTGGTGCATTTCATCGTAGAGCTTTAGCTCTTCGTTAATATCTTTATAATCTTGAACCGGGTCCCTCTGGCTCATTTCGCTGGCATCGACGACATGGACAAACACTCGGGTCCGCTCTATATGGCGTAAAAACTGAGAGCCAAGCCCAACACCCTTGTGAGCCCCGACAATCAAACCCGGAATGTCTGCGGCAACAAATGAATCCGCATCTCCATAGCGAACAACGCCCAAGTTGGGAACCAGAGTGGTAAACGGATAGTCGGCAATCTTCGGCTTAGCTGCTGAAATCACCGAGATAATGGTCGACTTCCCGGCGTTGGGGAAGCCAATGATGCCCACATCAGCAATGAGCTTGAGCTCTAAGTGGATGACCAGCTCTTCACCTGGCATCCCCTTTTGGGCAATCCCTGGTGCCTGATTGACCGAGGTCTTGTAAAAGGTGTTACCCTTTCCACCCAGGCCTCCCTCCAACAGGACGGTCTCCTGAACCTCTCCCATATCGACAAGAACATTTCCCGACTCATCGGTGACGACTGTTCCTGCTGGAACATCTATGACCAGATCCTTACCCGCCCTGCCGTCCATTTTTTCGGCCATTCCGGGCTGGCCATTCTCAGCCGAAAGCCGCTTTAGATTGTGCAAGTCCAAGAGGGAGTTAAGATGGGGATTGACGCGGACAAGGACATCGCCGCCCTTGCCACCATGCCCCCCATCAGGGCCTCCGCGGGGAACCATGGATTCACGACGAAAACTCACACACCCAGGTCCTCCCTTGCCAGAGGCCACAGCTAAGGTCACTTCGTCGATAAATTTCATGATTTTGCCTAGTTTGGTTCTGCAGGCATCCTCAAAATAAAGGGATGCCTGGACATTTTTGAGCCTGTCGGCACCAGGCTCATTAAAACTGTGTCGGACAGTTAGGCCGTTTTCGGGTAAACGCTAACTTTCATGCGGGACTTTGTGATGCGCTCAAACTTCACCAAGCCTTCAATAATCGAATAGATGGTGAAATCACGACCCATTTTCACATTGTTACCCAAATGAAATCTGGTCCCACGCTGGCGCACGATAATGGTTCCAGGATTAACCAACTGGCCACCAAAGCGCTTAACACCTAAGCGTTTACTCTGACTGTCGCGTCCGTTCTTCGTACTACCTGCTGCTTTTTTCGATGCCATTGAGCACCCCTACGTTACGTTCAAATTCAAATCAAACTTCACTGACCCGAAGAGGCCCTAATTAGGCCTTCTTCTTAGTCGTTTTCTTTTTTGCTGTCTTTTTAGTCGTCGCCGTCTTTTTCTTAGCGGCTGACTTCTTTTTCGCGGCTTTTTTCTTAGCCGTCTTTTTGGCAGCCTTCTTTTTCTTCTTGGTCACTTTTTTAGCCGCCGTTTTTTTCGCTGTACCAGAAGCCGCCGCAGTCTTCTTAGACGCTTTTACTTCCTTGCGCTTAGGTCCGGTTTCCTTTTTGGCCTTACGAACCTCTTTAGCCTTTTCAATCTGGGCAGCCTTTTTCTCGGGACTAAATACACGCGCATCGTTGTCTGCCTGAGTGCTTTGGCCTTCTGGGTTGGTGATCGATTTTACGAACAGCTCTGTATAGGGCTGACGGTGACCACGCATACGGCGATATCCCTGGCGACGCTTCTTCTTAAAAACGATCACCTTGGGTGCTTTTGTCTGACGGGTTACAACAACCGTTACTTTCGCACCCTGAACAGTGGGCTCACCAACAAAGGTCTTGTCACCACTGACTACCAAAACTTCATC
Source organism: Pseudobdellovibrionaceae bacterium (assembly GCA_020635075.1). Lineage (NCBI taxonomy): Bacteria > Pseudomonadati > Bdellovibrionota > Bdellovibrionia > Bdellovibrionales > Pseudobdellovibrionaceae > Pseudobdellovibrionaceae bacterium. The sequence goes on along the minus strand of JACKAM010000002.1, from coordinate 960,114 downwards.
AAGATCAAATTCCGAACCAAGCTCTTTTTCCAGCTTCTCGACACGCAAGGTGTCTCCAGCCTTAACTTTGTATTGCTTCCCGCCGGAACGAATAATGGCGTACATCTTCAACTACCTCCAAAACCAGGTCGTAAGCTTGAAGTATCTGCCACGGCGCAAAAGATCTGTCAATAAATTCACTCAATTAGGATGGGATTCCTGGGCCCCAATTTAAGCCCTGGGTCATCTCGGCAGAGCCCCCACCCAAGAGCTCCTCCCGCCTACACTGTAATAATTTCATACTGCTCCAGGTGGTAGGCCGGCTCGACCTTAAAGGCAATCGAGTGCCCGAGGCGTTTTTCAATGAATTCAAGGGTTTCTTGCTCTTCGCTGTACACCCAATCGGCAATGTCACTGTGGCAATGCACCACCGTCGTGGCCTTGGTGCCCGGACGACGCGCCTCCCGCTCGAGAGCGCTGAAGATCTCATTGGCGACCGTGACTCTCTGCTTAATATAGCCATTACCGTCGCAATAGGGGCAGGGCTGGCAAAGGGTTGAGACCAAAGAGGGCCGAATTCGCTTGCGGGTCATTTCCACTAAGCCCAGGTCTGACATGGCCAGCACGGTGGTGCGGGCCCTGTCCTTTTTGAGCTGATCCTGGAGAAAAACCATGAGCTTTTCCCGGTGGAGGACCTTTTCCATATCAATGAAATCAATAATGATGATCCCACCGCAGTTGCGAATGCGTAGCTGATGGGCGATCTCTTTGGCCGCTTCCATATTGGTCTTAAGGATCGTGTCTTCCAGATCTTTTTTGCCGACGAACCTTCCCGTATTCACATCCACGACCACCAGTGCCTCCGCTTCGTCCACCACAATATAGCCGCCGGACTTCAGCCAGATCTTGCGCCCCAATGAGCGGGAAATCTCCAGGTCGATTTCGTAGGAGTCAAACAGAGGAGACTTGCCGCGATAGTGTTCCACCTTGTTTTTGAACTTGGGCATAAAGTGAGTCACAAAATTGCCCACCTTCTCAAAGGCCTCTTTATGATCTACCACCACCTTTTCCACATTCTCGTTGAGCATATCGCGGAGAGCCCGCAGCTCAACGTCCATTTCCGAGTGAATAAGGCCCTGGCCCTTTCCCTTTTGGTAATTCTTCTCGATTTCTTTCCACAGGCGGTGGAGGTAGTCTAAATCCTCACCTAAGCTCTTTTCAGTCGCCCCTTCCCCTGCGGTACGGACAATGACCCCTCCATTCGGCTGGAGCTTTTCCACCATGGTCCGCAAGCGTTCGCGCTCACCCTCATCCTCAATTCGGCGGCTAATGCCAAGGTGGTTGATCGTCGGCATAAAGACCAGGTGGCGACCGGGCAGAGAAATATGGGTGGTAATTCGCGCACCCTTGCTTCCCAAAGGATCTTTGGCCACTTGAACCAGGATGATTTGCCCTTCTTTGAGAAGATCCTGGATATTAACCTTTGATTCCTCTTCTTCCTCTTCGCTGCCCTCTATTACCAGGTCCTCTTCCTTGGGTCCGGGAGCCTCATCGAAGAGATTTTTTTCCGCATGTTGGTCGGTGCGCACATCACCAACATAGAGAAAGGCTGCGCGGTCCAAACCAATATCAACAAAGGATGCCTGCATTCCTGGAAGTACCCGCATCACTCGGCCACGATAGATGGATCCGACCAAAGTTGGGGAGGTCCGCCGCTCGATCTTGAGGTCCACGAGCTCACGATCTTCGACATAGGCCACCCGGGTCTGGGTGGGCCGAACATTAATCAATATTTCCGCCGACAATCAGCTCGCCCCTGTTTGAGTTCAACTCACTTTCTCACTCCAAGAATGCCAAAAAACACAATAATATCAAATATCTCCAATTCACAAGTGGTCTTTTGGATGCACGCCGCGATGGCTCGTTGCGTCGGCCATAAATCATTAAGCTCAGGGACAATGACGCCGATCAATTGAATGGAAAATCGACATTTATCGACTTCGAGAGGCTGGATGGCTCAGATCGACAAACTCTTTCAAGTGATGGTGGCGCAAAATGCCTCGGATATGCATTTGTCTTCGGGTGCTCCTCCCATTCTGCGCATTCATGGCGAAATGGTTCGTCTTGAGCACCCTTCTTTGACCAACGAAAACGTTCAAGCTCTGATTTTTGAAATTCTCAATGACAAGCAAAAGCGACAGTTCGTCGAACAATGGGAACTGGATTGCAGTTACGCCATCAAAGGCCTCGGTCGCTTTCGTGTGAACGTCTTTATGCAACGCCGGGGGATGGGCGGCGTCTTCCGTGTGATTCCGGAGGAAATTAAGACTGTCCATGAGCTTGGACTACCAGAGTCCCTGCTGAAACTCGTTGAAGTTCCCAGAGGATTGATCTTGGTTACCGGGCCCACGGGATCAGGCAAGTCAACGACTCTTGCAGCTCTCCTTCACACCATCAACTGTGAACGCAAAGAGCATATTTTGACCATTGAAGATCCCATCGAGTTTGTGCATGAAAATCGGATGTGCCTGATTAACCAACGGGAAGTCACCAGCCATACAAAGTCCTTCGCAAATGCCCTTAAAGCCGCCCTTCGTGAAGATCCCGACATCATTCTTGTGGGTGAGATGCGAGACCTGGAAACCATTCACCTGGCCATGACCGCTGCTGAGACCGGTCACTTGGTATTTGGTACTCTTCACACCAATAGTGCGGCTAAAACTGTCGACCGAATTATTGACGTGTTCCCTCAAGGGCAACAGGCTCAGGTTCGGGTCATGCTTGCGGAAAGCTTAAGGGGTGTTGTCGCCCAGACTCTCTTCCCTCGCGCCGACAAACCGGGCCGAGTGGCGGCCCTTGAAGTATTGGTCAATACCCATGCTGTTGGGAATCTGATTCGTGAAGGCAAGACTTTCCAGATTCCTTCAGCCATGCAGACCGGCTCCTCTCACGGCATGCTGACCTTTGATAGTTCAATTCGTGCTCTTATGAAGGAAGGCAAGATCTCCGTCGAAGAGGGAGAAATCTTCCTCGGCATTCACAAAGACGCCAAAAAAGAGGAGTCTGCTGCTCCCAGCCCGTCCGCGGCGGCACCTCAGCAGCGTCCCCCGGGCCAACCGGGTCAACGGCCCCCTGGAGGCGGTCCTCCTGGCAGACCACCTGGCGGCGGTGGCGGTGGCGGTGTCAAAATCACCAGCACCAGCGCCAGCCCTCCTCCCGCTAGCAGCGGGGCGGGTAATCTTTTGAAGAATTTTGGCTTCAAGAAAAAAGCCGGCTAAAAATCCCACTCCCATTTTAACTGTAGCTGGGAAAGATCTTGATCCGGCATCACCATGGCCTGAGAGATCATCATTTGCTCCTGTTCCGTTTGTGGCAGCATGGTCTCGAAGTAGGTTTTGGGTTTTGTTGCGGCCTGATAGGTCGTGTACACTGTGCCGGCAATGATTCCCACGGCAAAACCTATGGCAATGTTAGACAGTTTGTCCTGGGGACGACCGTAAAAGCTTAAAGTGCTAAGGCCTAAGATCGCCCCCGCCAATCCAGAGAAGATGATGGTCGCCAGCTGTTTTCTTGGACCGATCGCTGTGGCCTGCTGTGAGTTATTGTTATTTGGATACTGGGCTTCGGCCGCTGGGGCTCCCACACTCAGACAAAGGATAATTGCCATCACCAGCCCTAGAGCTTTCACTGCCACGGAGCCTCCCCGTCATCTAAAATAAAAAATGGGCCAAGTATTTCATCATACTCTACATCTACTACAATAAGATCTTCCACCCGAGATGCCAAAGGTCCCTTGCGCAACTTTTGTTCAAACTCAGCTAAAACATCTTGGGGAGCAAACGCGATCGCCTCGACTCGACCATCAGCCAGGTTACGAACCCAACCGAAGATGTTCAGCTTACCGGCCTCCCTAGAGGTAAAGGCGCGGAAGCCGACGCCCTGAACTAGCCCTGAAACTAAAAACTGACGACAAACCTTCATAGAGATACCTTAGAAGTGCTATTTCCATTTGCAAGATATTTGTGAATTAGGAGGAAACTCCCCGTGAGTGAATCTGGCAAACTGACGCCCGGCAGCTCTTTTGCCCAGCTTATTGATCACACCCTGCTGAGGCCTGAAGCCACCTGGGCGGACATCAGCCGCCACTGTAATGAAGCCATTACCCACGGCTTCTACGCTGTCTGTGTAAACTCCTTCTGGATTCCCAATTGCCACGAGTTGCTCGCCGGTAAAAATGTCAAGATTTGCGCCACCGTGGGATTCCCCTTGGGAGCCTCCTCCACGTCTGTTAAGTCGTTTGAAGCAGCATGGTGTCGTGACATTGGGGCAGATGAGATCGATATGGTCATTAATATTGGTGCCATTAAGTCGAGACAGACGAAAGCTGTCGAGGAGGATATTCTTCACGTCGTTGCGGCCTCAACTCCAGCAAAGGTGAAGGTGATTCTTGAAACTTCACTTCTCACAGATCTGGAGAAGAAACTGGCCTGTGAAATTGCCAAGGGAGCCGGCGCTGCCTTTGTCAAAACCTCGACTGGATTTCTTGGCACTGGAGCAAGTGAAGAGGATGTTAAACTCATGAGATCCGTTGTGGGTCATGAATTGGGTGTCAAGGCGAGCGGAGGAATTCATGATCTTAAGACACTGCAACGAATGGTAAGCGCCGGCGCCAGTCGCATTGGAACGAGCTCCGGAGTGGCGATTGTCACCGGCAAAAGAGTCACCAAAGGAGAATACTAGTGACCTTTATCCCTGCAGAGCTGATTAAAAAGAAGCGTCGAGGCGAAGAACATACCAATGAAGAATTGGACTTCCTGGTCAATCAATTTACTGCCGGAAAAATTCCCGACTATCAAATGGCCGCATGGTTAATGGCTGTTTGCTTCCAGGGGATGGGCGATGTGGAAACCGCTACTTTCACCCGTTTTATGCGAGACTCGGGTAAGGTTCTTGATTTCTCACACCTGGGCCGCCCGGTTGTGGATAAACACAGTACCGGAGGAGTTGGCGATAAAACTTCTTTGATCGTCGCACCTCTTGCTTCAGCCTGCGGCGTTCCGGTGGCCATGATTGCCGGACGGGGGCTTGGTCACACTGGTGGCACCCTGGATAAACTGGAGAGCATTCCCGGATTTTCCGTGCAGGTGACCCTCGATGAATTTCAAACCCGAGTCGCCGAGTATGGTCTTGCCCTCGTCGGCCAAACGGATGACATTTGCCCTGCCGACAAAAAGCTCTATGCGCTCAGAGATGTAACAGGGACCGTGGAGTCTCTGCCTCTTATTTGCGGCAGTATCATGTCCAAAAAGCTCGCCGAGGGGCTTTCAGGATTGGTTCTGGATGTTAAGTTTGGCAGTGGCGCATTTATGAAAACGCTGGATCAAGCGCGAGAACTGGCGACACTGCTTAAATCTATTGGTGAACACAACGGCGTCAAAGTGGTGGCCCTCTTGACCAACATGAATCAACCCCTTGGCCGGGCGATTGGCAATGCCTTGGAAGTTGAGGAATGTCTGTCCATTATGCGTGGCGAACGAGAAGAATATTTTGCAGACACCCGTGAGTTGAGCTTGGAGTTGGCCTCGTGGATGGTCGTCTTAGGCGGGATTTGCCCGACCATCGGCGACGCCCGGCAATTAGCTGAAGACAAGCTCGAATCCGGCGAGGCGCTTAATGCCTTCGAAGCCCTGTGCGCGAGACAAGGGGCTCCCAAAACCGGGCCGCTCGCCAAGGCCTCAATTGTTGAGGATGTGTGCGCCTGTGATAATGGATTTATCTCGACAATGAACACCGAAGCCATCGGCGTCAGCTCTTTGCTACTTGGAGCCGGCCGCTTTTCATCATCCGATGTCATTGATATGGGAACAGGTATTGAATGCATGAGGAAGGTCGGAGACCAAGTTGCCAAAGGCGACACCCTTTTTGTTCTTCACGCCAACTCAAGCAAGCGCATTGAAGAGGTGCGGAGCAAGCTCATCGCGGCTGTGTCTCTATCCTCAGATCTGCCGAAGCCGGAAAAACTAATTGCAGAAATTCTTTCTTAGGTGGGTATCTTATGTCTGAGCTAAAACGAGTTCGGGAAACCGTCGATTACATTCGCAAGAGATCTTCTTTTAAGCCCCGGGTGGGGATCACTCTTGGCTCGGGACTGGCGGCCTTTGGTTCTTCGATAGATGTCGAGTGTGAGATTTCATTTAATGACTTACCCCACTTTCCACCCCCAACAGTTGACGGGCACCCAGGCAAACTCCTTTTGGGAAATTTAGGTGATTCCCCGGTAGCCGTTCTTCAAGGGCGGGTTCACTACTATGAAGGTCACTCGCCCGAGGACGTCGTCCTCCCTACTCGCGTCTTGGCCGACTTGGGAATCGAATCACTGGTACTTACTAACGCCGCTGGCGGACTTTCTCCTAAAATGAAGCCGGGAGATTTTATGGTTCTCACCGACCACATCAATCTCATGGGTTACAATCCATTGCGTGGGAAAAATGTGGACGAGTGGGGGCCGCGCTTCCCCGACATGTCAGAAATCTATGACCGTGAATTGCGCGCCAAACTCATTGCCATCCTGAATAAAATGGGTGTCTCTTTTCATGAGGGCGTTTATTGCGGCGTCAGTGGTCCCACCTATGAAACGCCGGCCGAAGTTCGCTACCTCGGCCAAATTGGTGGGGGGGCTGTTGGCATGAGTACCGTTCCGGAGGCGCTCGTTGCCCGCCACATGGGAGTAAAAGTTCTGGGCGTTAGTTGCATCACCAACTTGGCGGCGGGCCTGTCACCAACTCTTCTGACACATGAAGAGGTCAAAGAGACGGCTAAGATGGTCGAGGCACAGTTTAGCCAATTCTTGCGCTCCTTTGTCGAGGAACTATGAATTCCGCTCCCTCCACTCTTATCAGAGGTGGAACTCTGGTGACCATGGATCCAGGGCGCCGGGTCTTCGTGGGAGACCTGCGCCTAAGCGGGCCGGCCATTCAGCAGCTTGAGACTAACCTTGAGCCCCTACCCGGGGAGAAGGTCATCGATGCCCATGGGTGCTTTGTTATCCCGGGACTGATTCAAACCCACACCCACCTTTGCCAGGCGCTGTTTCGCGGATTGGCCGACGACATGGCCCTTCTCGATTGGTTGCAGAAGAAGATTTGGCCCTTTGAGTCCTCTCACAACGATGATTCCATGTATGCTTCTGCTGTCGTCGGCCTGCTGGAAATGCAACGACTGGGCACGACAGCGATCCTCGATATGGCCTCAACCCGTCATACGGACGCCATCTTTGAAGCCGTCGTTCAATCAAAAATGCGCTACTGGGGTGGCAACTGCCTCGCCGACCTAAAAAGCACTTCAGGTCCTCTTTACATGGAAACCAAAGAGTCACTTGAGGAGTGTGAACGACTTATCAAAATGTGGCATCAGAAGAACTCCCTAACCGAATACGCACTTTGCCCACGGTTTGCGGTTTCTTGTACAGAAAAAATTCTCCGCGCTTCGGTCGAGCTGCAAAAAGACCACAACCTGTTGATTCACACTCATGCCTCGGAAAACAAAGATGAGATTGCTCTGGTAAAAAAGAGAACGGGACGCAGTAACGTCGATTTTCTTTATGACCTAGGCATCCTCAGCCCCCAGTCGGTCATCGTTCACGGCGTTCACCTGACCGGAGGCGAAGTTCGAAAAATGGTGGGGACCAAAACGAAGCTCGTGCACTGTCCAAGCTCAAACCTTAAACTTGCCAGTGGCATCGCTCCGATTTCGCGCTATCTAGAAGCAGGAATGACTGTCTCCCTTGGCGCCGATGGAGCCCCCTGTAACAACACCATGGACCCATTTTTGGAGATGAGACTCGCGGCCCTCCTTCAAAAGCCTAAGTTTGGCCCCGAAAGCTTGCCGGCGGAACAGGCTTTTGAGATGGCTACGCTGGCAGGGGCCCGAACCCTTGGACGTGAAAAGGACCTTGGCTCCCTAGAGGCTGGAAAACTGGCCGACATCGTTATTGTTGATCGTAGCCACCCCAGCGTGGCTACGGTTGAAAGCCCCTACTCGGCCCTCGTATACTCCTGCAGCGGTCGAGACGTGCGCGACGTTTTTATTCATGGAGAGGCGGTGGTGAGAAGCTCTCAACACCTATTCTTTGACGCCAATGTCGTCGTTGATTCTGCAAAAAATGAATTGGCAAAACTCTTGGCCAGGATTGCTTAGGGGTGAGGGGATCAACTGTCACTAACACCATTTCAATCGCCGTAAGCAGCTGCCTTTTGGGTGAAAACGTCCGTTACGATGGGGGCAATAGAAAAAACGGACACGTGATTGACTTGCAAGAGCAGGGCTTCGAGTTGATTGCCGTGTGCCCGGAAGTCGACATTGGCCTGCCCACTCCCCGTGAGCCAATTGATTTGGTATTCGCTCCTACACAGAGACCATCGGCCCGCCTCCGCTGTGACTACAGGGTGGATTACAGCACTCGCCTGCGGCAGGCTGCCTATCGATTTTTTGGGAATCACCCAAATGTATGCGGATTTGTCTTTAAGTCCAGATCACCAAGCTGCGGACTGCATGATACACAAGCGTATGATACAGCTCGCAGTCCCATCGGCCAGGGTGCAGGCATCTTTGCTGAGGAGGTCCAACTGCTCAAAGCCGGAATTCCTGTGATTGATGACGTCCTATTTAATGATATTCATCACCGACAGAAATTCTTAAAGGCCGTCCAATCCTGGTCCTTGTCCCTGCCCTAAAACCCCTCACTTATAGGGACCCAAAGCAGTCATTATGGCCCAGATCCAGCCTAGGTCCAGTTTAGAAGAAACCCTCTCCTATTCTCGATTTCATTGGATCCGGACTAACCATTTTGGGCCCGGATAACCACAATAATACAGGGGGTGCGAGAATCTCCACGGAGGGGGAACGTTGGACATGGATGTCACTCGTGCTTACATTTTTGTTGCCCAATTAGTTGTTGTTGCGGCTTTCACCGGATGCGACAAACCTCGCTCCGGTGAGACCGTATTTCCTAAAACGGCCAACGAATGTCAGGCCACAGCAGTACCTGGGCAGTATCTTGTTCGCTGGCGCAACGGCCACGTGACGACTGAGGCCGGCAGTTCAAGGGCTCAGTTCATTGATGATTTTGTTGAGCCACAGCTGGAGAAGATTGACTTTGTTGAGGCGGATCAGGTTGTTCGCGTCGACGCTGAGCTGGAGTCATCGAGTCTGTATGATTACCCTGACAACTGGGGAACCCAACGCATTGATGCCTCCGTCGCCTGGCAAAAGAACGTCCGCGGCGATAATATCTTGGTTGCCGTCATTGACTCTGGCGTGGATATCACCCACCCCAATCTCGCTGGTCGCGTCTACAAAAACCCCGGCGAGTCCGGACTCGATCCGTCCGGAAAAGACAAATCCTCAAATGGCGTAGACGACGACGGCAATGGCTTTATTGATGATGTCTCTGGCTATGACTTTGTCGCCAACTCTCCTCATGTCTACGACAACTCCTTTCACGGCACCCATGTCTCCGGTATTATTGCCGCCGAACACTCGGATATTGTTCATCAAACAGGTCATGTCCAGGGCGTGGCGCCTGGTGCCACCATTCTCCCTCTGACTTTTATCGATGCAACTGGAGGGGGCACCCTCGGCGATGCGGTTCGCGCCATTGATTATGCGGTCAAGATGGGAGCCAAAATTATCAATGCCAGCTGGGGTGGGGCGCCATGCTCTCAAATTCTCGGCGAAAAGATTGCATCACTTGCCAACCATAACATTTTGTTCGTGGCCGCTGCAGGCAACCGGTCTACTAACATTGACGTTGATAAGGAATACCCCGCCTCTTACAACTACCCTGCCCAAATCACCGTCGGATCTACAGGCAATCTTGACCTGATGGCTGACCACTCCAACTACGGGGACTCGAGAGTTCACCTGTTTGCACCTGGCTCTCGAATCGTCAGCACAGTACCTGGAGGTGGCTATCGGTCCTCCACAGGCACCAGCATGGCAACTCCTTTTGTGGCTGGGACCGCGGCCCTTATCTGGAGCACCCGCCCCCAGGCCTCGGCCAGTGAAATCAGACAAATTCTGCTGTCGACAGTGAAGTTCGATGCTCTTTATCGAAATTCTTCACAGGGACGCCTAGATATCGGCCACGCCATTATGTCGATCCTCCCCTAAGATATTGCGTTGCGTCCAATGCGCGCACAAATGGCCTCTTTTTTGGGTGATCTTGCCGGATTTGGCATGGTAGGAATCTTACTTTGTTGAAAATCACCCATTATATAGAGCAGTTGGCGCATATGAAGACGTATATTTCAGATTTAAAGGACCATGTTGGACAAACCGTCGAACTACGCGGCTGGGTCCATAACACTCGGTCTTCCGGGAAGATCAAATTTCTCCTCCTTCGCGACGGCACCGGCATTTGCCAATGCATCTATTTTCGCGGTGAGTGTGATCCTGAGGCTTTCGAGATCTTTGCCAACCTGACTCAAGAGGCTTGTGTCAAAGTCACGGGTACGGTGCGCGAAGAAAAACGCAGCCCCGGAGGTTTTGAAATGGGTGCCACCAAGCTTGAAATTCTATCCCCTTCGGTCGACTACCCCATTACACCCAAGGAACACGGCACTGATTATTTAATGTCTCATCGTCACCTGTGGATTCGCTCGCGAAAACAGCACGCAGCCTTGAGAGTTCGTGCCGAAGTAATCGGTGCCATTCGTGACTTTTTTGACGGTAGAGGATTCACTCTGACAGATGCTCCGATTTTCACCCCCAGTGCCTGCGAGGGAACGTCGACGCTGTTTGAAACTCAATACTTTGATGAAAAGGCCTACCTTTCGCAAAGTGGGCAACTTTACATGGAAGCCACCGCTGCCGCTTTCGGCAAGGTTTACTGTTTCGGCCCCACCTTTCGAGCTGAGAAATCCAAGACCCGCCGGCACCTGATCGAGTTTTGGATGGTTGAACCCGAGGTGGCTTTTAACGACCTTTACGACAACATGGAGCTGGCTGAACAGTTCGTTGAGTACATTGTTCAGCGAACTATCAAGAATAGGGCAGATGAATTGGCCGTCCTGGAGCGGGACACGTCTGGCCTCGCCAAGGTATTGGCACCTTTTCCGCGCCTTCACTACGATGAAGCAGCCCAGATTATTAAAAAGGAAAATCCCAACTTTGTTATTGGTGATGATTTTGGCGGAACTGATGAAACCATCATCAGTTCCAAGCACGAAAAGCCTGTTTTTGTTCACCACTATCCCTCTGCAATTAAGGCCTTTTACATGAAAGAAGACCCTGATCAGCCGGGCTCCAGCATGAGTTGCGATTTGTTGGCAACCGATGGCTATGGGGAAATAATTGGTGGTGGCCAACGGGAAGACAGCCTTGAGATTCTGCAAAGAAAGATCAAGGAACATGACTTGGATGAAAAAGATTTTGCTTGGTTTTTGGATCTTCGTCGCTACGGGACGTTTCAACATGCGGGATTTGGTCTCGGCGTTGAACGTACTGTGGCCTGGATTTGTGGCCTGAGCCACGTCCGCGAGACGATTCCATTCCCAAGATTGTACGGGCGCCACTACCCATAAGAGGGGGAGAACGAATGGAGCAAGTGGAGACTGATTCGCTAACGGCTACACGCCTACGGCAATTGGAAGGCAAAAACGAAGTCGCCTTGCAGGGCGGTGGTGAAAACCGAATTGGCAAACACAAAGAGGGCGGACGGCTGACGGCTAGGGAGCGCCTCGATGTGCTTCTGGACCCTGGAAGCTTCGTTGAAATTGACCGCTTTGTTTCCCATCGCTGTGACAACTTTGGCATGGGCGAAAAAAAGATTCCTGGCGACGGCGTGGTTACAGGATACGGTCGTGTTAATGGCAAGCTGGTCTACGTCTATAGCCAGGACTTCACGGTCTTTGGTGGAAGCATGAGCCGCACACAGGCAAACAAAATATGCAAGGTCATGGATTTGGCGGTTAAAAATGGTGCGCCAATGATTGGCCTCAACGACTCCGGCGGGGCGCGAATTCAGGAGGGTGTTGAAGCCCTGGGCGGTTACTCCGACATTTTCCTTCGCAACGTAACCACCTCAGGCGTTGTTCCCCAAATCAGTGCGATTATGGGCCCCTGTGCGGGAGGAGCTGTTTACAGCCCCAGTCTGACTGATTTTATTTTTATGGTTAAGGAATCCAGCTACATGTTTGTGACCGGGCCCGATGTCATTAAGGCCGTCACTCATGAGGATGTTACAAAAGAGGAGCTGGGTGGAGCCTCAACCCACAGTACAAAGTCGGGCGTGGCCCACTTTGCCACCGAAGATGATCGCAATTGTCTTCTGATGATCCGCGAACTGCTTAATTTTCTCCCCTCAAACAACCTTGATGACGCTCCAATTCTGCCAACGACTGACCGGCCTGACAGAATTGACGAGTCGCTGAACAGTGTTATTCCTGACAGCTCCAAGAAACCTTACGACATGCTGGATATCATCCAGAAGACTGTCGACGAGGGTTACTTCCTCGAGATTCAAAAACACTACGCCCAAAACATTCTCATTGGCTTTGGCCGATACAATGGACGCAGCGTTGGCATTGTCGCAAATCAACCGAAGGTGTTGGCTGGTTGCTTGAATATTCAGGCCAGTATTAAGGCTGCCCGCTTTGTGCGCTTTTGTGATGCTTTCAACATCCCGATCCTGACCTTTGTTGACGTTCCTGGGTTTTTGCCTGGGACCGATCAGGAGTGGAATGGCATCATCACTCATGGCGCTAAGCTCCTCTATGCCTATGCTGAGGCCACCGTTCCCAAGATTACGGTCGTCACCCGAAAGTCTTATGGAGGAGCCTATTGCGTAATGTCCTCCAAGCACCTGCGGGGAGACATTAATCTGGCCTATCCAACGGCTGAAATCGCGGTGATGGGGGCGGACGGAGCTGTGAACATCATTTCTCGTCAGGAGATTAAAGACGCCTCTGATCCTGTTGCCGAAAAGGCACGCCTGACCAAGCAATATGAAGACGCCTTCGCCAATCCCTATGTCGCAGCCGAGCTGGGATATATGGATGAGGTCATTGAGCCTGCCATGACTCGAAAGAGAATTATTGATTCGCTTGAAATGTTAAAAAACAAGCGAGACACCAATCCGCCGAAAAAACATGGCAACATTCCGCTATAATCCGAGGGGGAACGAAATGGTGTTTAAGCGAGTTTTGATTGCAAATCGTGGCGAAATCGCCATTCGAGTGATCCGGTGTTGTCGGGAGCTGGGTATTGAAACCATTGCCGTCTACAGCGAGGCCGATCGCAACAGTGCTCACGTCCTCCTCGCCGATAGGGCCTATATGATTGGGCCTGGGCCGAGTAAGGAGTCCTATTTAGTTGTCGACAAGATCATTGACGTGGCTAAAGAGTGTGGCGCAGACGCCATTCACCCGGGCTACGGCTTTTTGAGTGAAAACGCCGACTTCGCCAGAAAGGTTGAAGAGGCGGGCATCACCTTTATTGGACCCACCCCAGACAATATCATCGCAATGGGGGACAAGCTCTCTTCCCGTGATTTGATGATTGAAGCCGGGGTGCCAACGGTTCCTGGGTCCGATGGAGTCATTCGGGACTTGGATCATGCCAAATCAGAATCTGAACGCATTGGTTACCCGGTAATGATCAAAGCTTCTGCCGGTGGCGGCGGAAAAGGGATTCGCGTGGCCCATGGCCCCGATGAACTGGCCAGCGCCTTTCGTGCCTGTCAGTTTGAAGGCAAAAATTATTTTGGCGACGATCGTGTTTTTATTGAGAGGTTTATTCAAAACCCCAAGCACATTGAAATTCAGGTGTTTGGAGATAAACATGGTAATGTCGTTCATCTTTTTGAACGCGAGTGTTCTGTTCAGCGCAGAAATCAAAAGATCATTGAGGAGAGCCCCAGCATTTCCGTACCACAAGAGGTCCGGGAGGAAATGGGTCGCGTCGCGGTTCGCGCCGCTGAGACCATTAGCTACGTTGGCGCCGGAACGGTCGAGTTTATTTTTGACAATAGCACCAAAGAGTTCTTCTTCATGGAGATGAATACCCGCCTTCAGGTTGAACATCCGATCACCGAAATGGTCACTGGAGTCGATCTGGTCCAGGAGCAGATCTTTGTTGCTGCGGGAAGGAAGCTCTCCTTTAAGCAGGAAGAGATCACTCAGAAAGGGCACTCCATTGAGGTCCGGATTTGCGCTGAAGACCCAGTCAACTTCACTCCGTGCCCAGGCAAGATTCGCCGCTGTCGAATCCCCCAGGGACCCTTCGTCCGGGTAGATGGCTATGCATATCCTGGTTACGAAATCCCAATTTACTACGACCCAATGATCGCCAAACTCATTGTTTGGGGACACAGTCGGGAAGAGTGTATTCGCCGCCTAAAAAGAGCCTTAGCTGAGTTCATGCTGACTGGGGTAAAGAGCAATATTGTTCTTCATAAGAACATTCTTGACCATCCGACGTTTTTGGATGGCACCTATACGACTCAGTTTATCGACAAAGAAATCAAAGGTAAACGACAGCGCCAGCTTTTTATGTTTGTCGACGAGCACGTCTTCCTCATTTCGGCAGCCATTAGTGCCTATAAGGACAGTAAGTCTCGGGACATTAGCGACTTTAACCTGGCTAGCAGATGGAAAGATGTGGGCCGACAAAAATCATTGAGGGTGTAATCATGTATTTTGAAGCCGAATCAAATGACACAAAATACGAAGTTAACGTCAATGAAACTCGGACCACATGGAAGGTCTCAATTAAGGCCGAGGATCAGGATTGGATCAACTACGAAATTCCAAAGTTAGATTATCAGAGAGCTGACGACACAATCAGTTTGATCTTTAACAATAGCTCCTACTTGGTCGATGTGGTTGGACACGACACCGAATACAATGTTTACACTCGTGGCTCCTTCCGGACTGTGCGAATCTTTAACGAGGAAAAGCTGCTTCATGAGAGCCTTAAAAAAGGCGGGAATTTTGGAGGCGGCGCTTCTCTCGACTCAGGAATGCCTGGAAAAATTGTCAATATCCTCTGCGCAGAGGGTGAGGACGTCGCCGCAGACTCGCCCCTCCTAATTATGGAGGCGATGAAAATGGAAAATGAGATGCGCGCACCCCGTGACGTTAAGATTAAGTCCATCCACGTTAAAGAAGGGGACAACGTTGAGGCAGGCACTGTCCTGATCAGCTTTGAATCATGAGCGATAGATCCCGGGAGAGAAAGCCTGTATTTAAAAACTCCAGTGGCATTGAGCTAAACGCTTACTACGACAAGTCCTCTTGGAGTCCAGACAAAGAGGGGGCGGGCGACAACTCTGCCCCCGGAGAGTTTCCATTTACCCGCGGTGTTCAGGAAACAATGTACCGGGGTCGCCTTTGGACTATGCGACAATATGCCGGCTTTGGCTCCGCCCGCGAGAGCAATCATCGATATAAAATGCTTCTTGAGCGCGGCACCACTGGCTTGAGTGTGGCTTTCGACCTTCCCACCCAGATGGGATACGACTCTGATCACCTGATGGCGACTGGTGAAGTCGGCAAGGTTGGTGTGGCCATTTCTTCCGTCGAAGACATGGATATCCTCCTTGATGGTCTTCCGCTGGATAAAATTTCAACTTCTATGACCATCAACTCCACGGCCGGAATTTTACTTGCTCTCTATGCAGCTGTCGCCCGCAAGAGGGGTGTCGCCTTAGGCCAGCTGAGGGGCACCATTCAAAATGACCTCCTCAAGGAATATATCGCACGAGGAACCTATATTTTTCCACCGAAGCCCAGTATGCGGATTATCACCGACATCTTCGCTTACTGTGGAAGAGATATTCCTGAATGGAACACCATAAGTATTTCCGGCTATCATATTCGCGAGGCCGGTGCAACGGCTGTACAGGAGCTGGCGTTCACTCTTGCCAACGGCATCACCTATGTTCAGGCCGCTGTTGATTGTGGCCTCGACGTCGACCAATTTGCTGGGCGACTGAGTTTTTTCTTTAACGTTCATAATAATTTTTTTGAGGAGATCGCCAAGTTTCGTGCGGCCAGGCGTATGTGGGCCAAGATTATGAAAGAACGATTTGGCGCGAAAGATGCTAAGTCCATGAAGCTGCGGTTTCATAGTCAAACGGCTGGCGTTACTCTGACGGCTCAACAGCCCGAAAACAACATTGTGCGCGTGACCATGCAAGCACTTGCTTCAGTTCTTGGCGGCACCCAGAGCCTACATACTAATAGTATGGATGAGGCGCTTGGCTTGCCAACTGAGCGTGCGGCGACCATTGCCCTTAGAACCCAGCAGGTTATTGCCCATGAATCCGGCGTCACAGATGTGATTGACCCGATGGCCGGCAGCTATTTTGTTGAATCCATGACCGATGACCTGGAAAAACGTGCTTACGATTACATCGAACGAATCGAAGGTCTGGGCGGCGTGGTTTCCTGTATCGAGAAAGGCTGGATTCAAAACGAAATCCAAAACTCGGCCTACCAGTATCAATTGGATGTTGAAGCCAGGCGCGAGATTATTGTTGGTGTTAATGATTTTGTGCAGGATATCGATGCCCCAATCGAAACCTTAAAGATTTCTGAAGATACGGCCAACGAACAAATCGCCCGCCTTAAAAAATTCAAAGCCTCCCGACGCCAAACAATGGTCGACTCTCATCTGGAGAAAATTCGCAATGCCGCTCTGGGAACAGACAACCTAATGCCCGTGTTTATCGATGCCGTGGAAAACCAGGTCACCTTAGGGGAAATTTCGGACGCTCTTCGCCAGGTGTTTGGCCAATACAAAGAAACTCTGACTCTTTAGGAGTTTTGGCTATCTTGATTTTGCGCGAGCATCTTAACCAGAAGCACTGAAATTTCATAGAGCAGCAGCATCGGGCCCATCATAAAAAGCATACTGAGGACATCTGGCGGAGTAAAGATGGCGGACATCGCCGCAAGCAAGACGTAAGCATACCTGCGGTACCTGGCGAGAAAATCCCCCGAGACAATCCCCATCATTCCCAAAATGGCCAAAATGACCGGCATTTCAAATGCCACACCAAAAACTAGGGTGGTGGTGACAAAGAAGGATAGGTACTCCCCAATCGTAATCATCGGGGCATCCGTCTCGCCACCAAAAGTCATTAAAAACTTAAATGCCATTGGATAGACCACGAAATAGACAAAACTCACGCCCGTCAAAAACAGAACCGTGCCAAATCCTATAAAGCTGACCGCGTACTTTCTCTCTTTATCGTATAGGCCAGGAGCCACAAATTTCCACAGCTGAAACATCCAAAAGGGGCAGGCTAAAATGGCCCCCCCAAGCAGTGACACCTTAATGTGGGCGAGAAATTTATCCATGGGAGCAGTAAAAACCAGCCCCCCCGTCGTCGACTTAAGGTAGGGGGCGATGGGCCTGCGCACAATATCAAACAAAAGATCACTAAATACCCAGCAGACGAGAAAGCCTACAAAAATCGCTACTATCGACCAAACCAATCGCGTCCTCAGTTCAGTCAAGTGATCGACGAGAGATTGATTGTTTGGTTCCACTTGGCCCTGATTCATACCTGATCTTTTTTAGATTTGTCCTTCCCTGCTGGCGAGGACGCCAATGGGGGATCGCTTTCCTGGGGTGCGGTGTTGTCATCCGCATGAAACCTTTCTTCCCCAGGTTCTCCATGGTGAAAGTCCTGGTTTAGATCCTCATCACGAGCGAGATTTGCTGCTTCAGCCATCTCCTTTTTAGCAATTTCAACATGATCTCGAATACTATCCTCAGTTTTTTGCATATACTGATTGGCCTGATGCTTAACGTTACTGATTGATGCCGTAAAATCTCCAGTGGCTCGCTTAAACTCATTGATCATGCGGCCGACGACTCGGGCCACCTCGGGAAGTTGCTTGGGCCCGATAACAATCAGTGCGAATACACCAAGTACAATCAGTTCTGTAAATCCCATGTTAAACATAGATCAATGTTAGCCCATGTGGCCCCAAAGGTCTATCAGAGAGAACAGGATTCTTTATGGATACCAGCCGTTTACTGGCGAATGACTTTCTTTGCATATGGGGTGGGGGCAACCAGACCCTTGGCATTCAATTCGTCCTGAGCCTGCTTTGATCCAGTTAGGACATACCGGTCATAAAGCCTCAGCAGGTCTGCCTGACTTACAACAAAAGACTTCTCACTAATACAGGTTAAAACATCCACGTACTCAAGGAACCTATGCGAAAAATCGTGGTAGACTTCAGCCACCTCGTCGATAGCGGTCATACTCGCCAGACTTCCATAGGCTGATCCACCGATGTCGGCATAATAATCAATGTCCACAATCTTTCTTTTGAGCGACTCGCCAAAAAACCCGCTGATGTACAGACTCATGTCCCCTAGTCTTTTGAGCATTTCCACCTTAAGGCTTGGTTCGGAGTTCACCGCAGTTAAATACATCTCGGCCAAGGTGCTACTTTTCTTTTTGCCAGTCTCGGGGGACTCCTCAAAGAGATTCTCGGTCTGCAAGTAGAAGTCGAGGAGATCGACCAAATAGCTTCGGGCGGGAACCGATGCTTGAACTCGTCTCTCTTGCAAGGCTGTACCTACAGCCTCATCAAAATACTCCTTTGATGAAGTGATGAGGTCCGGCTTGGGGCCCTTGTGATCGCCGCTCATAGGAAGTCTCCTTGGTCGCAGTCCTGGAGGTCAAACATCCCTCTATAGACTTTCGGCACACATCAACTTCTATTTTACCAAGATCATTAGGTTTTTTTCGTCTGACCGATTCACTCTGGTCCAAGGACCCGGGATTTGCTTCATTTTGAAACACCCCGGGCCGCAAACATTGAGACAAATTATTTTTCAGATAATCGAGCCTTATGGCGTCTCACCATGGGCATTCCCTTCCAACCGCACTGATGACCGAGGTCTGTTGAAACAGAAACTGAGCCAAGTCACGCAGGCTTTCTCCCGTGACCGCATTAATTTTCTCCGCGTATTTATACGTCTCCCTAAAATCGACGTCGTAGATCTCATCAAACAAGATTGCCGCCGTCACTGCTGAGTTCTTTTGCAAATCTATGTCGTGACGACCAATCAGGTAGCGCCGGGCCCTGTCCAGCTCCTGATCAGCAACAGTGGTCTCACAAAGTTTCTTGAATTCAGCTTCCATCATTTGAATGGCCTTTTGGCCCTTTTCAGGGGAACAACCAATGTAGGCTCCAAAATATCCAGCATCGAGCCCCTCCATTCTCAAGGGCGCCACGGAGTAGGCAAGTGAGGCCTTGTCTCGAAGTTCAATAAACAGTCGCCCCCCCTGACCTGCCAATACAGATTGAAGTACCTGTAGGCTATATCGTCGCGGGTCTGAAAAGGTGAGGCCAGGAAATCCATAGACAATGTGCGTTTGCTCCTTTTCACTCTTCTCAAATGTTCTTACATCTTCCGTTTTAGGTGAAAACTGGTAGTGGTCGCGAATCTTATCTCCAGCAGGCAACTCTGAGAGGTACTTGTCTAGACGCTGATTCAAAATGCTTCCATCCATATCTCCAGAGGACACACCTACAAAGTTCTTTCTCGTTACCATTCTTGAATAGTGTCGATTGAGATCCTCACTTGTAAGGCTAGATATTGATTCAACATCCCCCAGGGGATCCCTTCCATAAGGGTGATCTCCGAACATGTTTTCCATATAACGCAAGATCGCTATCTGTGCAGGGTTGTCATTGCGATTTTTTAGATGCTCCAACATGACAATTTTTTCCCGATCGACAATTTCCTCGGGAAAGTTTGGCTCCACCAGTACACTTTCAAAAAGATCTAAGGCCTGGTCCCAATACCCCGACATGGCCGTAAGACTGAGGCCCGCTGTGTTCCGTCCGCCAAAAGCTGACAAACTCGCGGCCATTGACTCAACTGACTTGTACATTTCCTGTTCCGAGTACGACTTCGTTGATGTTGCCCAGCAACGGGAAAGCAGCTCCGTCAGTCCGGACTTACCGTCTGGCTCCTGCCTCAAGCCACCTCTAAACCCGCAGCGGAGATTTACCACCGGAGTTTCGTGAGCGGTTCTTAAGATAAGAACACCATCTTTTCGCTGCTGCTTAACAGGTAACTCCGGATCCGCAGGTGCTGAAGCCGACATTTTCCACTTTAGGCGAGGAGGCCTTTTGTAGGATATTTCCCTTGAGTTTCTTTCCTTCTTAGGGATTTCAAATTTTTTTGCCCAACGCTTAAGGGCCTTTTCTGCTTCCTTCTCTCCCCGTGGGGTAGTCATCGTCACCGTCATGGTCTCAGGCTTAAGATATTTTCTCGCAACTGCCAGAATGTCCTCGGGAGTCAGGGCATATACGGCCTTCATAAATTCATTGAAATACTTGTAGTCTCCGTAAAGATGCTCGTAGGAACCGAACTTCCTGGCCATGCCATCGACGGTCTCCATTGAGTAAAATTCTTCGCTTGCCAAGTTCACGACCGCCTTACGGATTTCTTCCCCTCCGGGTGGAGCCTTGAGAATTGATTCGATCTCTTCACTTAGGGCGACCAGAACTTCCTCTAGATTCTCTCTGGCCGTGGACAAAGAAATGGCAAAGAAACCTGGCTCAAAGGGGGTAAAGCAACTTGCGCCTATGTAGTTGACCAGTGGTTTTTGCAGCCTGAGCCGGTGGGTGAGGCGAGAACTGTCGCCCTGTCCGAGGACCAGGGCCAAAACCTCAAGTGCCGGAATGTCTTTGTGTTTGATCCCCGGCACCTTCCAAGCCACATTTAGCAGTGATTCCTCAAAGGCCGTCTGTTGGACTTTGACCCGAGCTGACTCTTGCTTTGGCTCTTTCTTTCTTTGTGATTTGCGAAGCCTGTACTCTTTTAGTTCAGAAAAATAGTTTGTAACTTTTGATTTCATTTCCTGACTGTCGAAGTCGCCAATTACTAGCAGGGTCATATTCTTAGGTACGTAACGACTATGGTAATAGTCGAGGAGGGCCTTCTTTGAAACTCCACTAACCACCTTATCATAGCCGATGACGGGGATGCCATAGGGGTGCTTTTTGTATGCTGAACTGAAAAGCAGTTGGCTGGATTGCCTATGGGGGTTGTCTTTTCCGCGCTTGATCTCCTCTAGAACCACCTCGCGTTCGTTATCAATCTCAGCCTCATCAAAAAGTGGGAAGCCCATCATGTCAGAAATGCACTCAAGGGCCGTATCTGCGAAGTGCTTTGATATGGTGATGTAAAAGACGGTTTGGTCAAAAGATGTGTAGGCGTTTAGTTCTCCCCCCGAACCCTCGACCGTTGAAGCGATCTCGCCGACACCAAACTTCCTTGTGCCTTTAAACAAAAGATGTTCGATAAAGTGGCTGATTCCCTCCTCACCTTTGAGTTCATCGGCACTCCCGGTTTTGACCCACATTTGGACTGATACCACCGGGGATTTTTTACTCTCGACAAGCAGAACCTGTAGACCGTTTTTCAATTGAAATTTCTTAAACATCTATTAAATACCTTCCATGGCCTTTGGCGTTTATGTTCACATTCCTTATTGTCTCCAGCGGTGTCGCTATTGCGATTTTACCACCTTTGAACAGAGCGAAATCAGACCTCCAGAGGATTATCTTCAACTTGTTTTGACAGAAATCCGGTCCCGAGCAAAGATCTTTGATTCCACAGAACTCGCCAGCTTGTATTTTGGCGGTGGAACCCCAAGTATTGTTCCTGCCGAACATATTGTAGCCATTATAAATGAGCTTGCCAACGTAGGCTTTCCCCTGTCGAGTCGATCGGAAGTTACCATTGAGATTAATCCGGCGACGGTTGATGTTGAAAAATTTCGTATATACCGCGACGCCGGAGTGAATCGTTTTAGTGTTGGCGCCCAGACCTTTGACAACGGCTTACTGGCCCTTTGTGGCCGTCGGCATAATGCGCAGGACACTCACAGGACTCTAGACTTCTTGGCTCACCATGGGGTGAATTACTCATTTGACCTGCTGTTTGCCTTGCCTAACCAAAGTCTTGAGCAGCTCACCTTTGACCTCGACATAGTTCAACAGTATGACCCGCCGCATTTAAGCGCCTACTGCCTAACGGTCCCCAGTGGTCACCCAATGGCCATCAATCGCCCTTCGGACGACAAACAGATTAAGATGTTTGCGCTGATTCAGGAGCGGCTCTCGACCATGGGACTCCTCCAATATGAGATTTCCAATTTCAGTCGCCCAGGCCGGGAGTCTGCACACAATCTTCTCTATTGGTCTGATCAGCCCTACTGGGGAATTGGCCTGAGTGCTCACTCGTATAGGCCTGGATTGCCATATGGACAAAGGTTTTGGAATCCAAACTCAATGGAGGCCTATGAGGCCCAGGCCCCTTTAAGCTACCCGCCCAAAAAGCAGTTCGAGATTCTCAAGGCCCACGAGGCTCTTACAGACTATTGCCATACATCCTTGCGGCGCAGCCAAGGCCTATTGAGAGAGGGCCTTAACTCTAGGTTCGGCGCCCAAGGGCTGGAGCTCGTCCACCGGAGGCTCCAGTCGCCCTCTGTGTCGGAACTGATTGTACCTGGGCCTGATGGTTGGACATTGAGCAAACAAGGAGTTCACCTCAGCAACAGAGTTTTTTTGGAAACGACGTTTTCTGAGGAGGATTTTCCACATTCCGGCCGCATAAAGGAAGACTTTTGACGCATTGACAAACTCTTCATCCGGCCCATATTTGCTATTACGATGGTGAGATTAACCTCAGGAGGCCAAGTTGTCGGCAGATGATCACCAAAAGGGGTCCGGCTCAAGAAATGGGGCGGACGACCTCAATGATGATATGGAAATTGAAATGATCGGCGATGAGCCCGTTGACTCTAGCTCAGCTGATAGTGGTGAATCCACTCAGTGGAAGAACGATTATCTTTATCTTCGCGCTGAGTTCGATAACTACAAGAAGCAAATGATCAAGGAGCGTTCCGATCTCGTTAAGTATGGTTCTGAACGACTCATTCTGGCATTACTCGACGTGCTGGATATTTTTGATAGAGCGCTGGCGACAGAAGTGACTCCAGAGAACATGAATGGCTTCGTCGATGGGGTGCGGCTCACCTCTGAAGAGCTGCGCAATACTTTGGGGCGATTTGGTGTTAGTGGGCATGACCCCAGCGGTGAGGCCTTTGATCCTACTCTTCACGAGGCTCTCAGTAGCGAAGAAACGAATCAGATACCGCCGGGGCACATCACGCAGGTTTTCAAACGTGCCTACAAACTTCATGATCGTGTGATTCGTCCCGCCCAGGTTGTTGTCGCCAGAGAGATTTCGAACAAAGAAAACTAGGAATAAGCGGGGAATACTTTGTCCAAGCGTGACTATTACAGCGTTTTAGAAGTCTCTCGTACAGCCTCCCTTGAGGACATCAAGAAGGCCTATCGAAAACTTGCGCTCAAATATCATCCTGACAAAAATCCCGGTAATAAACAGGCCGAAGATCGATTTAAGGAAGTCAGTGAGGCCTATGAGGTCTTGCGCGATCCAAAAAAGCGCCAGATGTACGACCAGTTTGGACAGGTCGGCGCTCAGGCCGGTGGTTTTCATGGACAGAACCCCTTTGGCAAAGGTTTTGGTGGCTTCCGGGATTTTGGTGGAAACTATGGAGGAGAGGGCTTTAATTCTCAAGACCCCGACTCTTTTCACGATATCTTTAATGACTTTTTTGGTGATATTTTTTCTGGCCGCAAAAAGGGTGCCGGACCTGGTGGTGGACCGACCCCAGGGGGCTTTGATCGCCAACGTGGTGCCGATTTACGTTACACATTGTCTATTACTCTCGAAGAAGCAGCCAAGGGATGTGAGAAAACAATTTCATTTGTTCGGAGACGTGGCGGAAAGGAAGACAGCGCCAAATTATCTATCACGGTTCCCTCTGGGGTGAAGAATGGACAACGACTTAAGCTCCGCGGCGAAGGAGATGGGGCTCCAAAGGGTGGCTCCGTGGGCGATCTCTATGTAATTGTCAATTTGCAGGACCACCCCCTGTTTCGCAGAGAAGAAAATAACATTCTCATGGACCTACCCATCTCTTTTGTGGACGCCATCCTCGGAACACAAATTGAGATTCCGACACTACTAGGCAAAGCAAGCCTGCGTGTTCCTCCAGGAACCCATCCGGGACAGATTTTTCGTCTCAAAAACAAGGGCTTCCCGGACATTGGTGGGTATGGCCAAGGTGATATGCTGATCAAAGTCATTGTGGATATTCCCAAAGACCTGTCGGAAGAGGACCGGAAAGTCATTGGACAAATGAAGCATTTGACGCAAAAATCTCCTCTTGTAGCTGAATTTATGACCAATATTAGTAAGGTGCTAAAATCTCGCCAGTGAGACGTATCTATAACTTAGCTATTTTTTTTCTCGCCCTCGCTCTTGGAGTGATTGTCGCATCTTGTGCAGTTGCTCCTAAGAAAAAGCCTCCGGTCAAAGCAGCACCCTCAGTTCAGGATTCTCTTTCCAAGGTGCAAATTGATGTTGCCGCCGGCGCCCATGACCGGGCCCTTGGCAAGCTCAAAAAGATTGTGAAAGATCATCCGGATACGGATGTGGCCGATGACGCCTATATGATGATGGGTCAGATCTATTTCCAAAAGCGGGATTTTAGGAATTCCTATGAATCCTATATGTCTGTTGTTAACAGCGATATTTTTAGCCCTCGGGAATCCGATGCTCTGCTGGGAGCTGCGAAGTCCTTGGCCAGAACCGGAAGCTACGATGAGGTCCTCAGTCTGACGAACAAATGCCTTGATATGAGGGGGCTCAATGACCAAACACGACTGGAGATCTACCGCCTGCGGTTTCAGGTCCTCAGCGAGGTCGGGGATCGAATTGATGCCCTGAGAGCACTCATATATTTGTCGGAGAAAGAGCCTGATCCCAAAGAGCGGGAAATTTTCAAGAACCGCGCTATTGACTATGTCGAATCTCATTTGAGTGATCAGGATTTGGAAATCGTCGCTGAGGATAAGAAGTTTGGTTTCGTTCGCAGTTTTGCGGTGCTTCGAATTGGTGTTCTTTTGTTTGAGCAACGGGACTTTTGGAAGGCCAAGGATTTTCTTCAGGAGACCGTGGAGTTGGCTCCTGAAACTGAGCTCTCGGAGCGCGCCACTCACCTTCTTGAACAGATTGAAGCCCGACGAAGGGTTGAACCTTTCACCGTTGGGGCCGTGTTACCCCTAAGCGGCAAAGCTGAAAGTTTTGGATATAAAACCCTACGGGGAATTCAGTTGGGCCTTGGGGTATTTGGTCCCCAGCCCTCAAAAATTAAGTTAGCCGTCATTGATAGTGAGGGCAACCCTGATGCAGCAAGAAGAGCTGTGGAAAGGCTCGTCACCGAAGACCACGTCATCGCCATGGTTGGCAGTTTGGCTTCAAAGACGGCCGTCGCAGTGGCATCTAAGGCGGACGAGTTGGGAGTGCCCAGTATTGCTCTTTCTCAAAAGGCTGGAATTACCGATATTGGACCGACAGTGTTTAGAAATGCTCTCACTAGTGAAATGCAGGTGCGGCAGCTGGTTCGGGTCGCAATGGAGGACCTTGGCCATAAACGATTTGCCATTTTGTATCCGAATGATGCTTATGGGGTTGAGTACTCTAATTTATTTTGGGATGAGGTTCTCGCCCGAGGTGGAGTGATTGCTGCTGCCCAGACGTATAACCCAAAAGAAACGGACTTCAGCGGCGCGGTCCAGCGCCTGGTGGGAACCTACTACTTGGAAGATCGGGTTGACGAATACAAACATGCTTTGCGTGAATGGCAAAAAAAGACCAAGGCTGTCGGCGGCCGGAAGTCGCCTCCTGGGGAGTTATTGCCTCCGATTATTGATTTCGACGCCCTTTTTATTCCCGATGGAACAACGGCCGTTGGCCAAATTGCTCCAATGTTGGCCTATCAGGAGGTCAATGAAGTACGACTTCTTGGTACTAATATTTGGAACACTTCGGGTTTGGTGCGCAAGGGAGAGCGGTTTGTTGAGGGCTCCATTTTTGTAGATGGGGTATTTTCTACTGACTCGAAATTTAAGCGCTCAAATTTTTATCGGGACTTCCACAAGACTTTTCGTGAGGAGCCCGGACTCCTGGAGGCTCAAGGCTACGACGCCGGCCTGATGATTCGCGAGCTAATTGAAAAGGGTCAGCGCACTCGCGTTGGTCTTGCCGAAAGTCTAGCTGAACTAAAGACCTTCCGGGGCTCTCTTGGCACCTTGTTTATGAATGGCAGCCGTGAAGTGGAGCGCCCACTAGTTCCCCTGACGGTCGAAAAGGGCCAAATCGGCCGGTGGCGGCAGGCCAAAAAGGCACGTAAGTAGCCAAAATTCCGTAACAACCAATTTTTTCGAGGACTTTTTAACCGCCCAGCCCCCCTCTGGCGTCATAGCAACACCTTCCTAAACGGAAGGCGAGTCCGGATCTGCCGGCACAAAGCCCATTAACAGAGGGAGGGGCAAAAATGGAACGTTTATCAGCTACTCTCATTGAAGAGTGCAAGGCGCGGCTACTGTCCGCAAAGTCAGAGACACTTAACAGGTTTGGCATTAACCGGGCCGATTACGAAAATCGTGACGACCGCGGCGACGAAGTTGACCAAACCATGAGGACTCTGGCTGAAAACCAATATCTCACTAATCAGAATCGACTGCGGCTGCAGTTGATGGAGATCGAGTCGGCGCTCGCCCGCATTGAAACTGGAACCTTTGGCTTTTGCGAGGAAACCGCGGAGCCGATCGAGGCGCAGCGTCTATTAGCAATTCCCTGGACCCGCTTGAGCATCGAAGGGGCTGAGATGAGAGAGTCCCCACATTCGAGATTTGGCAGATAAGAGAAGTGTGTTTTTTCATGTGATCCTCCTTTAGAGGGGCCGACAGGCCCCTCTTTTTTTTGCCGCGAGTGGTAGTGACACCCTCTAGGGATTGGAGCTAGGTTTTGGTCCAAATTCACCTATTCGGATTCAGACGCTTTGGGGTATGGGTAAACTGGCACCGAAAAAAGACTTCTTAATCAAGGAACGCTCAGAGCTTCTTAATGGCTCTAGGAGCCAGTCTGCGGGCCTGCCCACGCGGGAAAGATCGCTAAAGCTGTTAAATATCGAGAAACAGCTCGCTAAAATCGACGCCAAAAAGAAAATCTAAATTTATATCGCAGAGAAATATTTCTTATGGAAATCCCTCGGCATGAGTCTTAACAGACTATATCAGGACCTGGACTCGTCAAAATTTTAACACCAAAAAAATGAAAAAACCTGCGTTGTTTCAGTGAATTCCGGACCTTTTCTGCGCTTTTTCCCTTAAAGACCTGGCTTAGTGAACCGAAAAGTAAAATAGGTAAGCAAAGTAGTTTCCCGCCATAGCGGAGGCCATATGAACTTCGATGATAAAGTGATAGAAATACCAAAAAACCTTCCCATGCTTCCTGTCCGGGACATTGTGGTTTTTCCTTACATGATTCTTCCATTGTATGTGGGCAGAGAATCATCGATTCGTGCAGTTGAGGAGTCCCTCGCCAAGAATCGATTAATCTTTTTGGCCTCGCAAAAGGAGATCACCGAGGAGAACCCGACAGAAAGCTCTATCTATCGGGTAGGCACCATCGCCATGATCATGCGCATGAGGAAGCTGTCTGATGGACGGGTGAAAATCCTTATCCAAGGTATTTCCAAGGGTCGCATCACTCAATACTGTAAATCCAAGCCCAACTTTGAAGTTGAAGTCGAAAAGATAGATGAAGCCGGTCCCGCTGGGACGGCCATTGAATTTGAAGCCATGATTCGAAATGCGAAAGAGCAATTGGAAAAAATTATTGCTCTCGGCCGCATGCTTTCGCCAGACATCCTATTAGTATTAGATGATGTGACTGATCCCGGACGTTTAGCTGACCTCATTGCGTCAAACCTTGGACTGAAGGTTTCTGACGCCCAAAATGTTCTCGAAACCCAGGACCCTAAAGAGCGACTGAAGCTTGTGAATGAAATCCTGGCCAACGAACTTGAAGTTTTGCAGATGCAGGCTCGAATTCGCAATACGGCCAAGGATGAAATGTCCAAGAGTCAGAGAGAGTATTTTTTGCGCGAGCAAATGCGTGCTATAAAGAATGAGCTGGGTGATGCGGATTCAAAGACCGAGGAACTGGATGAGCTTCGCGAAAAAGTCATGACCTGCGGCATGCCCGAGGAAGTTCAAACTGAAGCCATTAAGCAACTTGCCCGCCTTGAGCGCATGCACCCTGATGCCAGTGAAGCATCCATGGTTCGCACTTACCTGGACTGGATGGTCGAAATGCCGTGGAGTCGCTCGACCGAAGACAATTTGGAAATTGACCGTGCACAACGCATACTTGATGAAGATCATTACGACCTTCACAAAGTTAAGGATCGCATCCTTGAGTTTCTCGCCGTCAGAAAGCTGAAGGACAAGGATTTGAAAGGTCCAATCTTGTGCTTTGCTGGCCCTCCGGGTGTGGGAAAGACCTCTTTGGGCAAGAGTATCGCTCGATCTATGGGACGAGAATATTTCCGCCTGTCCCTTGGAGGAGTTAAGGATGAGGCCGAGATTCGCGGTCACCGGCGCACCTATGTCGGCGCCATGCCTGGAAAAGTTGTGCAGGCCCTAAAACATGTTAAGACAAATAATCCTGTGATTGTTTTAGATGAGATCGACAAGCTCGGGTCGGATTTTCGCGGCGATCCAAGTGCTGCTATGCTTGAGGTGTTGGACCCTGAGCAGAATTCCAATTTCCGCGATAACTATTTGAACGTAGATTTTGATCTCAGTAACGTCTTGTTTATTGCGACGGCTAACGTATTGGAAAATGTTCCCCCGGCACTCCGTGACCGCATGGAAGTTATCAATATCTCTGGCTACACCGAAAATGACAAGGTGTTGATCTCCAAAAAGCACCTGATTGATCGACAGATTGAGCAAAATGGAATTACCAAAGAGAATATCGAGTTTACTGACGAAGGTATTCAGTTCCTGATCTCTCACTATACCCGCGAAGCTGGGTTGAGAAATCTGGAGCGCGAAATTGGATCCATTTGTCGCAAGGTCGCCAAAAAATATGTGATGGGACTCAAGGATCAGGTGGTTATTGATGCCGAGAAAGTCACAGACCTACTGGGCGCTCCAAAATTCCTTCGTGATGAAAAACTTAAGGAAAATCAAGTTGGCATCTGTACTGGATTGGCCTGGACTCAGGCTGGGGGCGAAATCCTTTATGTAGAGGCACTCAAGTTTAAAGGCAAGGGCTCCATGGTCCTAACAGGCCAATTGGGTGACGTCATGAAGGAATCTGCGACTGCAGCGATGTCCTACGCCAAATCTCATTATGCCGAACTTGGAATTGAGGACGATTGGTTTGACCAGTTTGAATGCCATGTGCATTTGCCTGCTGGAGCTATTCCCAAAGATGGTCCTTCAGCCGGAGTTACTCTGGCGACCTGTTTGATCAGTCTTATGACAGATACGCCTGTTCGCAAAGATGTTGCCATGACTGGAGAGATCACTTTGTCTGGTCGGGTCCTGCCTGTTGGCGGCATTAAGGAAAAGGCTTTGGCTGCACTTAGCCACGGGGTCACAAAAGTAATTCTACCTCTGGCGAACAAGAAGGACGTGGCCGATATCCCAAGTGAATTTAAAGAGAAGATGAATTTCATCTTTGTCGAGAACCTGGATGAAGTCTTCGCTCTGGCCTTTGATAAAAAAGCCAAGAAGAAGAAGGAACCAGGAAAAGGCGGCAAAAAACAGAAGATTTCTGCAAATCCTTCTGCCGCGTAGAACTCACCCTCCGTGAGTGAAATTTGCTTACCTCTAAGCGCCTGTTAACCTCAGGCGCTTTTTATTTATCCAGGGAAAACATCCAATCACCCGAGCCCGGCTGGGGAGTGTTGGATTTTGTCTCCGCTTCTTTGGAGAGACGATCATTGTTTTGCTCGAGCACCCGAACAAGGGTTTTGAGATCTGTTACTTCTTCCTTCAATTGAATGATCTGTTCTTCCTTTTCCTGAAGGATCACCATATAGGCTTTTTTGATCTCCTGGAGAAGGGCCTGAGCCGTCATCCAAACCTGGGAAGAAGAGTCTGCCCCTTGATTCAGCGGAAGATCCTGAATCAAGGGGGTGGAATCCGCGGAAGGAATGGCCTTGGCAGCCAGCTCAGCTTCGCCTTGTGGGGGGGCGATAGAAGCCTTGCTATTTTCCTTCACACAGTGATTCTTCAACGGGGTGTCACGCAGCCAGTACTTGCCCTCATCAAAGCGGTACTCAGCTGATTTGTCCTTTATCCGCCTTCTCAGGGTGGAGACGCTCACTTTATACTTCCCTGAGTAGTCTGATAAACTGATCCAATCTGACTTGGTCAAACATGACCTCCCTTCTGACTAGTCAAATCTACCATAGGACAAGGGCTTGTAAAGAAAGTTTGGCCAAGGCTGTTCATCTCTGGGCCTTTGTCTGATTAGGCTTGGAGACTATTCTTGCCTAGGCAGGCTGGACTCCAGTCGCATGGCCAGACCTGATCCTTAGGCCTAGCCAGACTGATCATCCGCACCACCTGGGTAGTCACCAAGATCCGCTGATCAGCTTAGTCACGGCCCATAAATACTGCAATTTATTGGCAATTTTGCTGGTCACCAAAATAAGAGTTCCCCTAGCTTAGGATTTTGTTTAGGATGGTTTTGCTATGCGCCTGAGTGAAAAAAAGCATCCATCTTTGGTCCTGAGCGGTGGCGGTGTGAAGGCCGCGGCCTTCCATATCGGGGTCTGCCTAGCCCTTAGAGAAAAGGGCTTCAAGTTTTCCGGAGGATTCAAAAATGCTGGTGAGGACACTGATGAGGTTGCCCCACCCAAGCCCCCACTCACATTCCAAACCTATGTGGGTTCAAGTGCTGGCTCCGTCATCAGTACATTTTTAGCCGCTGGCTATGATGTGGATGCGATCATTCACGCTTTTACTCAAGGCGCCGGACTGGAATCCCCCATATGGCGAAAGAAAACTTCAGGAGCTTACCTAAAGCCCCTCTCCTATCGCGATATTTTTTCCCTCAATATTCGGGCTGGCAATCCCACCCGGATTTTGCCCAAGATGTTTCGTAAAAAGCCAATTATTTCAGGGGGTCTTGAGGTCTTTCTGAAAAGAGGTGTTAAGGTCAATGGGATCTTCACCACCGATAATATTGAGCGTTATTTGCGCGACAACGTCCTTCTTTCCAATGATTTCCATGCCCTAAATGCTCAGCTCTTTATTGTCGCAACCCAGCTTAATCATTCGCGCAAGGTTGTCTTTGGTGCCTTTGAAGAAACCAAAAAAGACAAGACGATCAAGTATGCAGATTACGCCAAAATTAGTGAGGCCGTCGCGGCCTCGGCCAGCCTGCCCCCTGTCTTTTCCCCGTATGGTATCACCAATCGCTCGGGAAAAGAGATCTACTTCTTCGATGGCGAGATCCGTGACACCCTTTCCACTCACGTCGCTGCTGACCATGGATCTGACCTGGTAATTTCGTCCTATTCGATTCAGCCCTATCACTTTAATGAAGAAATGGGATCACTCCACGAATACGGAATGCCCATGATTGCCAATCAAGCCCTCTATCAAGTGGTGCAACAGAAGATCGCTAAACATATTGAGCACCAGCAAGAAGTACGGGGCCTCATCAATGCTGTTAATGGCTACTTACGTCAGGCGGAAATGCCGGCTGAGCATCGGGAAAAACTCATGGAGATTTTGATTTCCCGGACTAACTACAAGCCGGACGTGGATTACATCTATATTCATCCCAGCCCACAAGACTACGAAATGTTCTTTTTCGATCACTTCAGCTTGAACCCCAAGGTTCTCTCAAAGATCGTCCGGACTGGCTTCAAGTGCGCCATGGCCACATTGAGGCAGTACAATATCTAAGTTCTAAAAGGTTCCAGGTCCTCAACTGATATGCAGAGCAATATAATGAGCCCTCATTCGGATCTATTATGCTGCTCTGCATATCAGTTGAGGACCTGGAACCTTTTAGAACAAGCCAATCACACTCTTGCGAATCATTTCGTAAAAAGGATTGGCGAACAGACCCACGGCGATCACCAAAAAGGCACAGGCAAAGATTGCTAACCTGGAAAACTGACGGCCAATGGGTGCCTCCAGGGCTTCGCCTTCACTCATGTACATATAAACAATAGGTTTCAAATAGTAATAAACGCTAATGGCCGAACTCAAAACTCCCCACACGGCCAGCCAAAAGAAGCCCTGCTTAATTGCTGCCGAAAACAGGAAGAACTTGCCAAAAAATCCCACGGTCGGTGGGATTCCGGCCAAGCTTAGAAGGAAAACCGCAAGACAAAGGGCCAACCACGGATGGCGAACTGCGAGCCCTTTCAGATCCGCCACCTCAAGCTCTGAGTTCTCGCTTTTTTCAAACAAACTTATGATACCAAAAGAACCCAAGGTCATAACCGCATAGCCAAGTACATAAAACATCACGCCCGAGGCCCCCAGATGCCCCAAATCACCCACTCCGGCAGCCAGAATGCCCACCAACACATAGCCAGAATGGGCCACACTGGAGTAAGCCAGCATTCGCTTGAGATTATTCTGCAAAATAGCCGCAATATTGCCCGCCAGCATGGTGAATACCGCTAACCACTCAAGTGCGAAAACCAAATCCTCGGCTCTTTCGCCATTGAGAATCTGAGTGGCCACAACTCGTAGGAAAGACACAAACACCGCCACCTTTACCCCAGCCGCCATAAATCCGGTCACTGGTGTTGATGAGCCCTGGTAAACATCAGGGGTCCAGGCATGAAATGGAAAAATGGAAACCTTAAAGCAAAGGCCCACGATCAGCATGATCACGCCAAAAAGGAAAAGCCGATTGGTGCTAATGAGTTCCGAGCCAATTTCCGAAAGCTCCAACAGGTACGTGTTACCCGTGGTGCCAAAGATAAAGGCCACGCCGTAAAGAAAAATCGCCGAGGCAAAGCTTCCCAGCACAAAGTACTTAAAGGCCGCCTCTTTAGACAGGCGATCCTCCAAACTAAGTGCCACGGCTAAATACAAGCATAAGGACATCACTTCGATACCAATAAACAGCATTATGAGATCATTGGCCCATGACACCAGCATCATGCCAACTGCCGCATTGAGTATTAAAAATACCAACTCACTAAATTGCTTGGTGTTGGTGGCCAAGTTCTCTTTAGCAAACAACAATCCAAAGGCCGTTGACACCACAATCAACAGGGTTGACCAGCTCGA
The DNA here is from genome assembly GCA_020635075.1 of Pseudobdellovibrionaceae bacterium. NCBI lineage: Bacteria > Pseudomonadati > Bdellovibrionota > Bdellovibrionia > Bdellovibrionales > Pseudobdellovibrionaceae > Pseudobdellovibrionaceae bacterium. The sequence goes on along the minus strand of JACKAM010000002.1, from coordinate 926,872 downwards.
TAGCCCATCGAAAACCAAGGCCTTTTCAAAGGCCGTTTGGTTCACTCCATAATTCGCCACAGCCAGCCCGGCGGCAGCAATCAGACCAATATAGGAATAGAGGATCACCGTCATAGGCCGGGGAACACGGTTGCCGCGAAAGGCCTTCAGGCTTAGGGGTATCAAGCTTACGATAAACAGGGCAATCGCAGGGCTTACTAAAATAAGATCAACAACGCTGAAATTAATGTCCATTTATTGCTCCAATTCCCCGTCTTTGGACGAAGGGAAGTCCTGACTGACGGCAAAGGGACTCTTTTTTGCCTTATGATCGACAACCGGTAGTTCGTAATTCAGACGGTTTTCCAGCAAATGATCGATGCTCGATTTTGTCCAGCGCAGGAAGTGGTTGGGAAAAAGGCCCATCCAGAAAACCAACACGACCAGAGGCGCGAGAACCAAAAACTCCCGCAGGTTAATATCCAGTCCCGCCGATTCATATTTCTGTACGATTTCCCCTTTTTCACCAAAGAAGACTCTCTTCACCATCCACAACATATAGGCCGCACCCAGCACCACACCAAAGACGGCAAAAAAGGCATAGGAGCGGGAGCTGAGGAAGCTTCCTAAAAGAATATAAAACTCGCCGACAAATCCATTGGTCATGGGAACGGCAATAGACGAAAGGGTGATGATCATAAAAACAATCGTAAAAATTGGCGCGACGGAAGCCAGACCACCGTAGCGACTGATCTCTCTTGAGTGGGTTCGCTCATAGATCATACCCACCAACAAAAACAACGCTCCCGTGCTAATTCCATGATTGAGCATTTGATAAAGACCACCAGAAATTCCATACGTATTAAAGGCAAAAAGGCCCAACACCACATAGCCCATGTGGGAAACCGAGGAATAGGCAACAAGCTTTTTGATGTCTGGCTGAACCATGGCCACCAAAGCACCATAAATGATACCAACCACACCAATCAGTAAAAATACCCAGGAGTAATAGGTCGCCGCCTCTGGGAAAAGGGGAATGGAAAACCTCAGAAGACCATAGGTGCCCATTTTTAGCATCACGCCAGCAAGAATAACTGAACCTGGTGTTGGTGCCTCCACGTGAGCATCTGGTAGCCATGTATGAAATGGAAAAACCGGAACCTTAATGGCAAATGCCAGCGAAAAGGCAAAAAATAATAGTGTCTGGGTGGATATAAACTCGCCTGCAACGAAGGGGATCTTAAGTTTATAAAGGTCGACAAGACTTGCCGACATATATCCGAGCTGATCCTGGGCATAGAACATCAAAGCGATAATCCCCAATAGCATGAACAGGGAGCCCACCATCGTATAGATAAAGAACTTCAAGGTTGCATAGATCCTGCGTTCGCCACCCCAAATACCGATAATGAAGTACATGGGAAGCAGTGATGCCTCGAAAAAGGTATAAAACAGCACCGCGTCCATGGCCACAAAGGTGCCCAACATGGTGGTTTCCAGCACAAACATGGAGACCAAAAAAGCCCGTACCCGTTTGTTAATAGCCGTCCATGCCCCCAAGATCGTTATGGGGGTTAAAAAGGTGGTGAGAAGAACCAGCCAAAAGGAGATCCCGTCCAAACCCAAGAAGTAACTGATGCCAACTGACTTCACCCAGGGATGCATTTCCACCAGCTGTAATCCGGCAAGGCCGGGGTCAAAGCGAAGAAAAAGCGCCAGGCTGAGCACAAATTCAACAGCCGCAAAACCCAACGCCATCGGTCTGAGCATTCTTTCGCTGGGTATCAGCATCAGCACCAATGCCATTACAAGGGGTAGAAATACCAAAGTCGTCAGCAACATTTAACACCTCAAAGAGCAAATACCATGACTAGGACAAGACCAAGGGCAACCATTAAAGCATAATGCTGAAGGTTACCATTCTGCATCGCCCGAATTCCATTTCCGGCACTCTTGACCAGATCCGAAACTGAATAAGTAGCCTTATCAATAAAATTCACATCAATGTACGCCCATAGGCCTTTACTGATATCGACCAGGGGGTTGATGATACGTCCAAAATAAAACTCATCCACCCAGTACTTTCCGTTTACCAGTTCATAGACAGGCTTAATCCTGGCGGTGATGGTTTTCGGCCGATCCGGTTTTTTGATGTAAGAGTCATAGGCAAACCAGGCAGACAGTCCAGCCAGTCCAACCGATATCCCCATTAGGGACCACTCCAGCAATGCCGTACCGTGAATTTCATGGGGAAGCTTGGCCAATGCAGGGGAAAGCCAACCCTCAAGCAGGTTTGGCGGATGTCCCGGCAGCACAGCCGAAATCACGTGGGGAATGCCGATCCAACCACCAACAACGGACAAAAATCCTAGGATGATCAAAGGAACAGTCATCGTTGGTGGAGATTCATGAGGATGAATGTTCGAGGGAACTCGGCTTTTGCCCCAGAAGACCAAGGCCATTAATCGCGTCATATAAAAGGCCGTTGCCGCAGCTCCCACGACACCAACAATCCAAAATAAGGGTCCGGCTCCAGGCAGATTCCAGGCATACCAAAGGATCTCGTCCTTACTAAAGAAGCCGGCAAACGGCGGAAGACCAATAATCGCCAACCAACCCATCATAAATGTCGAATAGGTAATGGGCATGGCCTTGGCCAGTCCGCCCATTTTTCTTACATCCTGTTCCTCATGCATGGCATGAATTACGCTTCCTGAACCCAAGAACATCAGGGCCTTAAAAAAAGCATGAGTCATCAGGTGAAACATGGCTGGCATAAATGCACCTACACCCACACCCAATACCATATAGCCCAATTGAGACACGGTCGAATAAGCGAGAATCTTTTTGATATCCCATTGGGTCATACCAATGGTGGCAGCCATTAAGGCCGTCAAGGCCCCCACAATTGCCACCACCATCATGGCATTTGGGGCCAGAATGTACAGACCACTCAGGCGCACCATCATGTAAACCCCGGCAGTTACCATGGTTGCCGCGTGGATGAGTGCCGAAACCGGCGTTGGTCCAGCCATGGCATCAGGAAGCCACACGTATAGAGGAATCTGAGCAGACTTGCCGGTGGCACCGACAAACAAGAATAAACAGGCCAGGGTAATTGGGCCCGTCCACCCGGCTTCTGCCTCAGCTGGAAGCATCGGCAGAAGCTCGGCAAAGGTCACCGTGCCAAACGTGGCAAAGATCAAAAAGATCCCCAGCAAAAACCCGGCATCACCAATTCTGTTGGTGATAAATGCCTTCATGCCGGCAGCTGCCTTTTCCCTGTCCGTAAACCAAAAGCCAATTAGCAAATAGGAACAAAGTCCCACACCCTCCCAGCCAACAAACATCACCAAAAGATTGTCACCCAAAATCAGCAGAAGCATATTGAACAGGAATAGGTTTAAGTATGCAAAGTACTTGGACGGGCGTTCGTCATGGGACATATAGCCGATACTGAAAACATGGATCAAAGATCCAACCCCGGTCACAACCAACACCATAATGGCGCTGATTTGATCTACCAAAAACGAAGCGCCCACCGAAAAGCTGCCTACCGCCAGCCAATCAAAAAAGTGAGCGGTGAGGACTCGATCACCAACAGGAAGGCCCGCAAGCTTGGCAACCAACACCGCCGAACACACAAAAGACACCAGAGCTGCTGCCGAAGCCACTGTACCGGCCAGAGTGCCATTTTTGCTTCTAAAACGAAGTCCGTTAAAAAGGAATCCAACCAAGGGCGCCGCAAGTAAGATGGCAAAAAGGAATGTGGTCTTCATTAAAATGCCTTAGCCTTTAAGTTGTTCAAAAGATCGAATGTTCACTTCTTTAAATCGTCTGAATACAGTCACAGCTAGGGCCAGACCTACGCCTGCCTCGGCTGCCGCGACCGTCATGACAAAAAACACCATCAGTTGGCCGTGAATGTTGGCGGTAAAGTGGCTAAAGGCCACAAAGCTTAAATTCACCGCATTGAGCATAAGCTCCACGCCCATAAGTATGACGATCACATTTCGCCGCATAAGAACTGCGACCATCCCGATCGTAAAGAGAATTCCTGACAGAACCAGGTAATGATTCAGCCCCACATATTTTAGGCCTTCAAGGGCGAGCATGGGTGCCTCCTTTGGAGCGAGAAACGGCAACAACACCAACCGCGATCAACAGCAACAAAATTCCCAAAACTTCGAACGCCAATAGATATTTTGAAAAGAGCAGGTTTGCGATGGTCTTCATCTCAACGGCATAGCCCAAACCAGCAGTTTCCTCTGGTGGGCCCGACATCATCATTTCGGTGGAGTGTTTGGCTGCACCCACAACAAGGCCAAACAGTGCGCCGGCGGACACGAGCTTAATGATCCCCGACATAAGACCCCGGCTAAAGGCCGCCACCTCTTTTTTAAGATCAAAAAGCATGAGAACCATGACGAACAAAACCATCACGGCTCCTGCGTAGACAATGAGCTGAACGCCGGCGATAAAATAAGCATTTAACAAAAAGAACACACCCGAAAGACCGATCATAGTCAGCGCCAAAAAAAGAGCCGAATAAACCGGATTGGCAGAAATCAGCATAAAAAAGGAAAATAGAACAATAACTGTCGATAGAGCATAAAACAGAATATTGGTTTCCACTATTGCACCCACTTGTTTCTAAGAATCAGGATCACCACCGCCGTTACAATGGTGTTACCCAGGGCCCATGGCAGCATGGTCTTCCAGCCTAAATCCATCAGCTGATCATAACGAAAACGGGGCAAGGACCATCTCACCCAAATAAAGATCCATAAAAAGATCAGAACCTTAATAAAAAACACTCCATGAAGCAAAAAAGCCGACAAAACATTGGCCTGATTATTTGATAATCCGTGGCCAACAAAGTGCTCAACAATCTGACCCGGCTCAATCATCGGGATGTTATAGCCACCAAAGTAGAAGGTGACCATCAATGCAGACGCCACCAACATATGGCCATACTCGCCAATATAAAACATGAGCATTTTTAATCCACCGTACTCGGTGTGATACCCTGCGACCAGTTCGGCCTCTGCCTCTGGAAGGTCAAAGGGTAAGCGGTTGGTTTCGGCGAAGGTGGCTGCAAAAAAGATGATGGCGCCAAGCGGTTGAAAAAAGATTCCCCAATTTGGCAGAAAGGAAACCACCTTGTCTGATCCCATAAAGGAGATAGTAAGCGGCCCCTGTTGCATGGCAATCATGTCTGAGAAGGTGAATGTGTTATAAAGTAGCAAAACTCCAACCAGAGACAGGCCAAGGGCCAACTCGTAACTGATCATCTGGGCACTGGCTCGTAAGGCACCCATCAATGAAAACTTGTTGTTTGAACTCCACCCGGCCATGAGGAGCGCATAGGCTCCTAGGGATGAGACGCCCAAGACAAAGACAATTCCGATACCTATATCAAAGCTCTGAAAGGCAAACGTGTAGTTCTTGGTGGTTTCAAGATTGAATCCAAAAATCATCTGCTGAAAGGGTTCCAGCTGAATCGGCATAGAAAGGGGAATGGATCCAAACGCCAGGGCCCCTGGGATGAGCGCAACAATTGGCGCGCCATAAAACAAAAAGCGATGAGCCTTGTCGGGAAGAAACTCCTCTTTGAACAAAAATTTGACCGCGTCAGCCAAAAGCTGAGTCAACCCTAAAGGTCCGATTCGGTTAGGTCCCAAACGATTTTGAATAAAGGCCGAGCCTCGTCTTTCAACCCACACCAACACGGGCACAATTTGCACCATCATTAAAAAAATCAACACCATCTTGATGGCGTTGATTGAAATCTCAAATATGTCTTGTCCCATTTATTCCCACTCCAGGGCTTTCGATTTGATTTCCCAAAGAAGTCCAAAAATAAACACCGCCAAAAAGACCGCCATGGCGATAAAAATGTAAACACCCTTGCCGGCAGAAAGATAATCCCCGTAGGCAACCGCCCATGGATACATGAAGATGATTTCGATATCGAAAAGGATAAAGAGAATGGCGGTTAAGTAAAACTTCACCGGAACTTTGGTGTCGCTCTTAATCTCGCCTTCGAGCCCACACTCATAGGGCCGCTTTTTCATTTCTGCTTGTGGAAGTCTGGGTCCCAACAGGGATGAAACTACGATTAATGCTGTTCCAAAAAGGGCGACAAAGACGCCAAGAACAAGAATGGTTACCATGGGTGACATGCCACACTCCGAGCAAAAAACAGGACATGGTTGTTGAGCCTCTATATATACAGAGTGCGGCGAAAGAGGCCAAGATAATTCAATGGATTCAAGAAGATATCATTCCTTCCCCAATCGACAGTTGATCCCCAACCAGTGACGTTTGGTGCCTTGCATTAAGCGGCTCTGGAAAATGTGTTGCATTTTTGGTGCGGTGAATTAAGTGTGATCAAATCAATGGATTTCAAGGACGTACCAACTCCATCAATTGGTAGTCCCGCAATGGGTACCAAGACAAATCCCGCCGAACCTTGGCACCCTCGTTTAGGGACCCTGGTGGCTCATGCCTGGGAAAAGGATTCCACCCGCAATCTCCATGTTGTGGGAACGACCTCGTACACCTTGGCTGCGGGCATGGTCGCGGATTCAATTCCCTGGGATGGGGGGAAGGCCCGACTGGTGGTCCTTCCCACAGACGACGATGTGGTCCGTTTCGTTGAGGCACTGACCTTTTTTACACCCCTACATCCTGTTTATGTCCTTCCCGGTTTTGACGTTAGTCCCTACGATAATCTGTACCCCAATCCCAGGGTGACGGCGCAAAGGATTAAGTGGCTGGCGGCGGCTCAAGAGGCTAGGCCCGGCCAGATCTTTGTTTCCTCGGTGATGGCCCTCTTGCAAAGGACTCTCCCGTTCGATGATTTGTCGCGTAGGACCTTGCGGATTCGAAAGGGCCAGTCTCTCGACTCGGACTTTTATAAACAGCTTGGTCTACTTGGATACCAAAATGTCAGCGTGGTAGATGAGGTCGGCGGCTATGCCCTTCGCGGCGGAATTTTGGACATCTACTCCCCCTTTCACATCCAACCCACTCGACTTGAGCTTTTTGGGGACGAAGTCGAATCCATTCGCCCGTTTGATCCTGAAACCCAACGCAGCGAGGACGGCGATCTTAGTGAGATGGTATTATTGCCCCCTCGGGAAATCGTTTACGACGAAGACCATCTCCAGGATGTCATTGCTAGGTACCGGGCGACCATTCGGGACCGAGAGATTGACAGTAGCGAAATCGAAATGGTCCTTCACTCTCTCACCCAGCGTCAGTTTTTCCCCGGAGTGGAGTTTCTTTTGCGCTGTTTTTATCCTCAGGCAGTATCTCCTTTAGACCATTTCTGCTGTGATTTGTCCGTGACAACTGTCGACCCCCTCGAAGTTGCTCGCCATCACGATTTAACCCGCGAGTCCATGAAGGCCGACTACTTAGGCTCTCCATCCGCTGTTATCCGCCCTTCAGTTGAAGATTTGTACGACAGCCTGGAGCAAGCGCCCTGGCCCGGGGGTACTCGCCGTATTGATTTTTCTAAAATACACCTTGCTGAAGAATGGAGCTCTGAAGAGGAAGATTTTGCCAACATCATTGAATACCCCGCACCCGACATGGCTGAGTTCCGCAAGCAGGCCGTTGCACTGCTCAATAAGCCGGCCGAGCAAATCCCCTACATCAGGGAAAAGATCACCCAGCTTAAAGAGGATGGCTTTGCTGTTTTTATTTGTACTCACTCGCAAAGCAGTGCCAGTCGGATCAACTTGTTACTGGAGAAGTGCGAGTTAGATACAGAGGTTTTTGAGTTGATTCATTTGCCTTGGACCACCTGTCAGGATGCCCAGTCGAGAAATCCAAATCTTGTGCATCTGTTTGTTGGGCCTTGGCCTGAAACCGTTAAATCTAACCCAGACAAAATCGTTTTTCTTAGAGATTCGGATTTTTGGGGCCACAAGAAAGCTCGCCGGGACTATCAGACAAAGGGCACTCTCGCTCAGCGAGCTAATGCCGTTACCTTTGGCGATTTGAAGGCCGGGGACTTCGTCGTTCACAAGCTCCATGGCGTCGGCATTTACGAGGGCCTCAAGATCATGGACATCCAGGGTGTGCCGACGGAAATGATCCATCTTCGTTATAAAGATAACGACAGCCTGTACTTGCCCGTTTATCGCATAGGTCAAATTCAGAAATACTCGGGGCCGGCCTCGCCGAAATTAATGGACAAACTCGGTGGCACGGGTTGGGAAAAGACCAAAACCAAGGTTCGAAAACATCTCCGTGATATGGCCTTGGACCTGCTGCAGCTCTACGCAAAACGAGCTCAGGTAGAACGCCCGCCTTTTTCTGAGGCCGATGAGAATTTTTTTAGCTTTGAAAATGCCTTTCCCTATGAGGAAACTGAAGATCAAAACAAGGTGATCGGCGATGTCCTGTCCGACATGACCGGCCCTCAACCCATGGACCGATTGCTTTGTGGTGATGTCGGGTTTGGCAAGACGGAGGTCGCCATGCGAGCAGCCTTTAAGGCTGTCGAAGATGGGAGACAAGTGGCTGTCATCGCTCCCACCACGGTTCTGACCTTTCAACACACGCGGACCTTCCGCAAACGATTTGCTCAGTGGCCGGTGACAGTTAAGTCGTTGAATCGCTTTGTTCCAGCAAAGGAGATCAAACAAACACTCAGGGAGATGGAAGAGGGAAAGGTCGATATTGTCATCGGCACCCACAGGCTATTGAGTAAAGACATAAAATTCAAAAACCTCGGATTGTTGATTGTCGATGAAGAACAAAAGTTCGGCGTCAAACACAAAGAGACCCTGCGCAAAATGAAGGCCAGTGTGGATACCTTGGCCCTCTCGGCCACGCCCATTCCCCGAACCTTGCACATGAGTCTTGTAGGGATTAGGGACCTAAGCCTTCTTAATACTCCTCCGCTCGATCGTCTACCAACGCGAACCTTCGTCTGCAAGTTTGATAAGGAGACTATTCGCAAAGCGGTGATGGCTGAGATTGGTCGTGGTGGCCAGGTTTTTTTCATCCACAACCGCGTGCAGAGTATATATGCATTAGCTGATGAATTGAGAGTTCTCCTACCCGATGTGCGCATGGCCGTGGCTCATGGTCAAATGGAAGAAGACCAGCTAGAGAAGACCATGATTCAGTTTTTTAACCACGAGCTTGATGTTCTAATCTGTACAACCATCATTGAATCTGGAATGGACATTCCCAGGGCAAACACTATGTTTGTCGACCGGGCTGACCACTTTGGCCTGAGTCAGCTATACCAATTGCGGGGACGGGTAGGGCGCAGTAAGGAGCGCGCCTACTGCTATTTGTTGATTCCACCAAATCGGCGGATTGATCCCGACGCCCAGGAGCGCCTGCGGGTTCTCCAGGAAAACACGGCTCTTGGCAGCGGGATTCGCATCGCCCACTACGACCTAGAATTGCGTGGAGCAGGGGATTTGCTTGGACAAGACCAGTCCGGGCATATCAATGCCATCGGTTACGAGCTCTACATGGAGCTACTTGATGAGGCGGTTCGCAATGCCAAAGGTGATCCCAAGCAAATGGAAGACTTGGAGCCCGAGATCAACATTAGAATTCCCGCCTTTATCCCCGACCGCTACATATCTGATATCCGTGTACGTCTTTTCTATTACAAATCCATGACCGAAATTCGCTCTCCAGAGGATTTGGAGAGAATTGAAGAGGAGCTCCGAGACCAATTTGGTAAACCTCCCGATGAGGTCTTAAACCTACTCGGGATCATGCTGATCCGACGGCTTTGTTGTGATTTGGGGGTAAAAGATTTAAATGCAGGAGCCAAGCGAATCTCTTTGGCCTTTACGGATCAAACCAACCTTCCGGTTGATAAGGTGATCGAATTGACCTCCCGGGAAAATAAAAAGTTTGCTCTTACGCCTGACAGCCGTCTGATCGTACGCATGAATGATATCACTTGGCCCAACGTTTACGAGGAACTGGTTTTACTTAAGCGCTTATTGCCAACAAAACACTAGAACTCAACCCGAAACCCGGCCGTCCCGTGTAAGTCTGTCTCAAAGTCAGGGTCTTTCGTCGCCGACGAGGCAAAAAATTTGCGCCCTTCTATAAAAAGGTAGGTGTTTTCAATTCCCGAATCAACATAGGATTCCAGCGCAGCCTGCTTGTCGATCCAGTTGAGTTGCATCATCAAGCCTCCGGCCACGTAAAATGAGGCCTGGGTAAATCCATTAACTGAACTTGAAGCCACCTCTTCGGCATAGTGAACTGTGTAGGCTCCTCCCGAAATATATGGAACAAACAGTGGTTCCTCAAAGAGGTTGTCCATGGCGAACACCGCCCCGAGTCTAATCGGGTAGATCTTCAGACGCGAAGGAAGTTCAACGACGTCGGATTCATTTTCGTAGATTCCTAGGCCGAACTCAATGCCGAGTGAACCAAATCCATAATTCCTCTTCCAGCTGAAGTTGAGTTCAATCAATGGAATGTCATCAGAGGTGTAGATCTCCTCGAAGTTAACCGCATAAAAATTTGGTTCATAGTAGACCGGAGCGAACATGCTGTAGGAAATGCTGAAGGTTTTGCCCCACTTCCGGCGCCTGTCCTTGTAGGGTAATAGCTTGAACTCCCCGCTACGGCTGATGGGCACCACGTTTGTTGGTTCGACCACAACAAGGCCGTCATTAGGATCGTTTTCACTGGCCGGTAGCCTTTCCTGATTGGCAAGACGGAGGTCCGGTGTTTCGGCCAAACTATCAATACCTATCAATAATATGCCGATCAACAAAGCGAGAGGAATGCGTTTAACTAACTGGAATCTGTTGATCATGGCCAATATTATACCCAAGAAATTTTGGAATCTCCTTTGTGTTTTGGGTGGTTGGCTGTATCGGTTCATAATCCCGTCCTTGGTCGTGGTGACCTTGATCTCAGGTTTCTCGGCTTACGGTCAGGCTCTACCCCTCAATGAGGTGGACAAAGGCAAGATTGAAGAGAAGCTCGCCCGCATGACCTTGGAAGAAAAAGTCGGTCAGATGTTCGTCTTAGGCTTCCGTGGCCAACAAATTGACGGCCATATCAGAGGTTTAATTCACAAATTTAAGCCTGGATCGTTTATTGTTTTTCGTCGCAATATTAGAACTCCTCAGCAAATTTTCACTCTCAATAAGCAAATCCAGGAGCTCTCGCTAAAAGAGATCGGCCTTCCCATGCTGCTAATGGTGGACCAGGAGGGAGGCACTGTAACCCGCATTAAGACGAACCCTGCACCTCCCAGTGCCCTTGCCCTAGGTATGACCGAAGACACCAAACTAGTGCGCGATGCTGGAGCTATTACTGGAAAGATCGTCTCTCTATTAGGTTTTAATATGAATCTGGCGCCGGTGATGGACCTATCTGATCCTTACCAAAACTCCTTCATCGGTAATAGATCATTTGGGCAGAATCCGCAGAAGGTGAAGCTCTATGGCGAGGCTTATTCGACAGGATTGGCGGACTCTGGAGTCATTCCCACCTCTAAACACTACCCAGGGCACGGCGGCGTTATTACCGATAGCCACCTAGCCCTTCCAAAGAAGCTCGACACCCTCGAACAGCTTGAAAAGTCTGCGTTGATTCCCTTTGATTGGTTTGCAAAGTTTCAGTACCCAAGTGCAATCATGGTCGCCCACATTGCGTTCCCAAATATTGATCCTTCTGGGGTCCCAGCCACCTTTTCCAAAATGCTGATCGAAGATGTGTTACGAAAAAGGGCTAATTATCCAGGCCTGGTTATCACGGATGACATCGAAATGAGTGCCGCCGGTACTATCGGCGGAGTTGGGGAGCGTGCCGTGCGATCCATTATTGCTGGATGCGACCAGGTGATGGTGGCCTGGACTCCGCGCAAACAACGAGAGGCCTTAATTGCGGTCAGGGACGCTGTGGAAAGTGGGCGTATCACATTGGCTCGTGTTGATGAAAGTGTGAGACGGATATTGAGGGTCAAACTCTCACTAAATCCCAAAGAAAAGGCTGAGGTACCTCGTAGCGAGTTTCTCACCCAATTTACCCAGCTTGTTGGTGAACTCAAAGATATTACCAACCGAGTGAGCCAAGCTAACTTGGACAAATCCATGCGTGGATACTCTTACCTCGAGGGAGCTGGCCGCGATCTCACCGATGCCCTGGTGTTTACCGCCGATCCAAGATTTTTTTACACCTTTAGGGATGCCTGGGGACAGGGGGCTAAGTTTCGCGGCCTCTCTCCAAAGTACGATCCCAAGATTTCCAAAGCCCTCGCCATTCGACCCGACGCAATTGCCATTTACTACGCAACTGGTACGGGGACAGTCCGCATTCTGAACAACCTTGACGAGACATCCAAGGCCAGGATGCTGGTTGTTAACACGACCAACCCGGGAGCAATTTTTAACACCAATCAGTTTTTGGCGGTGGTGAATCTAAACTCCAGAAATTTCCGTTCTGGTGCATGGATTGCGGAGTACCTCAAAAAAGAGCCCAGTCTTGATCAGCTTCGCGAACCAACCTCTGAGGCAAATGAAGCCCGGCTGCGCGTTTTAAGAAAGCGTAAACTACGACTGCAAAACTAAAAAGGGCCGCAGATCAGCAGCCCTTTGTCAGAGTGAAACCTGTGATTCAATCTACTTTTTATCTAGGAGCGCCAGACGAGTCTCTGCCCGACGAATCTTGCGCTGGTACTTAACGATCTCTTCCGCATCCAGCTTTCCGGATAGCAACATTTCATCGGCCTTTTTCCGAGCAGCTTCAATTCTCTCGCGATCCAGCTCTTCTGTAGTTTCCGCAGTTTCAGCAAGAATGCTGACGCCCTGAGGGTTCACTTCACAATACCCCCAACTAATTGCGGCTGAGGAAAACCCACTGCCTCCCTTTAGCTTATAGCGCAAAACTCCCACTCCCAAAGTCGACATCAGGGGAGCGTGGCCGGGAAGAATGTTGATCTCGCCCTTGAAGGCCGGGACCACGACTTCGTCGACCTCGACATCAGTAAGTATCTTTTTCTCCGGAGTTACCAGAGTTAACTTAAACATATTCAGCTCCTCACAGCCTCACTAGACTGCCAGATCATTACAGGCGCTTCGCCTTTTCGAGCGCATCTTCAATCGTACCCACAAGATAGAACGCCTGCTCAGGTACCGAGTCATGTTTTCCATCAAGGATCTCACGGAATCCACGAACTGTTTCTTTGATATCCACGTACTTACCTTGCATACCTGTAAACTGCTCTGCAACGAAGAAGGGCTGAGACAAGAAGCGTTGAACCTTACGGGCACGAGCCACAACCAATTTGTCATCCTCAGACAACTCATCCATACCCAAAATCGCGATAATGTCTTGCAGTTCGCGATAGCGCTGCAACAGGGCCTGTACGTCTCGGGCCGTACGGTAATGCTCCTCACCAACAACGTCCGCAGTTAAAATTCGCGACGTTGAGGTCAGTGGGTGAACCGCTGGATAAATACCAAGGGCCGCAATATCACGATCCAAATTTGTTGTCGCATCCAAGTGAGTAAATGTCGTCGCTGGTGCCGGATCCGTGTAGTCATCCGCAGGAACGTAGACTGCCTGCACAGATGTAATAGAACCCTTCTTAGTAGAAGTAATCCGCTCCTGCATGGCTCCCATCTCTGTACCCAAAGTCGGCTGGTAACCCACCGCCGAAGGAATACGACCCAAGAGAGCTGATACCTCAGCACCTGCCTGGGTAAAACGGAAGATGTTGTCAATAAACAGTAGAACGTCTTGTCCTTCGGTATCACGGAAGTACTCCGCCTGCGTCAGGCCGGTCAGGGCCACGCGGGCACGGGCTCCAGGAGGCTCATTCATTTGTCCAAACACTAGAGCGGTTTTGTTAATAACTCCTGACTCCGTCATCTCACGATACAAATCGTTTCCTTCACGAGTCCGCTCGCCCACACCGGCAAAAACAGAGTAACCGCCGTGCTCCGTGGCGATGTTGCGGATCAGCTCCTGAATAAGAACCGTCTTACCCACACCGGCACCACCGAAAAGACCAATCTTACCACCCTTTGCGTAGGGGGCGAGAAGGTCAATAACCTTAATTCCAGTCATGAGCATTTCTTGAGCTGTTGCCTGATCCTCAAACTTTGGAGACGGACGATGAATCGGCCAGCGCTCCTTTGCCTTGACTTCACCCTTCTCATCGATGGGCTCACCAACCACATTAAGAATTCGGCCCAAAACTTCAGGGCCAACCGGGGTGGTAATGGTGTCGCCCGTATTTTGAACTGCCGTACCCCGAACCAAACCCTCCGAAGAGTCCATTGCAATCGTTCTTACCACTCGGTCGCCAAGGTGCTGGGCAACTTCCAAAACCAGGTTCCAGTCGCGGTCATCGATAGATTTATTTGTAACCTTCAAGGCTGTATAAATCGGGGGGAGTTCTCCTCCGGGAAATTCCACGTCCACAACTGGACCCATTACTTGAACAATCTTTCCATTTTCCATTCTTCGCTCCCTTTATCCCTTCAACGCTTCAGCTCCACTGCAGATCTCAATCAACTCTTTCGTAATCGAGGCCTGGCGGAGTTTGTTATAGGTGAGTGTAAGACTATCGATCATTTCTTTTGCATTATTTGTGGCGTTTTCCATCGCCGTCATTCGAGCGGCATGTTCAGCAGCCACACTCTCAGACATACAACGATACACATGCACAGCAAAATGCTTGTGCAGAAGCTCGTCGATGATCTCTTCAGGCGCAGGTTCGAAGATCAAGTCCTTGGAAAACTTGGAATCCGTTTGCTCATGAAGAGTTCCCTGGCTCAAATCAATCGGTAACAGGGTTTCACAGACAAGATTTTGTGCAATCGCCGACTTAAACTCATTGTAGACCAGGCGAATTTCGTCGTAGCCGCCCTCGCTGTAGCTCTTCATCAATCGCTCGGCAACTGACGCAGCTAACACGTAGGAAATGTCTCTGGCAAGATTTGTAATAGTGTCGATTCCGGTGATATGACGCCGCCTGAAGTAATCGCCCGCTTTACGTCCGACAAACAAAAAGTCCAGTACTTCATACTGATCTTTGTTCTCCTTGTAAAAGCGCTCGGCAAACTTATTCACGTTGGCATTAAATCCACCGCACAATCCCCGGTCACTGGTGACCACAACCAACAGGATCTTTTTCGGGTGAGGACTGGGGCTCAGCAGTGGGTGAGAAACCCGGTGCGTGGCCGCAATGTCCGCAATCACCGAAAGGACCTTATTTGCATAGGGCCGCAGATTCACAATATTGTTCTGCGCCCGACGCAATTTGGCCGCCGAAACCATCTTCATGGCCCGGGTAATTTGCTGAGTGTTTTTAACACTCGCAATTCTTACTCGTATGTCCTTTAAGCTCGGCATGCTTTATAAACCTTATTATTTAACCGCTGCTTTAAAAACGGCTTTAAACTCTTCCAGAGCCTCAACCATCGCACTCTTAACTTCGTCCTTGATGGCTTTGTGCTCGTCCAACAACTGAACGACGTTCTTGTACTTTTGTTGGATAAAATCCATCAGTTCAGATTCGAAACGGGGAACGTCCGCCTCTGGAACGTCGTCAATGTAGCCATTTGTTGCAGCATAAATCAGAACAACCTGCTCAGACGCAGAGTAGGGGCTATACTGACCCTGCTTAAGAATCTCAACCAACCGACGTCCACGAGCCAGCTGGGCCTGGGTTGCTTTATCTAAATCTGATGCAAAGGCCGCGAAAGCCTCAAGCTCGCGGAACTGGGCCAGCTCAAGTTTAAGTGTACCGGCAACCTGCTTCATAGCCTTAATTTGCGCCGCACCACCCACACGAGACACTGATTTACCGACCGAAACTGCCGGACGAATACCTTTATAGAACAAATCTGACTCAAGAAAGATCTGTCCATCAGTAATAGAAATTACGTTAGTAGGAATGTAGGCCGAAATATCGCCTGCCTGAGTTTCAATAATCGGAAGTGCCGTCAATGAACCACTGCCTGCATCTTCACTCAGCTTTGCCGCACGCTCTAGCAGGCGAGAGTGTAGATAAAAAACGTCTCCAGGAAAGGCCTCACGACCAGGAGGGCGGCGAAGAAGCAGTGACATTTGACGATAGGCCTGTGCCTGCTTGGTCAAATCATCGTAAATAATCAGGGCGTGGCGGCCTGTATCGCGGAAATATTCAGCCATCGCACATCCCGTGTATGGAGCGATAAACTGCAATGGCGCCTGTTCATTTGCGGTCGCCGCAATGACAGTTGTGTAGTCCATGGCGCCTGCTTGTCTCAGCTTTTCCACAACCAGAGCCACCGTTGACTGCTTTTGTCCGATAGCCACGTAAAAACACTGAACGTCTTTTCCTTTTTGATTGATGATGGTGTCCACCGCGATTGCCGTTTTGCCAGTTTGCCGGTCACCAATGATCAACTCTCGCTGCCCACGTCCAATTGGGATCATGGAGTCGATCGCCTTAAGGCCCGTTTGCAAGGGCTCGTGTACAGGGTGACGCTTAATGATTCCAGGGGCCTTCAATTCCACGACTCGGGAGTGGGGGCTTTCAATTGGTCCACGGCCATCAATTGCCTGACCAAGAGAGTTCACAACCCGCCCGAGAAGGGCTTCACCTACGGGAACCTGAACGATTTTTCCGGTGCGCTTGACCGTGTCACCTTCTTTAATTCCTCTGTCTTCACCAAAAATTACCACACCGACAGAGTCTTTTTCCAGGTTCAATACCATTCCGGCGATTTCACCTGGAAAGGTCACTAGCTCACCCGCCATGGCATTGTCGAGTCCGTAAACACGGGCCACACCGTCACCCACAGCCAATACGCTTCCGGTCTCGCTGACCTCGACGTCTTTCTTGTAGTTTTTAATTTGTTCTTTAAGAACCCGACTAATTTCATCAGCTCTGATTGAGATTTCCATCGTTAGTGAGCACTCCTCTTAAGTTCTTCATTTAATCTTTTCAAATGCGACGTCAGAGTGTCGTCAAATGTGTAACTGCCAACCTCAGCAATCAGGCCACCTAACAACTCCTCATCCTCTTTATAAGTCAAAATCACGTTTTTATTGGTATATTTAGATACCGTTTCTTCAATCCGCTTGCGGTCGTTCTGACTCAAAACTGTTGCCGACCGGACCACCCCGCGGGTGACTCCATTCGCCTCATCCGTAAGGGTTTGGTAAGCGGTAAGTATCTCGCTAAACAAAGGTAAGCGGTTTTTACCGGCCAGAAGGAGAAGAAAGGACTCAACCTCATTCAAGAGACCTGCCCCCTTTAAGGCTTGGGCCAGAGACTTCTCCTTTTCTTCCGTCTTGATCAGTGGGGATTTAAGAAAGCCCAGCAACTCCTGGTCCTTCTCAAAAATGTTCTTTAGCGCGCGCATTTGCTCAAGAGCTGGCTTGGCGTTGTTGTTCTCTGCCGCTAGATCAAATAAAGCCTTCGCATACCTGGTCGCAACTTCTGAAACGGCCATTTATCTTACCACCTGTATCTTCTCAACAAATTCAGTCTGAAGCTTTTGTTGCTTGCCATCGTCGACCTCATCCACCAAGGCTTCCTTGGCCGCCGAGATAGCAATTTGGATCATTTCACTACGAAGTTCGTTTTTAGCGCGCTCAAGTTCAAATAAGGCGGAACGGCCTGCTTCAGTTTCTAGTTTTTGAGACAGTTTTTCGGCGTCCTTGATAATGTGATTTTTTAGGTCTGCAGCCTCCGCCCGGGCCTTTTCAATGCTTTCGTTTGATGTTTTTTCCAGTTTGGTCAAGCGTTCAAAAATTTTACGCTTCTGAGTTTCAGCCTCATCTTTGGCCTTTTCTGCTCTAGTTACCAAATCGGAATACTGCTGATGACGTTGCTGGAAGTGGGCCATGATGGGCTTACGGCCAAACACCAAAATCAAAATCAAAACCGCCCCAAAATTCAAAAACTGAGGCCCCAACGCACCCCAAGGAATATGATGCGCATCATGTTCGCCACCGCCACCTGATGCCGCTAAGGCCAGCATGGGTGCGAGAGTTACTAAAATAAGGATAACCAACTTCTTCACTGTCAAACCTCTTGTCCCATCATTTTTTGCACTACGGATTTGGTGATTCCGGGAATTTCTTTATTCATTTCTGAGCGTGCATTTTCAAATTCATGTGCGATCTGCAGGCGCGTTTTTTCCATGATTGATTTGGCTCGTTCACGGGCTTGAGAGACCATGCGATCATACTCCTTCATGGCCTCGGACCTGGAGTGATCGTAGATAATCTTGGTTTCATTATTAAGAGCCCGGGCCTTTTGCTCAAACTGAACTTCAAGGTCTTTGGACTCAGTGAGAATTCTCTCAGCCAAATCGGTATTGCCTTCGGTGCGCCTGACCCGTTCTTCATAAGCACGGTGATAGGGTTTAAAGACCAAGGTCGTTAGAAAAATATAAGCGACGATGAAAATGATGAACTGAATTCCCAGGGTGGAATCCACACCAAGAGCCGTCAGAATTTCCATAGCATTGAAATCCCTGTGAAAAATTTGATAGGATTTAGCAACGCCACAGCAAAGGGGTCAAGCCAAAATGGTGGGTATTTCCTTTAGACTTTGGGCATATAGGAGGCGCCCTCAAATACCACTCCCTCGTCGATTCTCAGACTCGGGGTGGTGACTGTGCCCTTGAAGATCGCAGGCGGGTGCATGATGACGCGACTCCGCGCAAAAATATTTCCCTTAACTGCTCCACTAATGATGACGACATCAGCCTCAATTTGGGCTTCGACCTTGGCTCCTGGATTAATCACCAGAGTGTCATTGGTAAAGATTTCACCATGAAAATGTCCGCCGATTCTAACGGTGCCTTCGAAGGTGAGGCGACCATCGAATGAGGCTCCATGGTCCAGAAGGGCAGTGACCTGGCCCATTTGTACGGATTCTTGAATTTGATCTGAGGGAAATCGACCTACTTCTGCCATGCTGTTCGAAACTTATCCGCCATCTGGTTGAGTTCATCATCCGAATAGAAACTAATGGCTATTTTACCTTTACCGCCAAAGTAATCAATGGCGACCTTGGTTCCCATGATCTTTTGCAACTCATCGGCAAGGCCTTTAGCCAAGCGCCCGGAAATGTCGATCTCTTCCACTCCATTGTTGCCCTGAGGTTGCTTGAATCTTTTGAGAACCAGCTTTTCAGTCGCACGAACAGATAACTTGTCATTGCACACCTTTTTCGCCAATTGGCGCTGGACCTTGGGGTCGTCCACGGACAACAACACCTTAGCCTGCCCCATGGAGATCTCCCCCTTTGACACCATAACCCTCACCTCAGGAGCCAAATTGAGGAGACGCATGGTGTTGGCTATGGTGACACGATCCTTGCCCACTTGTTCAGCCAGCTTTTGCTGTGTGAGGTTATACTTCTTGATCAGGTGAGCGTAGGCCTCAGCCTCTTCAACTGGATTTAAATCCGCTCTTTGGATATTTTCAATGAGAGCGAGTTCCATTGCCTCTTGGTCATCGGATTCCTTAAGAATGACTGGCACTTCATGGAGGCCCGCCTGCTGAGCGGCTCTCCATCGGCGCTCACCGGCTATGATTTCATATCCACCGTCAGGCATTTTTCTAGCAACAATTGGCTGAAGGACTCCCTTTTCGCGAATGGAGGCACTCAGCTCCTTAAGTGGCTCTGCGTCAAATACCTGTCTGGGCTGATTTACATTTGGATAGATCTTGTCTACCGCAATCTTCCAGACACGTGCTGTATCTGGAATCTTCGGTTGAGCAGGTGATTCAATAAATCCTTCTTTTAAAGCAGAGTTGGTTTCTGACTTCATGGGTGGGAGCTTAGTGAGAGGCTCCTCTTCAATGGGGGTAGAGTTTCCAAGCAGGCTTCCTAAGCCTCTTCCGAGAGCCGTTTTTTTTGGAGTTTTCTTGGCGGTAATCTCTTTCTGCTCAGACATGACTGTGCTCCTCGGGCGCTTGGTTCAAGACAGGTTCAACAATCTCCGTCTCTGAGTCCGCATCCAACGGCTTTTTTGGACCGTACACCTTGGCATCCAGCTCCTTGGCAAGTTCCAGATATTTTCGTGCTCCAATAGACTTGGGGTCATAATCAAGAATGGATTTCCCATGGCTCGGGGCCTCGCTGAGGCGCACATTCCTAGGGATGACCGCCTTAAATACTTTATCGCCAAAATGCGTTTGGATTTCGGTGACAACCTGGTGGCTGAGATTGTTTCTCGTATCAAACATGGTCAGCAAAATTCCCTCGATTTTGAGCTGAGGATTGAGGTTCTTTTTAATCAATCCCGCCGTATTGAGGAGTTGGCTGAGTCCCTCTAGGGCGTAATATTCACATTGAAGTGGAACCAGAAAGGTATCTGCCGCTGTCAGTGAATTCACTGTCAAAAGGCCAAGGGAGGGGGGGCAATCAATAACAATATAATGATAGTCGTCGGCTACCTTAGTAATGGCCTCTTTGAGGCGATATTCACGATGCGCAACGTCAACAAGCTCTATTTCTGCCCCGACCAGGTCTGGATTTGCTGGCGCAACGCATAAATTTGGGTTGTCGGTTTTTTGGATGACCTCGGGAAGGGTCTTCTCTCCTATTAGGACATGATAAATATTGTTCTCTTGGTTCTCGTAGCGCTTAACGCCAAGCCCAGAAGAGGCGTTCCCTTGGGGATCCATATCTAGGATAAGAACCTTTTTGCCGATGGCAGCAAGCGCCGCACCGATATTCACTGATGAGGTCGTCTTGCCTACTCCGCCCTTTTGGTTGGCTATGCAAATGGTCCTGGCCATAGTTTCCTCGATTGTAAGTGTCTCATTATGATGCTTCTGACTCAAAAAAACCTAGGAATCGTCCGATTGTTCCACGTGGAACATAGGGAGTCTAGAAAAAATGTTCAAATGTGAGAGAGTTTTCTTCTCAATAGGAGCAGTCGCGCTCGTTTTTTCCCTGGTTTCCTGCAGAAGTCGGGACCCGAACCCTGAGCTGAAGGATCCCATCTACAAAGACATGACTACTCTGCATAAGGACTATGAGAAAAAACTGAAAGAAGAGACGAAAACCCAAGAGGAGAATCTGGAAGAGTTGGAGTTGGCCGGCTCCAATGGAATGGACCTCAAAGTAGCGAGGAAGAAGATCTCCTCATCAGCAAAAAAGATCACCTATTATACTCAAATGACTAACTACTATCGAATTCGCGCCGAACGAAGACGGGTGGAGGGTAGGCGTGCCTACTCAATTGCCTTTGACAATGGTGAAAGCTGGCCCGATCCAAAAGAATACCAGCTTTACTTGGTCAATAAGCGCTTGCGAGAGGCACCTCGAAGCTGGAGCGTACGCGTTCCCAAAATGACCGACCGATTTGTGGCACAAAAATCCGAAAAATAGGCCCAAATGTTCCACGTGGAACACTCCTACCTATCCAACCTTCTTAGTCACTACAATGGATAGTCGGACATTGCCTACGGGTAAAGAGTAATCATCCACAAGCATGGGTACCCAAAACCTGCACATCTGAGAGGGGATGTCAGCCACTTCGCGCACCCAAGACTCGGATTTAAAGTGAAAATACTGCCCACCGACCTGAAACGCTTTGCGAGCAAACAACAACGACTTTGAGATAGAAGCGAATCCCCTAGAAACTCCCCATTGAACACTGTTGTCCGCCACATCCTCAGCCCGCATATGCAGTGGAGTGACATTGGGGAGGCCAATCCGATTAGCCACGTGCTTCAGAAACTCAACCTTTCTCGCATCACTCTCAACCAAACGAATCTCAAATTCGGGAGCCAAAATCGCCAGTACGATACCAGGCAAGCCATTCCCCGAGCCAAAATCATAAACGGTCGGGCCCGTACAAGACTTAAGAAGCAGCTGACAGCCAAGAACACAGTCCGCAAAATGGACCAAGTCCGCGTTCTCCTCAGATCGATTAGAAATCAGATTGATTGCACGATTAAAGGTAATCAACTCGACGTGGTAGGTTCTTAGTTGACGCCTGGCGTCTTCCGAGAGCTCAGGAAACCACTCATTGATTCTCCAC
The DNA here is from genome assembly GCA_020635075.1 of Pseudobdellovibrionaceae bacterium. Lineage (NCBI taxonomy): Bacteria > Pseudomonadati > Bdellovibrionota > Bdellovibrionia > Bdellovibrionales > Pseudobdellovibrionaceae > Pseudobdellovibrionaceae bacterium. The sequence goes on along the minus strand of JACKAM010000002.1, from coordinate 904,871 downwards.
AACTTGTTTTCGTACTCACTTTGGGTTCCCAATGACATCCCGCTCCCGACGACGTTCAGCTGCCTTCAAAAAAACAACCAAGGCTTGAATTGCAGAAGGATTCACTCCACTAATCCGACCGGCCTGGCCCAAGGTCCGAGGACGCACTCGAGCGAGCTTTTCAACCTCTTCTCTCGACAAGCCAAGCACTTCATTGTAGCGCATATTGTTAGGCAACAACACATTTTCCATTTTTTGCGCCTGATTAATCATTTCCTGCTGTCTCATAATGTAGCCCGAGTACTTTACTTGAATTTCCACCGGCTCCCACACTCGCTCGTCGTTATCAATCTCAATGCCTAGCTGCGTCATTTCAAAACAGCTAATTTCGGGCCGCCGCAGTAGGTCACTGAAACTTAAGGGTTTTGTTAAAACCGCAGTACCTATTGCCCGAAGCCGAGATTGAGTGGCTTCATTTGGAACCAACCGACCCAAATCCAGGCTTCTGAGCATCGCCTTTCGTCGTTGCAAAATGTCATCAACTCGCTTTCTGGCCTCAAGGCTCAGCAATCCTGACCTCGCTCCAAGACCAGAGAGCCGCTCAAGAACGTTGTCCTCTCGAAGATTCAAGCGGAACTCAGCCCTGGCCGTCATCATGCGATAAGGCTCCTTAGTTCCCTTCGTTACCAGGTCATCAATCAGTACTCCAATATAGGCCTGATCCCGGCTCAAAATTAGCTCACCCCGATTGAGAAACTTCAAGGCTGCATTCGCTCCAGCCACCAAGCCCTGTCCACCAGCCTCTTCGTATCCACTCGTCCCGTTGATCTGACCGGCCAAAAACAAATTCTCAATCGGCCGCGATTCCAAAGTGTGAAAAATCTGAGTTGGCTCCACACAGTCATACTCTACTGCGTACCCGGGACGGAGCATTTCCACTTTTTCAAGGCCCTTCATTGTATGGAGGAATTCATACTGCACCTCTTCAGGCAAAGAGGTGGAAATCCCTTGGAGATAGATTGAGTCCGTGTCCAAACCCTCAGGCTCCAAAAAAGTCTGGTGTCGATCCTTATCTGCAAAGCGGGTGATCTTGTCTTCAATGCTGGGACAATATCTGGGCCCAACTCCTTCAATGACTCCACAATACATTGGAGATTGATGAAGGTTATTGCGAATAACCTCGTGGGTCTTCTCGTTGGTATATGCCAAATGGCATTCAATTTGCGGAAGTTGCAGACGATTTTCACTGCGATAACTAAAAGGAACAAACCGAGAATCTCCGGACTGGCTCTCCAACACCTCCCAATCAATACTCGACCGCTTTAAGCGTGGCGGGGTCCCGGTCTTTAACCGAATGACATCGAATCCAAACTCTCTAAGCTGATCAGAAATACCCACCGTGGCCTTGTCACCAACCCGACCACCTTCAACTTGCCTGAGTCCAAAATGCATGACGGCGCCCATGAAAGTGCCGGTCGTCAAAACCACTGCCTGGGAGCGAACCTGGGAACCATCCTCAATGATCACACCCCGACACACATTTCCATCCAATAACAAACTCTTCGCTTCAGCCTCAATCAAAGACACGCCACCAAGGCCGCCCAGAAACCGACTCATATAGGCGGAATAGAGATCCTTGTCACATTGAGCTCGCGAACCCCTAACGGCAGGACCCTTTCGGGAATTAAGTCTTTTAAACTGAATACAGTTCAAATCAGCGGCCATGCCCATTTCACCGCCGAGAGCATCAATTTCCTTAACGATGTGGCCCTTACCCAAACCGCCGATGGAGGGATTACAGCTCATATAGCCGATTCGATCCAAATTGGTTGTCACCACCCCAACTGACACGCCCAAGCGGGAAGCCGCAGCTGCAGCCTCGATCCCGGCATGCCCGGCACCGATGACCAAAATGTCAAAATCGCTATCGCATACGCTCATGTTTACTTTCCAAGACAAAACTCTTTAAAAACCCGATCCAAAACCTCGTCGTCAAACTGCTTGCCGATCAACTCGTGAACCGCAAAAAGAGAATCTCTCAGTTCAAATGCGACCAGGTCCGGACTCTCACCGGCCTTGAGCAGTTCAACTGCTCGGCAAAGCCCCTTTTCAATCGTCGTGAACAGCTCAAAATGTCGCGAATTACTAAGCACCGCCGAGGCACCGGCAAAATCAGAGGCGGTAAACCTGGTCAGGTTTTCCCTAAACTCATTAAGGCCCGATTCACTCAGGGTGTTACCTACGAGCAAGCGAACTTCTTTTTGAGAGTCCTCGTTATCACTGAGTCTTTTCTTGGCCTCGCCCCACCAAGACTGCAAAACCTCCATTGACGAACCGCTGCCCACTCGATCAGATTTGTTGCCAAACAGCCAAAGAGGAGAGGAACACCCCTCCTTGAGAAACCTTAACTCTGAAAAATCTCCGAGATCCGTCAAATCGACGACCAACAAAATTAGATCCGCCTCAGCCAATGCCTTTTGAGCGCGCTCGATCCCCAGGGATTCAACCACGTCCTGGGTTTCGCGTAGACCAGCGGTATCAACCAGATTAATGCGGACCCCATTAAACAAACAGGACCCTTCCACCCGATCCCGGGTGGTGCCGGCAATATCGGTCACGATAGATCTGTCTTCGCATAAAAACGCGTTCATCAAACTCGACTTACCCACATTTGGCCGGCCCACAATCGCAATTCTCACACCGTCGTGAATCATCCGCCCCTGGGCATAGCTGGCGACGACACCTTTTACCCTCGTCCAAAGCCCTTCGCATTGATCAATGAGAGTTTGGTCTGAGGCGGTTTCGATGTCCTCATAGGCAAAATCAATATTGGCCTCTAGGTGGGCTAGTATCCAATGAATGCGATCTTCAAGTTCGACCAGGAACTTGGACAACTCACCTTTTAGCTGTCTGAGCGCCAAGCGGGAAGACCGTTTGGAGTTGGCTTCAATCAGACCCAACACGCTCTCCGCTTGCACCAAATCTATACGCTGATTGAGAAAGGCCCGATAGGTGAACTCTCCTGGTTCGGCCAGTCGAGCCCCAGCCTTAATTAGCTCTTGTAACAGCTGGGCAGTTACCACAGTTCCACCATGGCAGGAGATCTCTAGAGTTCCTTCACCGGTAAAAGAACGTCCCTCCGCAAAATAAGAGACGAGAACTTCATCAATGTCAGTTTTTGATACTATATCTTGGGCAAAGCCATAATAAATACGATGGCTTTCAGGCTGGGAAGGCAGAAATGGACAGACTCTCTGACTGATCTCTAGCGCTCCGCCACCACTGATGCGGACAACTGCGATGCCCCCAACACCTGGTGGTGTCGACACCGCAGCTATCGTATCGTGATCGCGAGCCAGTATGCCCATTTCCTCTATCCATCATTACATCACCGAGTCAGCCATTGCCTCGGTTGAGCGGCCGGCATCTTTCGCCGGGTATATTTTGATTTTCTTAAAATGCCCATCTCCAATAGAGCGGCTCTTCACCCGTCCATCTTCAGCCAGATACTGGTGAACGACTTTCCTGTCTTTGGGAGGCAAAGCACGAATATAGACAGACTTACCCTTGCTAAGAGCAATGCCTTTAAGCTTGTCAGCCAGATCAAGTAGAGCCTGATTCGCCTCTTCACGATAGCCCTCGCAGTCGACAGCAACATACACGTTTTCCTCTGGCAGCTGATGCTGCAGAACGCGCTTAAGGAACAACTGAATGGCGTCCAACAGCTGGCCATCACGCCCTTTTATCAGATCCACATCATTACCCGTAAGCTCGACCCGAAGCTCATTGTCTGAGTCCGCGTAGATTTCATAACCAAAATCAAATCCGCCCTTCTCTGTCAGACCAGACATTACGTCTTTAATAATGCTAACGGCATCTCCATCAAGAGATTCCTTTTTCTTTCCCCCACCGAATAGTCTACCGAAAAAACCAGTCATCAGAATTCTCCTATTTAGCTGTGACCTCAACTGTCTTCAGTTCAGTTTTTTTTTCCCTCATAAAGTACATCTGTTGCAAAATACCAAACAGCGCACTGATAAAAATGTACAGAGTCAGTCCACTGGGTAAGGACACCATAAAAAAGGTGAACAGCAGTGGCATAAACATCAACACCTTGGCCTGCGCCGGATCCATAGTGTTGGGTGTGATCCTTTGTTGAATAAACATGGTAATGCCCATCAATACAGGCAACACATAGAAAGGATCTTTCAAACTCAGGTCATGAATCCACAATCCAAAAGGAGCCTGATAGAGCTCAATACTCTGACCCAACACCTGATAGAGAGCAATAAACACTGGAAACTGCAGCAGCATGGGAAGACATCCACCTAGGGGATTAACCCGGTGATTCTTCATCAGTCCCATCATTTCCTGGTTTAAGCGCTGCTTATCCTCAGCGTACTTCTCACGGAGAGCTTTGATCTGAGGCTGAATCTTCTGCATGTTCTTCATGGATTTGTAGGACATTACCGCGAAAGGTAAAACGATAAGGCGAACGATGATCGTCAGAAGAATAATTGCCAGACCCCAGTTGCCCAACAAAGTGTAAAACCACTTCATCATGTGCAGGATGTACTTGGCAATCCAACTGAACATGCCAAAATTGACGATCTCAGCAAATTCAGAGTCAATTCTTTCCAACATCTCGAAAGATTTGGGACCAGCAAATGACCTGTACCTAATCTTAAAGGCATCGGCCTTATTCAGCATCGTGTACTGAAGGCGACCCGTCACAATACCGGCTTGGATGTCTCCGTAGGTCTTAACTTCGGGAATAACATCGGAATTATCGATAACTCCCTGAGCAAAATACTGAGTCCCCAATGCTGCCACTCTAACCTGATTTATCGTCTTATCAAGCTCTGTCAGCTTCTCTACATTAATGGCAAGTCGGTCCTTTCCCGAATTCGACCGAATAAAAAACTCCTGGTGATCAAAGGCCGGAAGCATAAAGCCCCCTTTCTTCGACTCATAAAGCTTATCGCCCATGGTGACGGTCAGTCCCACGAATGAGGGTTTAAGGCCTGTCGCCACCACTTCAGTTTCGAAAAGATACTGAGATGATCTCAGACTCACCAACTTGGTAATCTGCCCCGACTCTGTGACCGCCGTTCCTTTGAACTGCCCTTCACCAATTGTCTCAATGGTGAAGTCAAGCTCTCCTCTGCGTCCACTGAGGTTGGTGGCAAAAATCGGCTCAAGACTTCCCCGACCCACGGAAACCAGCTCATTCTTACGGTCTGTATACTTCTTCAGGTGAAGATTGCGAATACCCATTCCCTTTGAGCTAATATCAAAGGACCAATATTCGTCTTCGTAGTGTACCACAGACTCGGCTCGATCTGACGGAGTGGGAATGCCCACTGGCGTTGTCAGATCATTGGAATCACCCACAGTACTCCCAGGGTTTTCCACATTTCCGGCTGTATCCTGGTTAGGTGATCCGCCGCCTTCAGCATTGTTGGTCGCCTCAGCTGACTGTTCAACCTGGGCCTTTTGTTCATAAGCATGTGGGTACTTCTTTTTCATGTAGGATTGCCAAGCAATCCAACTCATGCCCACTAATACAATCGCGAGAATGGTTTTGCTATCCAGAAAAGATGGCTGCTTCTCTTGGCTCATTTGGTCCTCTCATTACAAGGTACTGGGTCGTACCCCGATTCCCCAAAAGGATGACATTTACACAATCGATGAAAAATTAAACGACAAGCTCGGCCTGGCGATTGGGTATTAAGAGCTTCAACGGCGTATTCAGAACATGAAGGATAAAAGCGACAGTTTCCACCCAACCAACTGCTGAGATAGACCCGATAGAATTGCACCGGTCCCAACAGAATTGTGCGAAAGATCCTATTTAGCTTTTCTTGCCAGTTTTCCGACTGCCCGGTCCAGACAACTGTACAGCTCTTCTCGCTCGACATTCTTAAAAAAGTCCTTTTCCCGCCTACGAAAAATGATGTTGATATCCAGAGACCTGGATCTTAGAGACGTTTTTGTTCGGAAATACTCTCGGCACCATCGGCGCAACCGGTTTCTCACCACCGCTCCTCCCACATAGCGAGGAATTGTCCACCCACAACGCATTTCTTTTAAGGTGTTTTGGCGATAGGCCAGGATTAACCAACCACAAGGTCTCACCTGGTTACCGGTTCGTGATATCTCCAGAAATTCAGAACGACTTCTAAGACTTTTTAATCTCTTCTGGGAATCACTTACCACCAACAGAAACCGTCAGGCGCTTACGGCCTTTGGCGCGGCGGCGAGATAGAACCTGTTGCCCATCTTTCGTTGCCATACGTGAACGAAAGCCATGGGTCTTTTTTCTGCGTCTACGACTTGGTTGATAAGTCCTTTTCATTTTCCAATCTCCACTTTTACGACTGGTTTCCTACGTCTTATTAAACACTTAGATTTGGTGCGCCATAAAACCACAAGGCAGCACCCTCGTCAAGGTATTGAAAGAATTCCAATCCCGTGCTAATCGTCCCCCACTTATCCACACTCCAGGGGAAAAGATCAACCATTCTTAATCACGAGGGCGTCGGTGACCGATACGCAAGACCTGTGGAACCAAATCAAGTCCAGCCTGATAGCAAAGAATCGTGACAACAAGCCTTTTCAGGCTTGGTTTGAGGAGACAGATCTCCTCGATATTGAAAGGAGAGACGATGGGATCTCCTGTTTTCGCTTGGGGGTTCGCTCAGAACTCCACCGCCAGTGGATTTCTGAGTTCTGCTTTGACCGGATTTGTAGTGAAATTTCAGCTATTTATAAGTCGCCCTATGAAATCGAAATGGTCGTCACCGGCTCACCCAATATAACTCCAGTGGCAGAACCTGAACCCTCTCAAAATGAGAATTCAAGCTCCTCGCCAGGTGTAAACTATCAAAAACAGGGCGGTTTTGGCTCAGATCCTCGGTCGGCAGTCAATCCTGGGGTGTCTAAGGACAACCTAAATTCGGAATTCACCTTTTCCACATTTGTCGTTGGCCGAAACAATGAGTTTGCCCATGCCGCCTCCTACAGCATCGCCGAGAACCCTGGGCAGGAAAATTACAACCCTCTATTTATATGTGGACCCACGGGAATGGGAAAAACCCACCTATTAAATTCCGTTGGAAACCATATTCGCGTGAAATTTCCACATCTTAGGATCTGTTACGTTTCAGCCGAGAGGTTTTTAAACGAATGTATTTCCAGTATCCGCCGCCAAGAGATGCATAAATTTCGCCGTAGGTATCGAGAATCATGTGACATTTTGCTGATGGACGATATTCAGATCTTGGGCCGCGGTGAAGCTGTCCAAGAGGAGTTCTTCCACACTCTCAATGATTTTTTCGAGAAAGGCCATCAGGTTATTGTAGCTTCAGATAGAATGCCTAAAGATATCAAGGGCTTAGAGGATCGCATCCGCACCCGCCTAGAGTGGGGGCTGATTGCCGATATCACGATGCCGGAATTAGAAACCCGCGTGGCTATTCTTCGTTACAAGGCCGAGAAACGAGGAATTCGTCTGCCTAACGAAGTCGTTAATTATATTGCCCGCATATCCAAACGGTCGATTCGTGAACTTGAGGGTAACCTGAACCGGGTCAAAATGTTTTCTGACCTTCAAGGTTTGGAGATCAATCTTGAGTTGGCCAAAAAGGTTCTCGCCGTCAATGACGATACTGCAACTTTGACCAGCGAAGACATTATGAAGCTAGTGAGTGATCATTTTAAGGTCAGAATCAGTGATCTCAAGTCGCGAACAAGAACCAAACCCATTGTTGTCGCGCGCCAAGTCACGATGTGGTTGATTAAGAAGCACCAAGACAAATCCTTAGTTGAGATCGGTCGACTGTTGGGTGGCAAAGATCATACGACTGTGATTAATGCAATCCGGCGCATTAATCTCCACCTCCAAAAGGATTCGGATTTAAAGAGAGATATCGAAGATTTAGAGGGGCGTATCCACAATATCACAGGGCTGTGAATAGGTATTGTGGATAACTTTGTGCGGATGTTTGTGAGAAAGCTGGGGAAAAAATCTTATCAACAAAAGAATGACTTTAATCCGGCACAATTGTTAGGTACTTATCCACAACGAAAGTTAAATGTTCTCGGGCTTTTAGGTTATTAAATGAGTTATTCACAGCCCTACTATTACTACTTGTTTTTAATTATATAAACTTACTAGTTATTTAAGAGGGGATTGAGGCCAATGAAATTGCAAATTGAACAAGCGGATTTCGTGACCCTTCTTTCAAGAGCACAGAACATCGTAGAAAAACGTAACGCCATGCCCATCCTCATCAACGTGCTTTTGGATGCTGAGGGAGATCGACTCAAAATTTTCGCTACGGATTTGGAAGTGAGTCTTACGGATCAAGTTTCTGCTGTTGTTGAGCAACCTGGACGTGTTGCAGTTAATGCTAAGAGTCTTTTTGATATTCTTAAGGAACTGCCTGAAGGGCCAATTGAAATTGAAAAACGTGAGAACAATTGGCTTCATATCAGGCAAAACCAAATTGAATCCAACATCGTTGGAATTTCACCTGATGAGTATCCTGTATTCCCAAGTTACTCGACAGAAAGTTTCGTGAAGATTGATTCCCAGGTTTTGTCCGAGATGATTGAAAAAACCATTTACAGTGTTTCCAACGACGAAACACGTTATCACCTTAACGGTGTTTACTTCCATCGTTTCGATGAAGACGGTGGTAAGGGCTTCCGTATGGTGGCCACTGATGGACACCGTCTTAGTTTGATTGAGCGCAGTACTGGTGATGAAGCCGACAAATTAAGTGCGAACGGAGTGATTATTCCTCGCAAGGGACTCAATGAAATTCGCAAGCTCTTGGACCACGTCGATGAGCCAATTGAAATGGCTATCGAAGGTGCTCAACTGGTTGTGCGCAGTGGGACCACGATTCTAATGATCCGCCTTATTGAAGGAAAATATCCAAATTATCAACAGCTTATTCCACGGGACTTGAATCAAAGGCTGTCGGTTAAGAGGGACGCACTTTTGTCCTCACTGAAGAGGGTTTCATTGTTTTCAAACCAGAAATCCAAAGGTGTGACCCTGAATTTGACCAATGGACGAATGGAAATTTCCTCTAATAATCCGGAATTGGGTGACGCAAGAGAAACCATCGATGTTGATTATGCCGGTAAAGATATCCGCATTGGCTTTAATGCCAAATACATCCTCGATGTCTTAAGCAGCATGAACGACGAGACCGTACAGATTCAGCTCAATGATCAACTCTCGCCAGGACTTGTGCGTCCGAAAGATGATGACAGCTATACATGCGTTGTAATGCCAATGCGAATATAAATGGTTGTTCATCGACTCAAAATCCGAAACTTTCGCAATTATGCCACTCTCAATCTACCCATTAGGTCGGGAGTGAATATTTTGTTGGGCGAGAACGGTCAGGGGAAAACCAACCTCCTGGAGTCCATTTATCTCCTCTGTCGGGGACGATCATTTCGACCCGGCGATACCAATTCATGGCTGGGTCGATCCGAGTTACCCTCAGCTACCATTATAGCTTCCGTCGAAGGAAAAGGCGGACAAACCGATGAAATAAAATTGGTCATTGAGGGCAAAAGGCGCCAATTCTCTATCAACAACAAGCGCTGCACAAAAGCGGCCCTTATGGCCAGGTTTCCCTGCGTTTTATTCAGCCCCGAAAGTCTGGGCGCAATCAAAGAAGGCCCCGATGCCCGTCGCCAACTGATCGATGATTTGGTGATTTCTCATTCTCCTAGGCAGGCGACCATCCTTGAACAATACCAGAGAGCGCTTCGCTCGCGAAATCGCTGGTTGAGAGATAGCAAAAAAGGCCTACTTGCTGACCAGAGCGAAATCCACCGAGTTCTCGACTCCTTGCAACCAAACTTCTTGGACCTGGCGACTCAAGTGACGGTTTCGCGATTGGAGGCTATTCAGGCTATCCTTCCAGATCTTGGAGAAACCATGGCAACCCTATTTCCCTCACAAAATGTGGATATTTCCGTGGATTACGTGATTTCAGGGAAGACCTATCGCTCACCTGAACGTGATAAGATTTACACAACTCTCGGGTCGCGACTAAGAGAATTACGCAATGCCGAATTGGATTCTGGGATATCTCTTGTGGGGCCGCAAAAACATGACATCCAGTTTCTTTTTAGTGGAAATGATTCGCGATTTTATTGTTCCCAAGGGCAGCAAAGGGGCTTAATTTTGTCTTTCAAGATGGCCCAAATCATGTATCATTACAAGGTTCATCAAGAGTATCCGATTTTGCTTTTAGACGATGTTCTATCTGAGCTGGATCAGCAGAAGCGGACCAACCTGATTGAGGCGCTGAGAGGCATTAGATCTCAAATTCTAGTGACCACCACAGATCTTTCATTTCCCTTGGACTTTGGAAATAGGGATCTCGCCGTCTACCAGGTTGTTCAGGGTGAAATTGTCGAGTCGGCAAGTTGAAGGGAAGATGGTTGTGTCTGAACAGGGACAGGTAGTAGGCGAAGTGACTGAAAAAAAAGCGTATGATGCCAACTCCATTCAGGTGTTGGAAGGACTGGAAGCTGTTCGTAAGCGACCCGGAATGTATATTGGCGATACCACCTCGCGTGGGTACCATCATCTGGTCTACGAAGTTGTGGATAACTCGGTCGACGAAGCATTAGCAGGGTTTTGTAAGCACATCAAAGTCAGCATCCATGCCGATGATTCAATTACCATCGAGGACGACGGCCGGGGAATTCCTGTCGATAAACACAAGGACGGGAAATCCGCTCTCGAAGTTGTAATGACAGTTCTCCATGCGGGCGGAAAGTTTAATTCGGACAGCTACAAGGTGTCAGGTGGTCTACACGGTGTCGGTGCCTCTGTGGTCAATGCATTGAGCAGTCGATGTGCTGTCGAGGTTAAGCGTGATGGTCATATTTGGCGTCAGGCCTATCAGCAGGGACACCCCTCTGGGGAAATGGAAAAGATTGGTGACACGGACAGATCAGGGACCAAAACAACTTTTAAGCCAGATCGGGAAATTTTTAAGGACGAATCCATCACTTTTGACTTTAGCGTATTAGCCAAGCGGTTTCGCGAACTGGCATTTTTAAATGCGGGCCTTCATATTCACCTATTGGACGAGAGAACAGGTAAGAGTCAGGATTTTCAGTATTCCGATGGTCTGGTGCAATTTGTCCAGTACATGAACGAAACTAAGAAGTCCCTGCATTCCGACGTTGTTCATTTTAAGGGCGACAAAGACGGTGTTGAAGTGGAAATTGCCATGCAGTGGAATGATTCTTATTCAGAATCAATCTACAGCTATTGTAACAACATTAACACCATAGAGGGTGGGACTCATCTCATCGGTTTCAAGGGTGCCCTCACCCGCACAGCTAACGCTTATGCCAGCCAGAAAAACCTCCTTAAGGACCTTAAGACCAGTCTTGAGGGTGAGGACATTCGCGAGGGGCTCACTGCAGTAGTCAGTGTTAAAGTGATGGAACCCCAATTTGAAGGGCAAACCAAAACCAAGCTTGGCAATAACGAAGTCAAGGGTGTCGTTGAGTCCTTGGTTAACGACAAGCTCGCTGATTGGTTTGACCGAAACCCGAGTCCGGCTAAAACCATTGTCTCTAAGTGTGTGGAGTCAGCGCGGGCTCGACTAGCAGCACGCAAGGCCCGGGACCTTGCGCGAAGAAAGACCGCTCTTGATAGCGGAACTTTACCTGGCAAAATGGCCGACTGTCAGGAGCGCGACCCAGCTCTTTGCGAATTGTATCTGGTCGAGGGGGATTCTGCGGGTGGCAGTGCTAAGCAGGCACGCGATAGAAGAACTCAGGCCGTTCTTCCATTGCGTGGTAAAATCCTCAACGTTGAAAAGGCGCGTTTCGATAAGATGCTTTCCAATGAAGAAATCAAAATGATGATTTCGGCATTAGGAACAGGAATTGGTCGTGATCATGTGAATATGAATAAACTTCGTTATCACAAGATTATCATCATGACAGATGCCGATGTTGACGGCTCCCACATTCGCACCCTGCTGTTAACATTCTTTTACCGTCAATTGCCCGACTTGGTTGAAAATGGTCACGTCTACATTGCTCAGCCACCTCTTTATCGGGTGAAAAAGGGCAACTCCGAAACCTATCTGAAAGATGATAAGGCTTTAATGGATCATCTCTTGAAGAGTTCTCTGAGTAACTTGGAGATCAAAAACCTGGCGGTAGGCACGACGGAAGATAAGCTGCGTGGCTTTATTACCAAGATCCATAAGTGGGACAACCTATTACGGGCCCTAGAAAACCGCTTCGATCGTCAGGTGATAATCCATCTTCTGGCCCAAAAGAAAACTCTTGCTGAAATTCTTAGGAGCGAGTCCGATATTAAATCGGTATTTTCTGAGTTTGCAGATGTTACAAAGGCAAACCCGACTTTGGGTATAACGGACTCAAAGGTAGAGACCAAAAAGGACGAAGAATACAATAGCCATAAAGCCATTGTGGAAACAGTAAAGTTTGGTCACAAGTTCTTTTCTACATTGGGTACGGAGTTGGCGGAGTCTTCTGAATGGGCAGAGCTTAAAGAACTTTGGCAGAGTTTAGATTCTGTAGCGAAGCTGCCAATTTCTCTTAAAGGCAATGGCGAAGATCTTGAGTTTCATGATTACGTGTCTTTTTATGATTTCATCATGGAAGAGAGTAAAAAGGGAAGCTACGTCCAACGCTATAAGGGATTGGGCGAAATGAACCCTGAACAGCTATGGGAAACCACTTTGAATCCGGAGAACCGCCATTTGCTAAGAGTGACCATCGATGACGCCATGGCGGCTGATGATACATTTAGCATTCTCATGGGCGATCAAGTGGAGCCAAGAAGAAAATTCATTGAAGATAACGCTCTGTTAGCGCGTGAGCTCGACGTTTAAAAAGGTCCTGGATAGATGGAAAATACTGAAAATCTCAATCTAACCGATGTTGATATTAACAAGGAAATGCGGGAGGCCTACCTCCAGTATTCGATGAGCGTTATTGTGGGACGTGCTCTCCCCGACGTTCGTGATGGATTGAAGCCAGTTCATCGTCGCATTTTGTTTTCAATGCACGAGCTTAAAAACACTCATGATAAACCCTATAAAAAATCAGCTCGTGTTGTGGGTGACGTCATCGGTAAATATCATCCACATGGCGATATGGCGGTTTATGACACCATTGTGCGGATGGCTCAGGATTTTTCCTTACGGGAACCCTTAGTAGATGGACAGGGCAATTTCGGCTCGATCGACGGGGATGCGGCCGCCGCACCTCGATATACCGAAATTCGCATGACCTCGCTTGCCGAGGAGTTACTCGAGGATATTGAGAAGGACACCATCCCTTTTGGTCCTAACTACGATGATTCTTTGCTCGTGCCTTTGGTTTTGCCGGCTAAATTTCCAAACCTGTTAGTCAATGGCAGCTCGGGAATTGCGGTGGGTATGGCCACGAATATTCCACCTCATAATCTGGCTGAGGTGATTGATGGCTGTAAGGCGTTAATCGAAAACCCATCGCTCAAAATTGACGAGCTAATAAAGATTATACCCGGACCGGATTTTCCAACGGCGGGCGTGATTGCTGGAACCCAAGGAGTCCACTCAGCATACAAAAAGGGCCGTGGTGTCATAACCATAAGGGCTGTTGCAGAGATTGAACTGAAAAAAGATCGAGAAGAGATCATTGTTACTGAGATTCCCTACCAGGTGAATAAAGCAAGACTGATAGAGAGTATTGCCAATTTGGTTAAAGACAAAAGGGTCGAGGGTATTTCGGATATTAGAGATGAATCATCCCGTGAGGGAATGAGAATTGTCATTCAACTTAAGCGAAACGAAAATGCCCAGGTCATCTTAAACAGACTTTATAAGTTTACCAACCTCCAGGTTAGTTTTGGAATAATCATGCTGGCCTTGGACGCTCGCAATCAGCCAACGCAGTTTAACATTAAGGCGATGCTTGAGGCCTTTATTGAGCACCGTAAAGATGTGGTGACTCGTCGGTGTATTTTCGAGCTAAAGAAGGCCGAAGCGCGAGCTCATATCTTGGAAGGGTTGAAGAAGGCCCTGGATCAGATCGAAGAAGTCATTAAGACCATTCGCGCATCCAAGGAGGCATCAATAGCCCGCCAGGCCTTAATGGACAAGTTTCAGTTTTCTGAGAAACAGGCCCAGGCGATTTTGGAAATGCGCCTACAGCGCCTAACTGGACTTGAGCGTGACAAGATCGTCAATGAGCTTGAGGAAGTGAATAAGAAAATCGCTTGGCTTAAGAAGGTCTTGGGTGATGTTGCCGAGATCTACAAAATTATCACCGAGGAGCTGGATGACATTAGGACGCGCTTTGGCTCCCCTCGTAGGACTAAAATTGAATCCAGTGGCGAAGAGCTTGAGGATGAGGACTTAATCGCCAATGAGGAAATGGTCGTTTCCATGACTTTCGGTGGCTATATCAAACGCATTCCCATTGATGAGTATCGAGTGCAAAAGCGTGGGGGTAAGGGTTTAAAGGGCGCTGGATCCCGCGAAGAGGACTTTGTGTGGAGAATCTTTACAGCAGACACTCTGACAACATTGTTGACCTTTAGCGATAGAGGAAAAGTCTACTGGCAAAAAGTTCACAAACTTCCTCAAGGATCCAGAATCACCAAGGGAAAGGCTATCAATAACGTAGTCAATCTTTCGAGTGGTGAACGGGTCAGGGCTCTTTTGCCGGTGAAGGAATTTGATGAGAACAGCTTTGTTGTTCTATTGACGGAAAAGGGCATTATCAAAAAGACCCAGCTTTCTTCTTATTCCCGTCCACGACCTTCAGGCATTATCGCCCTGACCACAGATCTTGAGGATAATGTGATTGATGCCAAGATTAGTGGTGGTAGCCATCACGTGTTTATCGTTACAAAGGAAGGCATGTCGATTCGATTTGACGAAGGTGACGTCAGACCCATGGGTCGTTCAGCTCGCGGAGTAAAGGGAATCACCCTGGGCAAAGAGGATTGTGTCATTGGCATGGAAGTCATTGAAAAAGAATGCACCGAAACCATCTTGATCGTCACTGAGGGTGGATACGGCAAACGTACAGCCCTACCTGAGTACCGGGTGCAAAGCCGGGGTGGGGTTGGAGTCATCACCCAGAAAATTACCGATAAAGTGGGCCCGGTTGTGGCTGCCCGGTCCATTAAGGATGAGGATGAGGTCATTATTACGACCAATGAGGGTCAGGCAATCCGTATGAAGGCGACGGACATTTCTGTTTTAGGAAGAAACACTCAGGGTGTTAGACTCATCAACTTGAAGGATGGTGAGTATGTAACTGGCTTGGCTCTCGTGAGTGAAGATGACCGGGAAGACGAAGAATAAAGCCAACCCCATAAGGTGTTGGCCTGTCATTCTGCTCTTATCTGCCCTTATCCTGTCCGGCTGCCGATTTAATTATCAAACTCTGGAATTTCAGAGAGCCGAAGAGGCTGCGGAAAAACAGCAATTCACCAAGGCATTGAAACATTTTGATCGTGCCGTAAAGAGCCGCCCGCGTACGGAGATAGCACTTGAGGCTGCCCGTCGGGGTTCGCGGATAGCACATCTGGAAACGGCAGAATTTATCACCGCGATCAGTTTCTATCGCCATCTTATATTGTATTCATCTGATGAGGTTGAGCGGATAGACGCCCAGAAAAAAATTGCCTCAGTCTATTTTGAGAAGATTTCGGATTATGCTAGCGCCATTCGTGAATACAGCAGACTTTTGTATCTCCCCCATTCCAAAGATGAAGAGAAGTTCTTTCGTTTTAATATCGCCAAATCGTATTTTTATTTGAATAACTTCTATCAGGCATCGTCAGAGATAAAAGATCTTCTAAAACTCGTGAGTGACGACGAAGACAAATTCGAATACTTAGCCTTTAGGGGTAACATCCTGCTGACCACAAAGAAGCTTGAGGAAGCCACCGATATTTTTATCGATTTGATGAAAAACTACCCTGAAGAGTCTCTGCGTGAAAATGTTCCCCTTTCCCTGGCCGTAGCCTACGAGGAAAAGGGCGAGTTTGACAGGGCTGTGGCGGTGTTGGAAAAGGTCAAAAAGACTCATCCATCACCAGAATTCATCGAACTTCGAATCAAAAGGTTGAGGGAGCGCATTGAAAATCTTCCCGGAGCCAAGGGATTGACCAAGTAAGGATTGAAGCATGAAATCCAAGGGTTTAATTTTTACCGGCATGGGCTTTGAGCTCGTCGGCGTGGTCTTGGCTGGACTCTATATTGGCCAAAAAATCGATGAAATCTATGGCTGGGGGGGGCTGGGCGTTGCCGGCATGATCTTTCTGGCCACCGGAGGGTGGATTTACCACTTGATCATACTTCTCAAGCGCTTCATGGATGATCAGCAGCAGAAGGGACCGCAATGAAACTTGCAGTCAGGGTCTTATATTGGCACATCGCCGTCACCCTCATCATTGTAGGCCTTTGCCTGATCCTTGATGCGTCGCAAAAAGTTCCTGGAGTGGTTCTTGGTTCGGCCCTTATGGGGGTGAATTGGGTGCTTTTGATATGGTCCTGGCAGCAGATATTTCTCAAAAAATCAATTGCATTAGGCGTCAGTGTCATTGTAATCAAGTACGCAATTTTAGGGCTGATTCTCTATCACGTCATCACCAGCGGACACTGGGATGTGGCTGGATTTTTAATTGGAATTTCCACCGCGATTATAACAGCAGTCGCGTTTGCTTTAGGTGGTAGAGCTCTTGATAGCGTCAGAAAGAAATCGGGACCTTAATGGTACATTTTAATTGGACACAACTAATTCCTGGCGTCGGTCACCACTACATTCATGTGGCCACCGCTATTCTGGCAACTGCAATTCTCATTGCAATGGCGTTTTTGGGTCGACTAGCCCTTGGCTCCGGGGAAAGGGCCGTGGCTCCGGCTGGCAAGCTTTCGATTAAGGGCTTCTTTGAGGTTGTTCACGAATTCGTTGTTGGTCTGAGCGAACAAGTGATTGGCCATGAAGGAAAAAAGTTTGCCCCCATGTTTGCGGGGATCTTTTTCTTTGTCTTGATCAACAACTTGTTGGGTTTGCTTCCAGGAATGACTCCAGCAACCGATAATTTGAATACGACTATTGCAGTCGGTTTGTTTTCATTCCTTGCTTATAACTTCTATGGGTTTAGAGAGCATGGAATTGGCTACCTAAAACAGTTCCTGGGCCCTGTGCTTTTGATGGCTCCTCTAATGGTCATCATTGAGTTGATTTCTCACATAGTACGTCCTTTTAGTTTAGGACTTCGTCTGTACGGAAATATGGTTGGTGACCACACGGTACTCTCCATTTTCTTGGATTTGGCCGGGTACTTTTTTGTGCCGGTTATCTTCTATTTTTTGGGTATGTTTGTCTGCTTTATGCAGGCGTTTGTTTTTATGATGTTAACGATGATTTATGTGTCCATGGCGATTTCCCATGACCACTAACTACAAGGGAGTAAGGTAAATGAAAAAGGCAATCCTTCTTGCGACTCTGTTCAGCGCTCTGCCGGCGTTTGCTCAGGAAATGGTTTCTTCGGCTTCAGCTGTTGGAAACTCTGCCTACTTCGCAATTGGTGCGAGCTTGGCGATCGGTATGGCTGCTTTGGGCGGAGCTTTGGCTCAAGGTAAAATTGGTTCCTCAGCTATGGACGGAATCGCTCGCAATCCTCAGGCTCAAGGTAATATGTTTGTATCCATGATTATCGGTCTGGTTCTGATTGAGTCTCTGGTGATCTACTCACTTGTAATCGCATTCATGCTCGTTGGAAAGATTGGTTGATTCCAATTTCTGGGCAGCGACCTGACAAAGGTCGAGTGAAAAAAAAGAGCTCCTTCTGGAGCTCTTTTTTTTTGCCAAGGATACGGACTAAAGGACGATCTAGAATATTCCATCCTTCCGTATTTTGATTCAGAGAGGTCCAGGTTGTTGGATTTTCTACTCGCATTTACCGACAAGATAGAGACGGAAATGTCTGATATTACTGAGAGGTCAAATGTCGGACGAGAGTAAAAAAGAAGACGACCAACAACCTGATGTCCCGTCTGAGGAGTCCGCTGAGGAGTTTCATGATCCTCAACTGGCTGTCTTAGATGAATATGGCATTGCTGATATAGCAGAGCTCGACAAACTTGAGCTTTCGGTATTGATCGTTGTTAAAAACAAGCCGCCGTTTGAATCGGCGGCTACCTTTCTGACACGGAGAAACTGGCCGACAACAGTCGTGTCTTCTCTGCCGGAAGCCATTCAAGCATTGGTGGCTCATCAGCCAAATTTTGTTCTGATTTCTGCGAATCATCCGAACCCGAAAATTGCCAAGCTACCATTGATTGTTGCCCAGGCCTTCAATACCAAGTGTATTGGCTTCGCTGAAAAGAACGACGGACACTCGGTTGGACAACTGAATGCCATGAGGGTTTCCCATCGGTTCTTCGGTCAACTGAGTGGACCAAGTATTCATCGTCAGATCAAAAAAATAATCAAAGACGAATACGATGCGGCCAAGCCGCAGAGACAGTCAGACCCCACCTTGGCTGGTCACAGCGAAGAAGGAACAATCCATGTTGCCGGCGGTAGCCACGATTCCCACCAGCAAAACCTTGGCGAGGGCCGACGAGCAAAAAGGGGCCCGGCCGTTATTCGTGGTGAGAAACCCAATGCCGCAAGCCTTATGAAAATGCTCGCGGAATCAGGTGATGACAGTGATGAGGGAGAAGAGTCTGACAGCGATTCCCTCATCTACCAGGAAAGTCAAGGAGGCACCCTATCTGGGCGAAAGGCCCAGATTCATTTTCAAAAGGGGACTCGCGGACCTGGCTCTCAGGATCCAAGAGGAGCAAAGGCAGATGAACACCGCGAGCAAGAATCCTCTGGATCACAAAGTCCCTACGGCACTTCTCCAGGTACGGGATCCAGTGAGGCCTCTGGTCGAACTACGACTCAGCCAGGTAGCAAAGCTGGACGCTCTTTTGAAGTTTCCCAGCCGAAGGCGATCAAGCCGGTCAAAGAGGAGGAGGCCGAGCAAGAGGGCAAAACACCCAGGGCCGGAGACTTTCTTGATAAGAGCGAGGATGGCCAAGGCATAGGAGGACAGGCTGAAGAACAGGGACCCGGTGCCGGAAAACTTCACCAAGCCACTGAGGGCGAAACTGGATTAGGAGCTGAACACAGCGCTCAGCAAGATGGACTTCAGGGTGAAAGCCATCGAGCTGATCAAAATGTAGAAGGGTCTGGCAGTGAGCTAAATTCCCGTCAAAATGGCCAACTAACAGCGGAATCGCATCAGGCCAGGCAGAACTCTGCGGCGGGCAGTGGAGGACATGCTAACCAAAAGTCCTCAGAGACATCTGGAGATGTTCATGGTCCAGGCCGCGGAACCACAGGGGATCAAGATTATCAAGGTGCATCCAGCAAAGATGGTAAAGACCATATGGTGGGAGCGGACACTGACGGCTCGGCCTCACTGGAGGCTCAGATTAAGGAACTCGATGCCACAGTTGCCCCTCAAACTGAAGACATGATTGGATTGGCCAAGGCGGTAAAAAAGGCTCTTGATGAAGTTTGTCGAGAAAACAATCAGCATACCAAATATCTGGTGCGTGCCCCGGTGTTAGGAATTATTCCCTATCGTTCCTCTAAGCAACATGGGTTTGTGACTGTTGCATGGGCAGATCATCATCATAAAGGCACGCAAGGATTTCTCGAAGCTCTCCGCTATTCATTGATGAACTTCCTTCCCATGGAGGGCGTGCAGGCGTCTTTGGATCAGGAGTTTGTCATGGAAGTTGGGGACATTCACTTCCTCAAACTGGCCGAGGGGGACTCCCAATTTTTAATTGTCAGAGAGCACGAAGGAATTGAAGTCGGAGTAGCTTTTTTCGAGGGCGAAAAGAATAAAACCCGGGTAAAAAAGGCCGTGGACAAAATGGTCAACATTAAGGTTGATGATCTTTCCACGGAAGACCCGGTGACGTTCAAGGCTTATTTAAAGATGGAACTCAATCAAAAGTATGTTCTTTATTTGACGGAGGGGCGAAAAATTCTTTCCTCGCAAAAAGACAGACTCAAAAAGAGTAAAGTCCCAGGATTGCATATCAACGAGGAAGACTTCGAAAAGTTCATTCGCTACCTTGCAGAAGTCGAAGTCCGCAACCTCGTGCGAAAATTCAATAAACAACAATCCGAACCGCAGTCTGCGTAAGGTACCTTACGCCTTACTTCTTGCGACGAAGGATCATGAGGATGATCAGGGGCAGGAAAAAAGCAGCCATAGGGGCCTCGGCCTTGTTGGTATTGGATCTGGCCCGCATTTCGTTGCTGCAGCCACCAAATCCTGAGGTAATGGCGTTTGAAACGTCGGCGGAGCGAGAGGCAGGATTTCCCCCACCCTGTTGTGAACACTGCTGCCCGGGAGGACAGTCAGGGACAGGATCGGGTTGAGGAAGACTGGCAAGGGCCGCTTCGGCGGCTTTGCGAGCATTAATGCGGCCATAGGTGTATTTAAGGTTCGAGCTTCTTGGCACGGTCACTGAAAATTCATCAGCAGACTTAACAATAATGTCCTCAACATCGCTGTTTGTTAGATCTGGATTGATTGACAGGACCAGGGCTGCCAGACCCGCCACGTAAGGGGCAGCCATGCTTGTACCCCGTAGCCCAACATAGCGGCCACCGGGAACAGTCGAAAGAATCTTTTCATCTCGTCCACCAAACTGGGGAGCGTCTCCCCCCGGGGCCATCACATCGATACCCGTCCCATAGTTTGAAAAGGAGGACAGTTCATTTCGCGAATTTGAGGAGGCGACGGTAATGACCTTGGAGATACCAGCTGGTGAGAACTCCCGGGCGTTGGCGGCACTATTTCCTGCAGCAACCACAACGACCATTCCCATATCAAGAGCATAGGAGAAGGCGTCACGTTCAGCCGAGGAGGGACTTTGGTTAGCACCCCATGAACAGTTGATCACATGGGCTCCGTTGTCCGCAGCGTAATAGACCGTTTTCAACAGGTCATCGGTCTTGGCCAACTCAGAGGAGTCAGAAAACCCCTTAACCGCCATAATTCTAACATTCCAATTAATCCCAGCGACCCCCAGCCCGTTGTTGCCAACGGCACCAATAATACCTGCCACATGGGTTCCGTGTTCGCCGCCAGTGCTGGTGGCGGGCTTGGGATCTCCGTCTTCATCAGCGAAATCGCACCCGTAAATATCGTCAACACATCCGTTGTTGTCATCATCGACACCAGAAGCCCCCTGTGCCTCAGCCTGATTCACCCACATCTGGTCCTTAAGGTCCGGATGGAGGTAGTCCACCCCGGTGTCAGATACAGCAACGATAATGTCCTTTGAACCCGTGGAAATATCCCAGGCCTTTTCGGACTCCATCACCTGATGAGCCCATTGTTCTGAATATTCAGAATCATTGGTCGTCAAAAACGGACGAATATAACAATTGGGTTCAACAGACAAAGCTCCCGGGAGATCGGAGATTTCCTTACTTCCCTTCTGAACATTCTTCAGGTGGTAAAGTGCGGGACGGACAGCTGGTGCTGTGAGCTTGCTTGATAGGGACATGGCCCGCTTTGACGCCTTGCCCGAATGGAGAACCTCGAAGGGGATTCCCTTACTCGCCAAAAGGCTGGCAGGGTCGGCAACAGCCTTTCCCTGGGCCAACGACGAGGAAGAGGTTTGGAAGCGTACCAGGTACTCTCCGGGCACCTCCATCCCCGGCTCACAAGCCAGAGACCGATGAGAAATCATCAATAGCGTCGCAAGAAACCCGTAAATGAAAACTTTGAATACCCAACCCATACAGTCTTTTCGGTCAGGTATCTGAATTTCATCACAATTTTGTTTTTAGGAAATCGCTTAAAGCCTTGCCAGATCTATCATTTAAGCAAAGGTTGTACGATATCCTCAAACTCCTTCTTTATTTGATTCAGGTGTTCCTGGCTGTCAGCCTCAAATCTCAACACCAAAACAGGTTGAGTGTTAGAAGCTCTGGCAAGAGCCCAGCCAAAAGGATAGCTCACCCTAATGCCGTCGATAAGATTGACGGAAATGCCGGGCTTTTCAGAGGCAAAACTCTCTTTTAATTTGTCTACAATCTGATGTTTCTTTTCCTCAGTTGTATCAATTCGAATCTCTGGAGTATTAAACGCCGGAGGAAAATCTGCCAACAAATCCTCAATGGATTTTCCGGTCTTGCCAAGAATTTCGATGATTCGTAAGCCCGCATAGAGAGCATCGTCAAAGCCATAGTTCCTATCAGCAAAAAAGATATGGCCGCTCAACTCTCCACCAAAGGGAGCTTTTTCAACCTTGATCTTCTCCTTGATCAGGGAATGGCCCGTTTTCCACATAATCGGTTTACCACCATACTTGGCGACATCATGGTAGAGTCGGTCTGAGCACTTGACGTCACCAATGATCTTTTCGCCAGGCTTATCCTTGAGGATATCCCGACTAACAAGAGCCATCAGTTCGTCACCGTAAAACATCCTTCCGTTTCTGCCGACGACTCCAATTCGGTCGGCATCCCCATCAAAACCAATTCCAATCAAAGCATTTTCTTTTTTAACGGCTGCAACCAGGTCGGTAAGATTTTCCTCAACAGTTGGATCGGGGTGGTGATTTGGGAAAGTACCATCTGGCTCTTCAAATAGAATCGTTGGACTAACCCCAACGGCAGAATAGAGTCGGCGCAGAATAGAGCCAGCGGCACCATTTCCGCAGTCAACCACAACAGGAACCTTTGGAAGCTTACCAAATTCCCTTTCGTACCGAGCGACGTACTCCGGAAATATATCATAGGTGGATTCACTACCATCACCGCTAACGTAATCTCCCGAGTTGATGATGGTTTCCAGTTTTTTGATTTCGGCGCCAAAAATGGTCGACTTTCCAACAGAAATCTTAAAACCATTATATTCGGGTGGATTGTGACTACCAGTGACCATAATGGCACCCGCCACATCAGGAACTGAGAACGTACTAAAATATGTTACTGGAGTGGTAACCAATCCAAGTAAGAGAACCTGAGCTCCTGACTCTGCCATTCCGCGAGACAAGGATTTAACAAGTTGTGGACTCGAAAGTCTGGCATCGTGTCCAATACAAATCTTTGGGTTTTTAAGACCCTTTTCCTGGAAGAGATAGGTGATATAGGCGCGGCCCAGATGGTGAGCAAAATCGGCATCAAAATCAGAATCTACGACACCCCGAATATCGTACTCGCGGAAAATGACATTGTTCATTTTCATCGAAATCTCCTTCAATTAGGTCGAAAGTTTGTTATCGCCCTGTTTCGCCAACATGATCGCCCACTTTAGGGCCTCAATCATTGAGCTTGGATTAGCTCGGTTTTTACCAAATATATTTTTTGCCGTACCATGGTCAACACTGGTTCGCACAAAAGGCAGCCCCATGGTGATATGAACGCCAGAGTCTTGGCCATGAATCATCTTAAAAGGTATTAATCCTTGGTCGTGATAAGGACAAACAAAGACGCTGTACTTGCTCCAATTATCCTTAAAAAAGGCGGCATCTGGAACCAAGGGACCCTGGACTGGAATTTTGTGGCGCCGCGCATCCTTGAGTGCGGGAGCAAGGATTTCAATCTCCTCGTCTCCGATTATCCCCTCCTCACCGGCATGGGGATTAAGACCCAGTAAGGCAATGGGTTTGTCCTTTTGCCTTTTTGGTAGGAGTCTTCTCAGGCGATTGGCTGCAAGTATGGCTTCCCCCACCAATTCAGAAGAGAGGGCTGGAGCCACCTCGTTGATCGCTAGGTGACCCGTGCAAAGGAGGACATTGAAGTGTTTGCCGACAAAGGCCATAAAAAGATGGGGCGAGCTCGAAACCTTTTTCAGGATTTCCGTGTGGCCAACGACGTTAAACCCAGAGGCAACTATTTCGGTTTTTGAAAGAGGCGCGGTGGCGATGGCATCAACGTGACCAAAAAGGCTTCCTTTTGCGGCCAGCTCCACCCACTTCGGTGGTCGCAAATTGGAGTTGATATCGATGATTTCCTTGTGGCTGCCTGGGGCGAGCCTAAGGGCCTCCGGCCAGGTCGCAACAGTGATTCGGGAGAACTGGCTATCGATCAATCTCAGGTGTTTTGGCGGACATCGAGGTGTTCGCCAAAAAATGAAGTGAACGCCCTTTTGCGGCTTAAGCTTTTCTAATGCTTTTGCTGAAATTTCAGTGCCAATGCCATCGGCGTCCCCGGTGGTGATAACGATTCTTAAAGGCCGATTCACAATCAATTAATCCTGATGAAGGAATCCCGTCGTCTATCGTCCAGCCAGTTTCTGAATTGCTTTTTGAACGCCTGACCAAAAAGCAATCCTCGTAACTCCTCTTTGCGAGCCTCAAATGCCGGATTGGGGACAAGGGTCTTTTTGAGTAATTTGACGAGATGAAGTCCAACACGGGTTTTAATGATGCCCGTCGTGTCACCAACCGACATTCCCTTTACGGCCTGCTCCATTTCGGGAAGCATTTCGCCAGCCTTAAAGGTTCCCAACACGCCACCTTGAGAAAAGTTGGGGTCTTCGCTGAATTGGCTGGCCAGCTTTTCAAAGGTCATGGATCCAGACTTCAGCTTTGATTCAACTAATTTCGCCCGATTTCGAGCCTCCTTTTCCCCCTGCTTTGGAAGAAAAAGGATATGAGCCAATGTGAACTCGAAAATATTGGCATTCTTGTCGCCCATCTGGGTGACGTAATAAGAGCTGACATCATCATCTGAGATCTTGATTTTTGAGCTCACTTCTTTCTCGATAAGAGACTGTCGCTCAAGACTGGTGCGAATGAAATCCTGATACTCGGAAAACTTGACTCCTTTTTCGGCAAGGGCAGATTTCAATTGAGCCCGAGAAATGCCATTACGGCGGGTAATGTTGCGAATCTCCTGCTCAATCTTTTCGACTGTGACAGAAAGCCCTTTCCGTTTAACTTCGGAATCCAGCAGGCGCTCGTCAATCAAATGGTTGATAAGTGCCTTTTCATCCTTAAGGAGAACCTTCGGGTCGGCAAGGCGAATAACAGCATCATCGACAAGTCCCCCGGAGGAAAGCTTGGAGCGAAATCGCTGCATATCGGTTTGGGTGATAATCTCGTCGTTGACGATGGCAAAAATCTTTTCGATGACCCGAGCGTCACTCGACAACGAAACCAAAGTCGCTAGAGGAAGTAAACAGAGCAAAAAAAGAGTTCTCATTACTCATCCTTTGTTTCAACCGAAATTGAGTTGATCAGGTCCTGGTCCCGAAAAACTCTCGACGTCCGCAATCTTTCCTCAAGCCATGAGGAGTACACCTTTTGCTCGGCTTGTTCCTGTAGCTGACGTTCAATCCGTTGCTTAACATCTTTCAGTGGCGCAACTGCAGCACGCTTTTTACCAAGAACCTCAAAAATATGGTAGCCATAGGGGCTCTTCACCACATCGCTCTTTTGACCGACTTTCATGGAAAAGGCCGCGTCAAAAATATCCAGGGTGCCTTTGCCAATCCACCCCAAGTCCCCTCCATTTTCAGCCTCCGGGGCAATGGAAAACTTGGCAGCCAACTCTTTAAGGGGCCGCCCCTTTTTGACTTCTTGGTAAATACGCTTGGCATTGCTCTCCGAGTCGAGAACGATTTGTCTCAGCTTCACCTGTTCAGGTTCCTGAAACTGATCCTTATGGTCGTTATAGAATTCAGAAACTTCCGCGTCTTTTGGCTTTTCCACCGATTTGCTGAGATCCGCCCGAACCAGCTTCTGCAGCATGGAAAACTTCAGTTTTTCCTTCCACTCGTCAAATGTCAGACTTTGCTCACTCAATGCCCGGCGAAAGGCGAGATCATCGGGATAGTAACTGCGAATGGAATTGACCTCCGCCTCTAGGTCCTCACGGCGAACAAAGATGCCCTTTTCCGTCGCCCAGTCGAGAGTCACGATCTCAATAACAAAATCATTGATCAGCTGTTCACGAATCCGGGAAACCACCCTCTGATCCTTTACGCTGACCGCGTCAAAATCCTTAAGGCGGTGAGCCAGCAGTTCCGCGAAGTCCTTTGCCAGCAGAGACGACTCGTTTACTTTTACGATGGTTCGATCAGAAATGTCGGCCTTGCGGCTAAAACAACCGCTAAGCACCGATAGCAAAATGAAAAACCCTGCGGCAACAAGCGCAGGGCGTCCTGAAATCCAATTCAAATAAAGAAACCTCACTTCAGCTTTTTCAGAGCACTCTTATTCGTGGAAATCTTGTACTTCTTCTTAAGTCCGGCAAAAAAGTCATCGAAAATATCTTTACGTTTACTATCGAAAACAGCCGCCCGAATCTGTCGTTTGTTCGCATTGTCATAGGAGCCCTTTTCAACCAGCTTAAGAATGTGAAATCCATAGCGGGTTTCCACGATTCCCCGAACCTGACCGACCTTCATCTTCAATACGGTATCGTAGATAGGCGGAACAAGAGTTACCTTTGATTGGAACCCAATGTCGCCACCGTTTTCCTTGCTCAAGGTATCGTCGGAATAGAGCTTCACCAGTTCTTGAAAGGGACGTTTACTCTTTTGGACTTCCTTGTATATGTCATTGGCCCGCTTTTCCGCGATAGCCTTTTCTTTTGCAGAGGCTCCGGGCTTGAATTCAATAAGGATATGGCTGAGGCGCACTTCGGGGTTGTCCTTGTAGAACTTTTTCATCTCCCCTTCATTGACCTTAATCTTATTAACTTTATCCCCGATAGACCTCTCCAACAAGGCTTTATACATTTCCTGGTTGATCCGCTCTTGAACAATAGGATCATTTCTCAGGTTACGTTTTTCTGCCTCCTGGACGCCGATTTCATAGCGAATCAGATCTTCCAAAAACAGTTCTGGATCAGGGGGGTTGATGGTTTGTCTTTTCACCTCATCGTATTTGGTCTTGAAGTCCTGAAGAGTGATGGACTTACTGCCAACCTTTGCCACGACTTGGGCCGACACTGGTGAAGCCACAAGGGCCAACAAAATGGATGCGAGAAACCACTTATGAAGCATAGAGTAAACCTCTTCTGAAGACGCTATTCTCCTTAAAAAACGCTAGCATCAGGGGGTAGGGTCCGCAATGAATTTAGAGGCTTGCTGCTTCGCGCTAGCGAGGGCCAAAGTCAATCGTTCCGCTAGCTCAGGTGACCTGGGGTCTGCGCCCTTGCCGACAGGCGGAAGTGGGGAATCAAAAAGGATCACCACCTTTGAAAAGGGTTTTGGCAGATAGGTCTGGTTCCAGGATTTTGTGAAAAGATGCCTCTTAGGGCAAATGACACCTATGGGAAAAATGGGTGCATGGAGAAGCCGGGACAACTCGAAAACGCCGCTTTTTACCTGGTAAATGGGCCCCTTGGGTCCGTCCACAGCCATGGAAATCGGGTGACCCTCCTTACCCAGGCGAACTAGACCCTTTAATGCCTGAACAGCACCCCTGGTTGAGGAGCCTTTGGAGGTTACACCGCCAAGACGCCGAATAACCAGGTCAATGATCTGCCCATCCTTGCTTGTTGAAGTCATAGTCGCCAATTTAAAATGAGCAACCAGATGGAGAATGGCAAGCTCATCGCCATGCCAATGAGCCAAAAGCGCGGGCTCTTTTTGTTGTCGGCGTCGAATCAATTCCGGATCTTCAACAAGTTGAATTCGCCAGGTCCATGAAAGGGCCCGGTAAAACAACCAGGCCATTCGAGATAAAAAGAACTGGCGAATCATAAAGAGCTAGTGCAGTGCCTTGCGGAATTCTTCGGTGAGCTTTGGCACTACATCAAACAAGTCGCCGACGATTCCATAGGTGGCTTTTTGAAAAATGGGAGCTTCCGGGTCCTTGTTTACTGCAACGATCACTTTGCTTCCGGTCATTCCCGCCAGGTGTTGAATGGCACCAGATATACCGACGGCAATATACAGGCTAGGTGCGACAGTCTTTCCTGTCTGACCGACCTGCATACCGTGAGGCACCCACCCAGTATCAACCACTGCCCGAGAGGCACCTACAGTTGCCCCCAAAACTTCAGCCAGGTCTTCGAGTAGCTTGAAGTTCTCCTTTTCCTTCAGGCCACGTCCTCCAGAAACAATAATATTAGCTTCTGTGAGGTCGAGCTTTTCGGACGTGCCCTTAACCACCTCCTTGATCAGCGTCTTAAGATCAATTGGAGCCAATTCTAGGTTAACAATCTCGCCAGATTTTCCCGCATCTGGAGTTCCGACGGGAAGCTGGTTTGGTCTCATTAAAACCATTTTAACCGGGCTATTCTTAAACTCAACGCCAGCCGTACACTTTGCAGCATACATGGGTTTTCGCACGACTACATCCCCTCCGCTAAAGGAAAGCTCTGTGCAGTCGCTCACGATCCCGGAATTGACCCTTGCACTTACGCGAGGGAAAAGATCCCGAGCGAGCATTGAGGAGGAGGCAAGAAGGACATTTGGGTTTGAGGCTTGAAGGGCCTTCTCCATCAGCGAGGTGTAGAGTTCAGAATTATAATGAGTCAAATCACCACTCTCGCAGACAAAAGCCTTGGTGGCGCCGTAGTGAAAAGTCTGGTTGGCAATGTCTTTTGCCCCCGGACCGACAACCAATGAGTGAACCTCAAGCCCTGAGGTAGTCGCCGCCGTCAAAAGCTCCATTGCGCCTTTTTTAAGATTTCCATTTTGGTGTTCACAAAATACTAATACGCTCGACATTTCAGACCTCACAGTACTTTCGCTTCTTCTCTGAGCAGGCGAACCAGCTCAGAGGCTTGTTGACCGGCATCCCCATCAATCATCTTTGTTGGTGGCTTTTCCGGAGGCATTTGAAAATCCTTGAACCCAATTCGCTCGTCACTGCCATCGACCCCCAGGCCGGCGAGATCGAGCTCTTTAAGTGGCTTCTTTTTGGCCTTCATGATGCCAGGAAGACTGGCATAACGAGGAGTGTTTAATCCCTTGTTTGCAGCAATGAGATTTGGTCCGACAAGTTGAATAACCTCACGACTACCGCCCTCGACTTCCCGCTCAACAGTGACCTTTCCATCTTCGCGGGTCAGTTTGGAGATCACTGTGGCATGAGGAATTCCCAAGAACTCGGCCAGAGCCTGGCTGACATAGGCGTTGTTGTCATCGATGGCAAGCTTGCCGGTCAGCACCATATCGGGTTGGCCCTCGCTCTTAATTGCTGCCGCCAACGCTTTGGCTGTCAGGTAACCATCCAGGTTTTCGGGAGCATCCACCACCAGCCCGTCATCGGCACCCATTGCCAAAGCCGTGCGGATTGAATCAACGACTCTCTTTTTGGGTCCAAGGCTGACGACAGTTACAGTGGTATCAGGGACTTCGGCTTTAATCTTAAGAGCCTCTTCAACGGCATACTCATCATAGGGGTTCATCACCCACTTGATGGCAGTTTCATCAATCCCGCTGTTGTCGGCCTTTAAGCGAATTTTGGTTTCCGTATCGGGAACTTGTTTAATGCAAACATAGATTTTCATTTCATCCTCGCTCACTAAGAAAAGTTGAATTTTTATATTTTATAGATAGGCAAAAGGCAATCCGGGCCCAAATGACTCCCCGCTTCTTTTATATTGAGTGCCTTTTGACGGGATGGACAGTTTCTCCTGATGGAGTTAAGTTAGCCTTCATCTAAAATGAACTCCACTCAGGGACACGACTCATGCAGCAGCAGCGTTTTTGTTTTTTTGGGTCCAAAATTGGGAAAAAGTATCTCGTTGCCCTAACCGGCTTGGGTCTCAGTTTTTTTGTGCTCTCACATATGTTGGGGAATATGCTCATCTTGGTGAGCCCTCAGGCCTACAACAACTACGGCCATGCCCTAATTTCCAATCCATTTATCTACTTGGCTGAACTGGGCTTGGTGGGGTTATTTGTCGTTCATATGGCATTGGCCATGAAGCTGACGAGGGAGAATTGGAAGGCCCGCCCTGTTCCCTACGCGGTCACGGCGACTGGGGACAAGTCTACGAGCCTCACCACTCGATCCATGTGGGCTCAGGGAATTCTTCTCCTGGTTTTCACCATTCACCACCTCATAACTTTCAAATACGGGCCCCACTATGAGGTGGACTACGGTGGGACCATTATCCGTGATCTTCATCGCTTGGTCGTGGAAACCTTTCAAGACCCTCTTTACGTCGGCTGGTATCTAATTTGTCTCCTCGCCCTTGGATTTCATTTGAGCCACGGAGTGAGTTCTTCCATCCAGACGTTGGGAATTTACCATCCACGGCACTTCTGCAAGTTTAAGGCTCTTGGCTTCTTGTATGCAGTTCTGGTGGTACTTGGATTTGTTTCTCAACCTCTCTACGTTTTCTTTATTTACAAGGGATAATTATGGCGAGCATTAATCTGGACTCCAAAATCCCGAGCGGACCAATTGAA
Source organism: Pseudobdellovibrionaceae bacterium (assembly GCA_020635075.1). Taxonomy (NCBI): domain Bacteria; kingdom Pseudomonadati; phylum Bdellovibrionota; class Bdellovibrionia; order Bdellovibrionales; family Pseudobdellovibrionaceae; species Pseudobdellovibrionaceae bacterium. The sequence goes on along the minus strand of JACKAM010000002.1, from coordinate 874,447 downwards.
AGTAGATGGGATAAGCACAAGTTTGATCTCAAGCTTGTGAACCCGGCCAACAAAAGAAAGTTCACCATCATTGTGGTGGGTACGGGTTTGGCCGGTGGATCGGCTGCGGCAAGCCTGGCTGAGCTGGGTTACAATGTGAAATCGTTTTGTATTCAAGATTCTCCCCGGCGCGCCCATTCAATTGCCGCTCAAGGAGGGATCAATTCGGCGAAAAACTATCAGAACGATGGCGACTCGGTTTATCGTCTGTTTTACGACACAGTAAAGGGCGGGGATTTCCGCGCAAGGGAAGGTAATGTTTACCGTCTGGCCCAGGTGTCTACGCAGATTATTGACCACTGTGTGGCCATCGGCGTTCCCTTTGCCCGCGAATACGGTGGGATGTTGGATAACCGCTCTTTTGGTGGAGCCCAGGTTTCGAGAACTTTCTACGCCCGGGGCCAGACAGGACAGCAGCTATTGCTTGGTGCTTATGCCTCGATGATGAGGCAGGTGAATGAGGGACGGGTTCAGCTCTATTCACGGCGGGAAATGCTGGATCTGGTATTGGTGGACGGAGTGGCCCGTGGAATTACGGTTCGTAATTTGGTCACAGGCGAAATTGAATCGCATGCTGGAGATGCAGTGGTATTGGCCACGGGGGGATACGGCAACACCTTCTTTCTCTCCACCAACGCCAAGGGATCAAACGCAACGGCAGCGTGGCGTTGTCACAAAAAAGGTGCTATGTTTGCCAACCCCTGTTTCACGCAAATTCATCCCACGTGTATTCCCGTTTCCGGTGACTATCAGTCCAAACTGACCTTGATGTCAGAATCACTTCGAAACGACGGTCGGGTTTGGGTTCCTAAGAACAAAGGCGACAACAGACCGGCCTCACAAATTCCTGATAGTGATCGGGATTACTACCTTGAAAGAATCTATCCCAGCTTTGGCAACCTGGTGCCTCGCGATGTTGCCTCCCGTCAGGCAAAATTTCGGGTCGACGAGGAACGTGGAGTTGGCACCACGGGCGTAGCCGTGTACTTGGATTTTCGAGATGCCATTCAGCGTATGGGGAAAAATGCCGTATCTGAAAAGTACGGCAACTTGTTTCAAATGTACGAAAAAATCACCGGTGAAGATCCTTACCAGGTGCCCATGCGGATTTATCCAGCAGTTCATTACACCATGGGCGGACTGTGGGTGGACTACAATCTGCAAAGCACAATCCCAGGATTGCATGTCCTGGGTGAGGCGAATTTCTCTGATCACGGGGCCAATCGCTTGGGAGCCTCAGCTTTGATGCAGGGGTTGGCGGATGGGTTTTTCGTCATTCCCTACACCATCGGAAATTTTTTGGCTTCGACGAGCCTTCCAAAGGTTGACGAAAACCATGACGCCTTTAAGGCCTCAAAAGAAGAGGTGACTCAGCGATTGAACCGAATGTTGGGTATCAAAGGTGGGCGGACGGTGGATGAATTCCACCGGGACCTTGGCAAGATCATGTGGGAATACGTGGGAATGTCGCGCCAAAAAGATGGCTTGCAGAAGGCTCAAGAGGAAATCGTCAAGTTACGCGATCGTTTTTGGCAGGAGGTTCGCGTAGCTGGTGAGCCAAATTTTAAGAATTCCGAGTTGGAAAAGGCGTCACGAGTAGCCGACTTTTTGGAGTTGGGCGAGCTGATGGCAAAGGACGCCGGAGAACGTAATGAATCCTGTGGTGGACATTTCCGCGAAGAGTACCAGACGCCTGAAAATGAAGCTCTGAGGGATGATACGAATTTCTGTCATGTTTCTGCCTGGGAATACAATCAGGATGGCGGCAAAATACACTGGGCTCTGCACAAAGAGTCACTCAATTTTGAATATGTTAAACTGACAACACGAAGCTATAAATAACAGGGGCAAATCGTGGGCGGCGCTTCACAAACGACAATGAATCTTAAACTAAAGATCTGGCGGCAAAAGAGTCCTAAGGAAAAGGGCTTCTTTATGGAGTACGACATTAAGGATGTTTCTTCAGAGGCCTCCTTTTTGGAAATGCTGGATGTGGTGAATGAAGAACTAGTAAAAAAGGGTGAAGACCCGGTTGAATTCGATCACGACTGTCGCGAAGGCATTTGTGGCATGTGTTCCCTGGTTATTAATGGCAATCCCCATGGACCCGACGGAGCCATTACCACCTGTCAGCTTCATATGAGGCGTTTTAAAGATGGGGACACAATTACTATTGAGCCCTTTCGCGCTGGGGCCTTCCCCGTGGTGAGGGATTTGGTTGTGGATCGCAGTTCGCTGGACCGAGTGATTCAGTCCGGTGGATTTGTGTCGGCGGCAACCGGCACAGCTCAAGACGCCAACTGTCTTCCTGTGGGCAAAGAAGATGCAGACCGGGCCTTCCAGGCGGCAGCCTGCATCGGTTGTGGGGCTTGTGTAGCTGCCTGTAAGAATGCCTCTGCGAGTCTATTTGTATCGGCTAAGGTGGCTCATTTGGCCCTACTGCCTCAGGGAGAGGCGGAAAGGAACAAGCGCGCGCTTGCTATGGTTCGCCAAATGGATACGGAGGGCTTTGGTGGATGCACCAACACAGGAGCTTGTTCGGCGGCTTGCCCAAAAGAAATCAGCTTGGAGCATATCGCGATTTTGAATCGGGAATTCCTCCGTGCGTCCATTTTGGAACGCTGATATTTGCCATACCTCTATTTAGGATAACTTATTGAGTCAGACCCGATTATTAGGAAGTAATCGACATTGATCCACTGACTTATCCACAACACATAGCATTTCCCACAAGTTTATCCACAAAAAAAGACTTCATTAACCGAACATACCTCGATTTGAGTCAGTGGTTGTGTGAGATCTTCCCCGACGACAACATCGTGAATCAGCTTCAGTGAACCGCATCAAACTCCGAAAAGAAAGATCAGGAGAACGCCATGCGGCACATTGGAGAATTGCTCAAAGAACTTGGATTCAATCCCGACTCCCCACTGGGGACCCAAAAGGCCTTTGTTCGCCACCTGATCCAGCAGGCCAATCGCATGGAACAAGCGCCGACAAAACTTCCTCAGCCTTCGCCAAGTGATTCGGCCAAAGAGGCTCAACCAGAGCCTAAAAAATTCGAGCAATTGTCCTTTAACTTTGATGATTCAAAGAAAACCGGGTGATTTCCAGGGCTAAAGCCCCCGCCGACTTCACCTTAGTCCAATTCACTCCGCACAAGAGAAATCTTCGTTCGTGGTCATTCCCTTTGTTGGTACCATTTTGGAACTGAATACCAGAGGTGGAATTGCCAAAGGAATTGGCACCTTTCCAGGATGGAAGGCTCTTCCTCAACAAAATTTTGCGGAGGTCTCAATGCCCAATCAAGGAAGATATTTTGGCAGAAAGGGAATTCTGCTGGCGGCAACCCTCGTTATGGGGTCAGTTGCGCTGGCAAGTACGGAACACCCGGCAGTTCCTGGTGAGTATGTTGTAAAGCTGAAGTCAGATAAGGCAACCCATTTGCCCCTGAGTCAGTTATCGAAAATTATGGGCGGAGAAGTGGTTCGCCACATTTCCAAACAATCCAACACAGTTCTACTTAAGCGGGAAACCCTAGAGCGTGCTGATTACGTTATCAGCAATGTCTCTGAGAATCCTCTCGTGGAGTACGCTGAGCCCAACTATATATATACGATAGATGCGGTTCCAAATGATCCAAAGCTTTCTGAACTTTGGGGTCTCATCAATTCCGGTCAAGCCGACTCCAGTGGAAGCCAAGGCGTTGCTACAATGGACGTTGATGCAGAAAGGGCCTGGGACATTTCTACTGGTTCAAAAAACATTGTTGTTGCTGTGATCGATACCGGTGTTGGCTACAATATCGCCGAGCTCGCACCCAATATGTGGAAAAACACAGCTGAGCTCAACGGAACTCCTGGTGTTGACGACGATAACAACGGCTTTGTCGACGACATATATGGATATGACTTTGCGAACAAAGACGGCGACCCCATGGATGACCATGGTCACGGCTCCCACACTTCGGGTACAATCGGCGCGAAAGGAAACGACGGTCAGGGTCTGGTTGGCGTGGCTTGGGACGTGAGCATCATGGGCGTTAAGTTCCTGACCGCTCAAGGTGGTGGCAGTCTGGATGACGCCATTGCCTCTATCGATTATGCGACCCAAATGGGCGCCAATATTATGAGCAACTCCTGGGGCGGCGGCGGTTACAGTCGTGCTCTTGAAGAGTCCATTCAGCGCGCGAACGATGCCGGAATTATCTTTATTGCAGCAGCCGGTAATAGCTCGATGAACAACGACGTCAACCCGACTTATCCTGCAACTTACAACGTCGACAACGTCTTGTCGGTGGCCGCGGTCGACAACCAAGGACAGCTGGCAGGCTTCTCCAACTACGGTAAAACCACTGTCGATGTGGGAGCTCCTGGTGTGAACGTGCTGAGCACCACTCCGACCGGGTACCAGTCCTGGTCTGGTACCTCGATGGCGACACCTCACGTTTCAGGAGTGGCGGCTCTACTGTTGTCCCATGAGGCCTTAACACCTGTGCAATTAAAAGAGCGATTAATTGCTACTGCTAAGCCAATCGGCGGACTACGTGGAAAGACCGTTGCCGGAATGACCAATGCCTACCATGCCTTGACAAACACCACGCCTCCTCCTGACCAGGAAGACCCCTTTAACTGGGCACAGGAGAGTTATCAGCTCTCTTCACCTCACCCATACACAGACAACTTCAGCCAGTCCTGGACCGTCACCGTTCCTGGTGCGACCAAGATTGCCGTCTATTTCCTGAAGTTTGATACCGAGAGAGGTTATGACAAGGTGACCTTCAAAGATGCCGCCGGCAATGTGGTCGGCGTGTGGTCTGGAGCGCGTGATGAAACCTTCTCGCCGTCTGTTGATGGCGACACAATGGTGATCACCATGACTTCTGACGGCAGTGTTAGTAAGTACGGCTTCGATATTGAGGCAGTTGCCTACCGTTAACGGCTATGCTTCACTCCATCGAATTCACAAAAAGCGGACCTTAAAGGTCCGCTTTTTTAATATGTGTTTTCCTTGAGGAATTTTTCAATCCGTAGATTTACGAATTCAGGCATATCCAGAAGTGTACAGTGGGATCCGTAGGGGACCACTAACAGGTGACTATTGCGGATTCTTTTATTCATCTCCTCTTGAAACCGAAGAGGAGTTACGGAGTCTTTGCTTCCAGCAATTATCAATACCGGGACTTCGATTCTCTCCAGCACCGGCCGACCATCAAACTTCATCATCGACTCAAATAAGGTGATGAAGGAATCCAAATCCATAGAGGCAACGCCGCGGGCGTAAATCTCCACATCCTTAAGGCTGGTCAGGCTGAGGTTGAAACCACCGGTAAGGGCCGTAAACTGAATGGCAAGAGGATTGGTAACGGCTTTTTTCCACAGGTAGGAAAGGGTTTCCGGTAAGGTTTTGTAGCCCGACTTAAAAACGTTAAAGAATGAGCTAGCCATTTCGTTGCCGAACATTCCCTTAATTGGATCGGATACAAAGCCATTGATAAAAACAAGATTGGCAACAGACTCGGGATACATGTCATAGGTTCGAGTAATAACCTGGGCTCCAAAGCTATGGCCCCACAGGCTGGCCTTTTCAATCTCAAGGTGGTCCAGTAGGCAACGCACGTCACGAGCGATGCTATCCACATTTAGATGGGCTCTGTCCTGTGGGACCTCCGACAGGTGGTGAGCGCGGTAGTCAAAGGTGATCACCTTGTAGCGAGAGGAGAAGTACTTCAGCTGCTGTTGCCAATGATTGATTAGGCAACCGATTCCATAGCAGAGAACCAGGGGCTTCCCCGTTCCACGAACTTCATAGTAGAGCCGGGTGCCATCAAAGCTCTTAAAATATCCGGTATTTTTACTCACTCGCTTCATCGAATCCCACTTCAATCAGGCAATCAAATATAGAGATCAAGTCACCCGATTTCAAGGTCGCAGCGGGCGTCGATTTATCATTGAGAAGGACCATACCAGAGTTTGAGGTTTTAAACCCAGGTCCCTGAGGAGTTGGCATTATTTCAAAACAAACATCGGGGGCTTGTGCCTCCCAAATGGGGAGATCGATGGATTTGGCGCCGATCTTTCGAGGCCCATAACCCAGCACCCATGAAGTCTCAAACTGTAAGCCTCTTAAAAAGGTCAAGGTTATGGGGGGAGTAAATGGGGCCACCACTTTTGGACGGTCCTTGATTTTTCGACGTTTGGAACCCAGGTGTTCATAGAGGATTTCGGTCCAGGTGAGCGGTTCGAGCTCGGGTTGGGGCTCCTTTTTATTCAAGTTCTTGTAGATGGGCTCTTCCGCAGCGGGCTCCACTTTAGGGCGAGGGGCTTTACGAGCGTCTCTGAATTGCTCCCGGCTATCGACGATATCCCCCTTTTCGGCGTAGGGGATAATTTCGACGAGGGAGCGACCTAATTGAAGCTTAAGCCCTGGGTTGAGAGTTACAGTATGCACCCTTTGGCCATTGAGTTTGATGCCGTTGGTAGATCCAAGGTCGACGAGCACGAGCTCTCCTCCCTGACCCTCCTCCACAATCGCATGTTTTCCCGATACCTTCGGGTCCTGCAAGATGATGTCGCCGTCCAGACGGCCAATGATCTGCCCGGATCTGAGGACGAATTTTTTGCCCGCCACCGGGCCCTGAAGTACCACCAAAGCCAGCTTCATACCCCAATTATACTCCAAATATCTAGAACTACTACGAAAAACGGCGCCCAGCCCGCCTTCCGTTGAGGCCGGAGACATTGATCCGGACTCTTGTCGTCTGGCGGCAACCATGATACACATGGGCAGTTTTTAAAAACCTGTAAATCCTTGCTCCGATGGGGGCCGAAACCGAAAGGATCCTGATGGAAACATCTCAAAATACCCTGCGTAAATATGAAGCCGTTGTTATTCTTCACCCAGATGCGACTGAGGCTGATCAAAAGGCCATCATGAAGAAGAACTCTGAAACAATTAAGAATTTTGGTGGCAGCATCAATCACTTGGACACGTGGGGCAAGCGTCGTCTTGCGAACCCGATTAACAAGACCACTCTTGGCATTTACTTCCACTCTACGTTTGAAGCTAAAGGGGACGTGGTATCTGAGTTGGAAAGAACAATGCGTATTAACGACAAAGTTCTGCGTTTTATGCATACGCGCCTGGATGATCGTGAGAGCCTAACAAAATATCTTGAGCGTTATCGTGCGGCTCTGCAAGAGACAGCTAATCGTGAAAAAGAGCGTGAAGCGAAGATTCAAGCCCGCAAGGCGGCTTCCGCTGCTCGCAGAGACAGAAACTAAGGCCGAATTTTATTTGGACCTCGCAAGTAAGTGAGGTGAGGAGGAGACTTGTCTCTATCTAGGAGGGTGGTTTTTAGATCCTCTTTCCTGGCCCTTTGGGCTTTGGTAATGACAACGATCACAGTTGTCCTCGGGGCTCCTCCGCTCCGGATCTTGCGATTGGTGATGGGCAGAGGCCTTTACTGGGTGTCGGTTGTCGGTATAGGTCTGGTGCTGTTTGGATTTGGCTGGAAGGCCCTGGCTCTGTTGTTCGTTTTGCTGGCAATGCTGGTGGGATTTTACAGCGAGCTCCTTGAAAATAAATGGTCGCCGCTTTCGAGTGGGGCTGTGGCTCTGTCCCTGACGACGATGATGGGTGGAGTTGGTTTTGGAATGTGGGTGGTTCGACAAGGGCAGGGCTGGCATGGCCACCTGGTTGAATCAATCCAAAAGAGTTTTGGCCAATCACCCTTGTTGAATGGCGGCTTAAAAGTCAGCGTGGAGGATTTACTCCTGCAGGCGCCTTCGGGTTTTGTTGTGCTGATGATGGTGGCTCTGGCTCTGCTACTGGTGATGGAGCCTCGACTCAAGGAATGGGCGGGACTCGAAAAGGGAACCTCCCTTCAGTATTTGAAGGAGTTTAGGCTGCCCGATGTTTTTGTGTGGATTACCATAGCCTCCTTATTGGGAAGCTTTGTCCAGACGGAATATAAGTGGATTCAGGTTCTGTCGATGAACCTGCTTAACATCTGTGTTCTGCTTTATTTCTTTCAGGGCATGGCCGTGGTGATTTACATCTTTGACTGGATGAAGATGTCCCCCTTTTGGCGGACGCTATGGCTGGTGTTGATGGTTATTCAACTATTTTTGATGGTGAGCGTGATAGGCATCATCGATTACTGGATGGATTTTCGGCATCGTTTAAAAAAGAAAATGACGCAAATTAAAAAGACTCTTTGAGAGACGGAGTAAGTTATGAAAGTGATCTTGCAAAAAGATGTAAAGGACTTGGGAAAGGTGGGAGACCTGGTTTCTGTGAAAACTGGTTTTGCCCGTAACTTCCTGTTTCCTCGGCGCTTGGCGGTTGAGGCCACTGAAAAGCGTGAAAAAGAATGGAATCACCTGAAAAAGGTTGCTGCAATCAAAGCCAAGAAAGCGATGAGTGATCGGCAGGCTGTTGTGTCCAGCTTAAGTGGTGTTTCTGTCACCTTTAAGCGTGTTGCAGGTGAGACGGAAAAGCTGTTCGGAAGTGTGACTCCTGCGGATATTTCTGCTGAGCTGGAAAAGCAGGGATTTGTCATCGATAAACGGGACATTCACATGGACGACGTGATCAAGGTTTTGGGACAACACAAAGCTACAGTAAAGCTTGGTGATGGTTTGGAAGCTGAGATCTCCATCAGTGTTGAGCGTGAAGAGCAGTAATTGCTCAGGAATTGGAACTTGCTAGGGCCCGGAAAGCACGGCGCAGCCCCTAAGGGTAGGGGCTGTAGTGGGACTTTGCGGTAATCAAGACGTCCTGTAGGTACTCCGCTAGGAGGTCTCGCAGGTCGTCCAAAGTCAGAGTTTCGACGCTCATACCGGATTTCACAGCCAACCGATGAATTTCATTAACAATGAGTGATTGAGGTAGTCCTGTTGCTTCCGCTACCACGTTTAGAAGTTCGGCTCCCCTCATAGGTCTCCCCTCCTTGGGATTTTTTGGCCGTCCTTGGCCAATTCCTTGAGACTTCATAAGTAACGACAAAACAATTAGATCAGGCGGTTAAAGCGACATCAAGAGAGCCAGGGCAAATGCCCTGACTTCTGGACACAAAGCTAGGGAGATCCTCAGATTTCCGCTCCAGGAGCAAAGTTCCGGGGTTTTGAGGGTCCTCCGGACGAGGCCCCCGACTGTCCGCTGTCAGGGTTTCCTCTTCTATAGCCGCCAGGGCTAGGACTTTCCGGAGGGGGAGGGTTTGGGCCTCGCTGTTGTTCTTCAAAGCTTTTGAACTGACCAAACTCTGGTTTCCACAGTAACTTTACGGTGTCAGTTGGTCCGTTACGCTGTTTGCCGATGATGATTTCGGCAATACCCCGAATGTCGGGATTGTCTTTTTCATAGTAATCTTCGCGGTAGATCATCATGATCACGTCAGCATCCTGTTCAATGGAGCCGGACTCCCGCAAGTCTGAAAGCATGGGTCGCCGGTTTTGTCGACCTTCTACCCCACGGTTGAGCTGGGCAAGGGCTATCACCGGCACCTTGAGTTCCTTGGCAATGGCCTTGAGCATTTTAGAAATCTCAGAGACTTCACGCTCTCGGCTCTCTACCCGTTGCTTGAGGCTCATGAGCTGAAGGTAGTCGACGATGATCATATCCAGGCCATCTTTCGCCTTTAGGCGGCGGCATTTGGCAAGAATCTCATATGGGCTGACCCCGGAAGTATCGTCAATATAGAGGCCTGAATCACTGAGGGTGGCGGCGGCATTAATCAGCTTTGGCCAAGCCGAATCAGAAATATGAGCCACCCGTAAATCGCTCAAAGAGATACGGGCCGCACTTGCCAGCATCCTCAGCATGACGGACTCCTTCCCCATTTCCACGGAGAAGAAAGCCACCTTCTTTTTGTCGGTCAGGGCGGCATGGGAGGCCACGTTCAGGCACAAAGCGGTCTTACCCATAGAGGGGCGCGCAGCAATAATAATCAATTCCCCAGGCTGAAATCCGCTGGTCAAATTGTCCAAGTCGGGCCACCCACTGGAAACCCCAGTGACGGAGAGCTTTTGGGCATAGAGCTCTTCCAGCTTTTCCAGACTGGCTTTCACGATGTCGTTAGCGGCAACCAGGCCACTTGCCTGCTTCTTTTCCGCCAGAGCAAAGACTTCGGATTCGACTCCACTTAAGAAACCCTCAATATCCTCAAAATCCTGATCGTAGGCCTTCTCAATAAAGCCCTGGCTCGAGTGAATGACTTTGCGCAAAAGGGCCTTCTCGCGAACGATCTTGCACCAATAAGTGATATTAGCTGTGGTCGGAGTCGCCTCAAAAAGTTCAACCAAATAGGGCGAGCCCCCAATTGCCTCCAGCTCACCCTTCTCCATGAGCCAATTGCCCACGGTCACAAGGTCAGCCGGCAGGTTTCTCCTGCCCAGCTCACGAATAGCGGCAAAGACCTTGCGGTGAGCCGGCTTGTAAAAATCCTCCTCAGAAATTTGATCTGCAATCTCATCCCAGGCTTCAGGGTCTGCTAACAAACCACCGAGAATTGACTTCTCGGCATCCATGTTTTGCGGCGGGACTTTCTTGTCCATCATAGTAGAACCTCAATCAAATGTTGATGCCATGACATCAGGAGACCTGTGTCGATCTTAGTTGCTAAATTGGTCTGAACGTAGTCCAGGAAAAACATTTCCTAAGACGCAAAGAGCGCGGGTCTTATCAAAGTTGAATGTCGAGGAAGCACCCGCTGGTGCCCATGACTATGCTTCTGCGTGTTTGATATTTCTAATCCGAATCCTGTAGGTATCAATCTTTTTCTTCAGAGTGTTGCGATTGATACCGAGCATCTTGGCAGTCTTAACCTGATTACCAGAGTTGGCGCGCAGCGCCTCTTCCAACAATGGTTTTTCCACCTGCTCTAGGTAGATTTTGTAGAAATCATTGAGTTCAATTTGTGCGTCACGCTGCTGGGCAAAAAACACTTCCAATTTGCTTTTGACCAATTTTTCCAAGCTGACGGATTGAAGATTGGCGACAAATAGATGATTTGAATTATTGAGATTCGGTGCCATGCGAATCTCACCCCCCTTGCAAAAAAGCCCCATTAACCACCTTAAGACCCACGCGACCGCTTATACTCCCCGTGTGTCCGGATTCCAAATATACTTATGTAATTGCAATTGCAACCGCGCAGGTGAGTTTTCAGAAAGAATCTTTTTTGCAAGCCATTTTTCCGAAATATCTCCGTATGATGGGCTGTATAAAACGGCTGAATTCTTATTTAAATCGTGTTCGCGGACAAAGTTCTCGGCCCAATCAAAATCGGCGGCGGAGCAAATGATAAATTTGAATTCCGTATTGACATCATCGGCGAATTTCAAATTTTCAGTCGAGAAGGCATTTGGTTCGCCACTGTCCGGCGTTTTGACATCAATGATTTTTTTAACCCGCGGATCAACCTTGGAACAATCAATGTCGCCACTTGTTTCGAGGGAAACATGATAATTCTGGTCGCATAAGGTCTTCATAAGGGGATATGCATTGTCTTGAAGCAGGGGCTCTCCACCTGTTATGCACACATACCTGGAGTTGAAACGAGCAACCTGGCTTAGAATCTCATCCAGGCTCATCATGTCACCTTTTTCGTACGCGTATTTGGTATCGCAATAAGTGCAGCGCAAATGGCATCCAGAGGTGCGGATAAAAACAGTGGGGAATCCGGCCCAGCTTGACTCCCCCTGGATGGAGTAAAAGATTTCATTGATTTTGATCTGCTCCATTACGGCTTTCCTGGTCATCTTGCTAGACAAAAGAATAGTGCGACTCGGGGTTCGGGCCCAGAAGGTGTCTCCACTCATCAAACTCTTTGTAGTAAAAGTCAAATCCAGACTGGCTCTTCTGAAATATGTCGCTTAAGCTATTGTAATGAATCACCTATTCAGAAAGTTTCGGCGTGATATCGTGGGCCTCATCTGGTTGGCCCTGGGCCTATTTTTGGCTCTGTCGTTGATGAGCTACCATCCAACGGACCCCTCCTTCAATTCCATTGGTCGAAGCATTAAAGTTGCAAACTACTGCGGGTACTTTGGTTCGTTTCTCGCAGACATCCTCTATCAGTTGTTGGGTATCTCATCCTGGATTCTGGTGATCGCGGCATTTCGCAAGGCTGCAATGAGTTTTCTTGGTCGCGAGTCCTATAGTGGTAAACTTCGTTGGCTCTGGGCGCTTCTGCTCTTTGTTACCAGTTGTTCTTTGATTGCTCTTTACTTCCCTGAAGCGCGGCTCTTTGCCCAGCAGGTTCCGTCCGGTGGGGTGATGGGACTTGTCGTCTCAAAAGGTTTGGTCAGGGTATTCAATTTTGCTGGGGTCGCAGTCATCCTGTGGACGGCGGCGGCAGTTCTTATGGTCTTTTACACGGAGAGAACAGTTTCGGATCTTCTTCGTTCACCAATCGCGATTGCTAAGGGGGGAGCCGACCACTTGGTCGGTGAGGGAGGCTGGGTTGTCCGCGCCTTTGAGTGGTTTAAGAGCAAGCTGGCCCAGGCCCGAGAGAGTGCAGAAATTCCGGTTCATGCCTATCAAACGGCAGCTGCAGGCGGTCCGAGGGGGGCAAGGTTTTCGCTGCGAGGACGAGAAACCCCTGACAGTGGTGGACGCTTTCTTTCCGTCGATGAGGAGGAATCCTATGATGAAGATGGGGACTTCGATGCGGCTCCGGAGGAAGATTCGGGGCCAACACTCAGTGGGTTTTTGGTACGTAAAAAGAAATCCACGGCAGCGGGTGGCAAGAAGAAGGCACGGATCAAGAAGGTCGAACGAATCGAAAATTGGGAGCTGCCAAAAGTTTCGCTTTTGGAGGACCCACCATCTTCTGAATCATCGGTAGATGAAAGAGAGGTGAAGGCCAAGGCCAAGATTCTCGTGGACAAGCTGGCCCAGTTTTCTGTTCGCGGTTCGGTGGTGGGGATCAAACCAGGCCCAGCGATTACTATGTTCGAATTCAAGCCGGCAGCCGATGTGAAAATCAGCAAGATTACGGACCTGGCAGATGACCTGTCCCTGGCCCTCAGCAGTGAGTCGGTGCGTATCATAGCTCCAATTCCCGGTCGAGATGTGGTGGGGATCGAAACTTCCAACCAACATCGAGAGACAGTATATCTGAAAGACATTTTAACCCAGGAAGATTTTTGGGAAGAGGACATGAGGCTGCCGATCGCCCTGGGGAGACAGGCTGATGGGGAGCCCAAGGTGGTGGATTTGCGACGCATGCCCCATATGTTGGTGGCGGGTTCAACCGGGTCAGGAAAGTCTGTCTTTGTTGTTAGTCTTATTGTGGGTTTGTTGTTTAGACACTCGCCTAAAACGCTTCGCTTGATACTGGTCGATCCGAAGCAGGTGGATCTAGCGGCCTTTAGTCACTGTCCTCACCTTCTGATGCCACCTATTCGGGAGCCGCAAAAGGCTGTGGTTGCGCTTAAGTGGGCCATTCGTGAAATGGAAAAGCGATATAGATCCATGTCCAAGTTTGGCGCCCGTGGCCTTGAGGGTTTTAACGAGATCGTCAGCAAACTTCCCAAGGGCGATATTGAAGAACACGAAAATTACCATGCTGAACTTGAGGGTGCGGCCCGGCTTGATGACTATTATTTTACCCCCCAACCCTACATTGTCATCGTGGTGGAAGAATTTGGTGACTTGATGGCCGTGGACAAGGCCAATGTGGAAAACGCTGTGGTCCGTCTAGCACAAATGGCACGCGCCTGTGGAATTCATCTGATTTTGGCTATGCAGAGTCCACGTAAAGACGTGGTTACCGGCTTGATTAAAACAAACATTCCCGGCCGCGTGAGCTTCAAAGTTGCAAGTAAAATGGACTCGCGGATTATTCTCGATGAAAGCGGTGCCGAACGTCTTCTGACTCGCGGAGACATGTTGTTCTTGGCACCCGGAGTGGCCAAGCCAGAGCGCCACCATGGTGCCTACTTGACTGAAGAAGAAATTGCCAGCCTGACCGAGCACTGGTCAATTCAGGGGGAGCCGGACTTCGATCCCCTGGCGATGAAAATCCTTGAGGGAACCGGCGGAGGCTTTGAGCTAAATGGTGAAGGTCTTGGTGGTGGCGACATGGAATATGATGAGCGTTACGACGAAATTCTTTGCTATGTATCAGGCCTCAAGGAAGTCAGTGCCTCATTGATTCAGCGGCGGTTTCGTATTGGCTATCCACGGGCGGCGCGGCTAATTGAAATATTTGAATCTGAAGGCGTGGTTGGTCCGCCAAATGGCAGCAAGCCCCGTCAGGTGCTGGTCAGTCCCCCACCCACCTAAGCAGCTTTTTTTGAGTCATTAGTGTAGGCTGAGGGTGGCATCTTGTCGATGGAGTGACCGCAGCTTCGACACTTAAATACAAATATGCCGTCATTGTTAGTATCGATGTGCATGACATGATTGCACGACGGGCAGTCCAGCGCATCGAGTGACGACAAATGGCTTTCGCTGGCGGAATGAACTTCAAAGGTTTGAATCACATCGTCACCAAAACCCTTGAGGGTCCTTTTGCCGACAAAATCAAAACTGAATTCAGGGCATCCCTCTAGAGCGTCGACGACATCATAGGGGACGAGGATTTGGCTGGGTTTGGCGGCGCTACATAGGCGGCTCGCAAGATTGATGACCGGTCCGATGGCGGTGTAACTGTGGTAGTACTTCTCGTTGCCATAAAAGCCAACGTTGGCAAATCCCGATGCAATGCCGACGCGGACTTCCAGCGGCCTAAGCCAATTGCGCTCATAAAACTCTTGATCGCGGGCAAATTTTTCGCGGATTTCCATTGATGCCCGGATGGCTCGCTCAATGTAATCATCATAAGCCACGGGGTCATTGGAAAAGGCCAACAGGCCATCACCGAGGAATTTATCGATCGTAATGTCGTACTTAAGAAGGGCGCGGGCGGAGTCCTGCATAAAGCGCGAAATCACCCGGTCCACCCTGTCCTTGTCGATGCGGGTCACGCGCTCCGTTGAATTGACGATATCGATAAAAATGGCGCATATGTTTGATCGATGAACCTTTTCTGACAGAGTCACCTGATTCTGCCGAATGGCTTCAACGACCTGGGGAGAAAACTGGCGGCTGAGCTCAGACAGCTTTAAGGCTTCGGCGGTCTTTTCCTCAATGATTTTTCCCCGTGAAATGATCTCCTGGCGCAGATTCTGTCGGCTCTCTAGTTCTTTGTGGCGAAGTTGCTCAGTTAGGTAACGCAGGAAGAGGGTGATCACCACAAAGCTGACAATAAAAAAGCTATTGATGCCAATTTGCTGCATCTGTTCTGGTGAGGGTTCGCTCATGGCGGCGCCGATGTAATAAGGGCCAAAGATAGCCATGGAGCTCATGGAAAAAAACTTCCAGTTCCAGGGCACGAAGGACAGGGAGCCAATCGCGACAAGTCCGAGTCCTGCATAGTAAGGAGTGCTCCAATCGCCAATACGGATAATCATGAAGTTAATGATGGCCCCGAGGCCCATAATATAGAAAAAGGCCAGCCACTGAGCTGGCGCGAAAGTCTGCAATTTTGGAAGTCGCCAACGGGTGAGGAGACTCAGGGGGATCACCAAACTACGGGCTATCAAGAACTCCCACTTGAGTTCCGGAACATAAAGTAGATCGCAAAGCCAAAAGGCCATAAAAAGCGGAATGACCATCTTGTGAGTAATAACCCCCAAGATGGCCTTTAGTTCTCTTAATTTTTCCCGCCTCCGCAGGTCGTCAATTAAGGTCATTCAGCTTTGGTCACTCCTTACGGATCACACAAAAAAGATTAATGTCCAAATTTTCCGATTCGATCTCCAGGGCCCCACCGATATGGCCAAACAAAGAGTTTAAATCCTTCTCCGAGCGATAGATCAAATGCCAGTCGAGAGCCAAGTCCATGATAACCTCATTGGGATTGGCGACGTTAAAATTGCCAATGATCAATGTTCCACCGGGTGCGAGTGAGGCAAACAGGCGTGTTGCTGCCAACTGGGCCACAGGATCTGAGAGATAATCAAAAAGGCCGGCGCAATAGATGACGTCGTATTGTCCCTCAACCCCCCGGGCGATCACATTCTTGATGGCCTTGTGGATAAAGCTAAAGTCCACAGCGTTGGGATGGTGGGCCGACATTTCTTTCATTTGCCTCTGGGCGTACTTGAGGGCGCGGCTATCCTGGTCAATCAGGTCGACCTTTAACTTTCGATCGTTGAATCGTTGAACTTCAGATACAATGTTAAACCACTCCCGAGCGGGCCCGCAGGCAACAGACAAGAACTTAAGGGGCTCATCTTTGCGGGTATCCAGAATGGATGAAAGTTTATGGGTCAAATAATCGGCCCGGTTCCGCACGGCCTGGGCTGCGGGCTCCCGGACGCTGTAATATTGAAGACAGCGGGCAAAGAGAGACTCGCCGATGTTTTCTGACTTATAGATGAGATTCATCATCTCAAAATCACCGGCATAGCCGAGGGGCTTTTTAAAGACCCGATTGGCAAAGGGTGATTGGTGAATGATGTCGCACAACTTTGAGCGAAAGAGCTCCACCAGCAGCTTACGAGACTCAGGTGGCAGGTCCCTTAAGGGTTGCGCCAGGCGAGAATAGTGTTTTGGAAATTCCTGGCCAATGTAAGTTCCTACGATAGGGATCAAAGTATTCTCAAACTCAAATGTGCGCCGACTGTCGGTCTGATCACGCCCCTGGGCAAGGGCGTTGACTCGTTCGCCCAGCTCCTCCAGCCAATCCTTGAGTTGGTAGATAAGGACCCGGGCCTCTTCGGGAAGGTCGTCAAGTTGGCGAAATCGCTGGTCATGTTCATTCAGGATTTCTCTGGAGCTGCGCACCGCCTGGACCCGTTCCACATGTATGGGTTCACCAATAACTTCAAAAGCCAATTTGTAGTCACCCGAATCACGTACTTCATGGCGAACCAACTTGAGGTGGGGGGTGGCAACCTGGACACCCTCGAAGATCAACTGCGTTTCGTGTTGTTCAAACCCACTGGGCAGTTTACCTGGGGAGTCAACTGCGATGCCGAACGCGGAGAAATCCAGTACTTTGAGCCTCTTGCCATCAACAAGTAGTTCACAAGGCTCGTCCTCGATGTAGTAACGGTCCTGGCGAATAAGTTGAAGGGGTTTGTTTTGAGAAAAATCCAAAATTTCGATGTCGTCGTGCGCAGTCCGGCTCATGATGTCTCCTTATTTGTAGCAACCTGTTTATCGGTAAAAGAAATTTATTTGCTTAGACCCGATAGTTCGTACTGGACCAGACAAAGGTCTAGGATTTGGATTTTTAGCCCAACGTCTTCCCCTTGCAATCTGGATGAAAGTTGTGGTTCGATACTCCTACTAACTCAAGGAGGATAGGAATGTTCAAACGGATTTTGGCCGCCGCTCTTTTGATGGCTGGCCTGCAGGCGGAAGCCAAAACAATCGATACCCCAATCATTAACCTTGGCGAGATGCAAGACACCATCATGGGTGAAGTCGGCATCATGGGTCTTCCCTGGAAGATCGGTGAGGTTGCCAACTACAATCTCGACATGGGTTTCATTAAGGGCACGGCTGTTATGCGTGTTCGCGAAGAAGTTGCCGATGGATTTTGGCTGGATCAGGACATGGATCTCGGATTCATGGGCAAGCAGAAGATCGAAGCCCTAATCGACAAAAACACAGGACAGATTTTGCAGCTGATCGTTAATGGTCAAAAGCAGAATCCTCCTCAGCCTGGCAACACGGAAATCGAAGAGACCAAGCAAGATCGCATTACAGTGCCTGCTGGTACCTTTGATTGCATTTACGCCCGCATTAAGGACTTGGATAAAAACCAGTCTTCAGAGGCATGGATCAACCCATCCATCGTTCCTATTGCAGGCATGATCAAACAAATTGCTCCTGGCCCGATGGGCAACGTAACCATGGAGCTGACAAGTTTCACAAAGCTCTAATATGAGTCAAAAGAGAGACTTCTCAAAGACGGCGACACTCATTTGGGTCGCCGTTTTTTTATCGGCACTCCCTTTTGAAATTTCCAAGGCCACCTCTATCGACTCAGTTACGGCGGGGAAGATTCAGCAAGCACAAAGGCTGACCATTTCCGGTCAGCGCAGACAGGGACAGTTGATTCTGATTGAGGCTTTGAGTGACAAACAGACTTCGAGCGAAGAAAGGCCAAAGCTTGTTGAGGGAATCAACCAAATTTCCCGGAACTTTTTGACCGACAGAGCACAGGCGGCATTTGAATCAGGGGAGTCCCTTTTCTTTTCTGGTAATAGGGCAGAGTCCCTAAAGCGCTATCGGGAGGCTCTTGAGTTAGAGCCCGAAAACACTCAGATCATAGCGGCACTGGGAAGGAACTTGTTGGCTGAGAATAATTGTGGTGAAGCGCGTGGTCAGGCGGAAGAGGGGCTATCAATCAATCCCTATGACAGTGAACTATTGATTCTGAAGGCTCGTTTGGATTTGTGCCGGGACCTCAGCGCTCAGGGGCGAAGCCAGTGGGAGGAGGAAGTAAAGGCTCTAGAGGCGGAGTTTTCATTTGAGGTCAGTTGGTACAGGCTGATTTTGGAAGAGAACCAGGGAATAAAAAAGTCGATCCCAACCCTGGCCAGGAAGCTCCTCAAAGAGGACCCTCAGTTTCCGGAACCCCTTTACCTGCTTTGGAAGCATTCCCCTCAGTCGCCGGCGCGTAGGAACTGGGCAGCAAGTTACATCACAACTTGCAAAAAAAGTGACCAAATGTTCTTGCGCCGGTATAAGAATGAGCCACGTGTTTGCAGCTGGGTAAAGGTTTTGGAAGAGGCTTTGGCAAAGGGATCCGGTTCATGAAGAGAAATAGCCACATTCTACTGATAACGAGTTTAGCTCTCAGTGTTTACAGCCTTGGCTGTGGCGTTAAGGGAGACCCCTTGCCGCCAGAAAAACCACCGGAGTTGGGGCGAGGGAAGCCCTCATATAGTCGGGCGACGAAAGGCATGCCTTACCCAAGCTTACCACCGATAAAGAAGGAAAATGAAGAGAACGAAGAGGAGACTAAGAATGAAAAGTAACTTTGCCGGGGTTGTTACAGCACTTATTACTCCCTTTAAAAATGGGCAGGTGGATTTTGACTCTCTTGGAAATCTAATTGCTACTCAGCTTAAGGGTGGCGTCCATGGTTTTGTCGTCAATGGTACCACGGCGGAAAGCCCCACTCTCGATATGCCGGAAGTTAAGGAGATTTACGCCTTTGTCCGCAAGCGGACGGGCGATGGCTTCCCCTTGTTGGTTGGGACGGGGTCTAACAACACAAAAAAGACCATTGCCGCCTCACAAGAAGCCCAGGCATGGGGGGCCGACGGCGTTTTGGTTGTGACCCCCTACTACAACAAGCCACCCCAGCGGGGTCTGGTTGCTCACTTTTCGGCTGTGGCAGACGCAGTGTCGATTCCGGTCATGTTATACAATGTGCCGGGCCGGACGGTGATCTCAATGAGTGTTGAAACTATTGAAGCCCTCTCTCGTCACCCCAATATCATTGGTGTGAAGGAGGCAACGGGTGATTTAAATTTTGGTTCCCAGGTTATCAAGGCTTGCAGCAGCGAGTTTGTCGTAACCAGTGGAGATGACGCCACATGCGTCGCCCTGGTTGGGGAAGGCTCCAGAGGGGTGATTTCCGTTATTTCGCACATTATTCCCGGCCCGTTGGGTGAACTCATGAATCAGGCTGAATCCGCTCCAGAAAAGGCTGAATCCGAATACAAAAAATTTGCACCCTTGCTGACCGCCGTCTATGCCGAACCAAATCCGATGGGAATAAAAAGGGCTTTATTTGAAATGGGAATAATTGAGTCGCCTGAGTTGCGTTTGCCACTGGTGAGCATGGATAATGAGCGCTCTGAGCAATTAGCTACGGAGATGACCAAGATAGGGTTGATCTAATGTCGCAAAAGGCTGTGGTTTTATCAGGAGCTCTTGGCCGGATGGGCCAGGAGATCAAGCAACTTGTACGAGAGAGCTCGGTTCTTGATCTTGGTTGTGAAGTCGACAGAAATGGGGTTGTCACCGAGTTTGGTAGTGTCAAATCATCAAGTGATGTGGTGATCGACTTCTCAAGTCCGGAGATGTTTCGCAAGGCTCTGGCTTGGGCGCAGACCCAGGAGATACCGTTTGTCAGTGGAACCACAGGTCTTGAGGAGTCTGATTTTGCCGAGCTCAAAAAAGCGGCGCAAAAAATTCCAGTCCTGTGGGCGGCGAATATGAGTCTTGGAATTAACTTTCTGTTGAGTCTCCTGCCTCAGCTGAGGGCTCTGGATGGTTACGATATCCAGGTAGAAGAGCTTCATCATAATCGAAAACTCGACTCCCCAAGTGGTACAGCCAAGATTTTGCAGAACCAACTGGTAGAGTCCCTTGGCCGAGATTTGCCGGACCCGGTGGCTATTCGCGGTGGTGGGATATTTGGCATTCACAAGGTCTGGGTGATGGCAGAAGAGGAGTATTTGGTTCTTGAGCATACAGCTCTTAACCGCAAGATTTTTGCGCGGGGCGCCGTAAGGGCTGCCGAGTGGATACTGAGTCGGCCCCCTGGGCAGTATCAAATCAAAGACATGCTGGGTGTTGGGGAATGATGTGGCGGGTGAAGTTCACGAAACCCTAGTTGGGATCAAAGTCTTCTCCAATGAAGGACAGGAGTTATTGGCTGATGTGGCTAAGGACCTCCGCGAGAAGATGGCTTTTGTTGGGGCATCTTCCGTCTATCGGGTTTGGGGAAATATCAATCATCCAGAGCATATACATGATCTGAGACGTATTGAGAGTTTTGATGGATTGGCTGCCGTCATCAAGGCCCGGACGACCCTATCGCCCCATGAGCTTTTGAAATTCCTTCAGGATGTGGAGATCAAATACCGCAGTGAGGTTTTGCGTCGAAGTATCAGTCTTAACCTTCTGGTTTATGAGGACCTTACCTATATGACCCCGGAGCTGACTCTTCCTCATCCCGAGCTTCATCGTCGGCCAGAATCCCTGCTGTTGGCAGCGGAGGTCTGGGGCGAGTATGTTCACCCGGTACTCAAGGAAAACCTCTATACCCTCACCCGGCAGTTTCACGATGAGCAGTGGGGGCGGTTTTACGCGCAAGGGAAAACCCTTCTTGATTTTTAATCAGGCCGGCCTTAAATGTTACCCATACCTGTCTATCTGAGGAGAAATTTATATGAAGTTCTATATTGATACGGCTCTCATTGAGGAAATTCGGGAGGCCAATAAGCGTGGTCTGGTTGATGGAGTTACGACCAATCCCAGCCTGGTTGCTAAGACGGGTAAGCCTCATAACGAAGTCATTAAAGAGATCTGTCAGGAAGTAAACGGATTGGTTTCCGCAGAGGTCCTGTCCCTGGAATCTGACGAGATGTATAAAGAAGGTCTGGAATTAGCCAAGATTCATGACAACGTGGTGGTGAAGATTCCCATGACCGACGAAGGTCTAGTTGCCGTACGCAGGCTTGCCGCTGACGGGATCAAGACAAATGTGACTCTCGTATTCTCACCTGTTCAAGCTCTTTTGGTGGCGAAGGCTGGTGCAACCCTTGTTTCGCCTTTTGTAGGTCGTCTGGACGATGTTAGTCAGGATGGAATGCAGTTGATTAGTCAGATTAGTCAAATCTACCAGAACTATGGTTTTGATACTCAGGTGATCGTGGCGAGTATCCGCCACCCTATTCACGTCCTGGAATCCGCTCTGATTGGGGCTGACATCGTGACTATCCCCTACAAGGTTATCCAACAGTTGACTAAGCACCCACTAACCGATCGAGGCATCGAACAGTTCTTGAAGGATGCCAAGGGAATGGCGTAGTATCTGTACTAGATGCGTTGGCCGATTCTACTTCTTTTTTATTTTGCCCTTGTGGGATGTACTCACGGGGGCATACGCATCACCGACCTGGACGTTCCTCTAGTTGACCTGCAAAGGGCGGTCGTAGACGCCCTACCTCTGGGAAAACGGGACGTCAGCCCCAATGGCAGAGAGTTCTTTTCAGAGTATTTTGTCGTTGTGCAAAATCGCGCCCGTCCAGCAACGAAGCTAACTACCCGCTATTATGCCCATGTTTACGTGCTAGGGGATCGCCGTCCCTACATTGTAGAGGGATTGGTTCGCAAGGAAGTTCGTGAAAAAGGGGTGGTCGGGCCTGAGTACTCAGATGCGGGAGTTGATCAACGACTAACCAAGGTCCTTATGCGAAAGATCAAAGGCAACCTCTCCAAACGTCGTGAGGACCGCAATATCATTGACGATTTTCGTGTGTTCTAAAATAATCAGACTAGGCAATTTCAAAATATTATCAAAACCATAGGGTGATGTGAGGACAACTAAGAAGCGCCGCCTAATCCACCTCTCCAATTGGCCAATGGTGACCATTGTTTTCCTGGCTATTCAATTATGGTCAAATGATATTGCTTTTGTCGACAGCCGCCCACTTCCCCGAAAAGCTTTAGTCATTCAACAATCTCCGGTGTCGCCGTCATGGGCTGCTTACGAAGATGTTCGCGCTTCTGAACAGAGCGAAATCGACAATAATGAAGATGTGATTCCCAAAGAGCAAGGTGACACTCTTTTGGCTGGGCAAGAAAGCATGTCTATGGAGAAATGGTTGCCTGAGAAGCAGCCTCCGGCTCACCTGTATCCCTCGCTCAATGGTATGATCATCAGCCAGAGAATCCAAGGGGAGATCAGGCAAGTGAGCGAAGCTCGGACACCGAACCAAGATGCTCCAACGTTGCCAGTGGCTCCGGCTGATCAACCGCCGGTTTTTGTAACTTCCCAGGGTGTAGAGGTTAATCAACTTGAGGTTGATAAAATGCTGGTCGCAGCCTCAGATCCGGAGGCGATGAGTTTTGAACAAAGGGCTCAGGAGCTCGTTCAGGAAGAGCTCAGGCGCCGACAGGAACAGGCCAACCAACCTAAGGTGCGAACGGTGCCAACAGCCGACGGGGGCCAAATCATAGTTGCAGCGCCTCCTCGGGAGAGCTCCACCTCGGCTGCGGCGACGGCAGAAAGCAATTCGGGTGCGGGACAAAAGGTGGCTGTTAACAATAAGCCGCCGAGTTCGCTTGAGCCGCCATCTGTTAGCTTAATTGAGCAATCAATCGATGATCGTGATCAAAAGTTCGTGTTGAGCGGGATTTTCCGCGTCTCTGAAGGACTTGCCTATGTTCCCGGGGCGATGAGGTTTGAACTCATTCATTATCAATATGATGTGGCAGTAGCCCAGGGAAACCTTTGGGAGGATCAAGCTCGGTTTGAGATCGTGGTTCCTGAACTCAAAGGGCGGTTGGTTTTGCGGCTGGTCGATATTGAGCAAAACATTATTGGCTCCAGTGAGATTCTTCTCCAGTCTCTACCCCTACCGGCCCGCAACCAACAGTCCATTGCCGATTTGCAGCTAAAGCTAAAACCAGTCCCCATTGGCGCCACGGCGGAAGTTGTTTCTGCTTATTCAATGGGTAATCAAGCCGCGATTCCGGTCCCGCGAGCTGAAGTTGCAATTGAAGGTCTTAATCGATTCCATCAATCAAATGAAGACGGCGAAGTGGATGACCCAGACATGCTTCCGGGCTCAAGTTTTCTGTTGAGGGCAAAGCGTAAAGCCTACTGGGGGAGTCTGGCTGTTGGCCTTAGCGGCAAAAAGCGAACTCTGGAATTGTTTCCAGATAGGCTGATTGAGGCCCTGCTGGGTCTTGTTGCTCGTAGCGAAAGTGAACAAAAAGAGTTACGCCAAAAGGGAATCATTTGGGGTCGTGTGGTTAAGGGCGGAGAACCCGTCGAGGGAGCCGTCATTGAGTTGGCAGGAGAATATGGAATTTCCCCTGTCTACTTAAATGAAATATATCTTCCTGATCAAAACATGGAGGGAACGGGTCGTAACGGTCTATTTGCCTTCGTTGGTGTGGCGGATGGAATTCAGTCCGTACGAGCGATTGTAAACGGAGTCCACTATCCTGCGAAAGTTATCCCTGTTGAAGGTCAATATGTTTCCAATTTGGAGCTTGAAGTCGGGCACTCAACAACGGCGATGCTAAAGGTGACGAGTGCGCCGAAGCGAGAGGCAGCAGAGGCGGCAACATTTAGAATCATTGGAACTGATCTGGAATATCGCGTGAACGGAGAGGCTATTGTCCAATGGCCAAAGGGAAGCGGATTGATGCTGCTCGAAGCCGAGGGTGGCGAGCAGATGGATGTTATTCGCATGAGCTTAGATCGAGGCGTGACGGAAGTGAAGGTGCCCCTGATTCCTTCTGAGTGGCTTCAGCAGTTGGCGATCGACAAGAGAGTTAATCTAGAGGGCCAAAAGGGAGTGGTCGTTGGCTTCGTCAACGGCAAGGACTTTGAAGTCTTTTTGGATGAGAAAGAGTCTTATCCTCTTGAGAATATCGTCTACTTCGACAAAGACGGACTCATTGTCCGCGATAAAAAGGGTGTTGCTGGCGGAGGATTTGTTCTGTTCAACACCCCGACTGGATTTAAATCAGTAAATATAGTTCCGTCTGGATCTGACAAGATTCTCACCCGAACGATCATCACTGAGCCTGCAGTGACGAACGTGATTCCAGAAGTATCTCTTTAAACCTGTTTCTTTGATTTCTTTATCGTCTGAGGGTGATCGTCCGCTTTGCCAAGCTTATTGACGACACTGTCGCCGACATCAGCAGGAAGGTGAAGCTCATAGCCTTTTGGAAGCCAGGGATTGCGGTGTGGGGAGTGGACCAGGTCAAGATTGTATTTGAGTAAAGTCTGCTTATCCAGGCCGGTAGACTTTAAAACCTGCTTAAGTCTGAGTCCCGAGGTGAGCCTCACGACCTTGTGCTCAAGGGCTTTTTCACGGGGTGTCCCTAGAAAAATCTTGTCGTTGTACTTTTCGGCATATAGAGCGGCCAAGAAACATGTGTAAAAATTCGCCGAAGCAAAGCGGAAGCTGCCGCGATGGTAGCGACGAATGATTGTTGATAGGTCAGAAGACCGTGCTCGGCGTTTTGCTTTAAGTACTCCACCAATCCCATGATTATATCCTGTGACAGCCAAGGGCCAGGATTTGAGAGCACGGTTGTAGCGACGAAGAATCCGGGCGGCGGCCTTTGTTGCTTTGAGAGGAGAGTTTCTTTCATCAATATGGGGAGAGACCTTTAGATAGGCACGACCGGTGCGCGGCATGATTTGCCAAATGCCGCTGGCTCCAACCTTTGATTCTGCCTTCACGTTAAAGCTGCTTTCGACAAAGGGCATTCGTGTCAACTCGACAGGAAGCCCCTGCTCGATAAAGATCCGCTCCATGTGAGGTAGGTATTCGCCACTTGATTTGAGGCCGCTGACAAAAAAGTCCTTTTGGCCTAATTGGGAGCGTACATTTCGTGAAGCGAACTTGATCACTTGCCGTCGTCCACCGGGGACTTGATTTAGGATCGTGTATAGTTCAAGTTGTAATCCCTTTAGGCGTTTAAAGTTCTTGCGTCTGGCAAGCCGCCGAAGTTCCCGGATGATTTTAACTTTCTCGCGAGAAACAAACTTAAGAGCGCGATCCCTCCGTAGCCAAAGAGGGCCTTTTCCCGCAGCAACCATTTCTTTGGTATCGATGATCTTAAATACCACCCAAGGGTAACGAGTGTGATGAATGACGTGAACATTTGAGTCGTGTTTTGTGTAGACATCGAACCAAAAGCGCGTCCGGTCATAGAGTTCTTTTGGAATTTCAAATTCGTCACTTACCCGATCAAGTGGGTCATTTAGCGCCTGTAAGCGAGGAACAGGGTTGGGGTCAACCAAAGGGGATTGGTTTTCGAAAAAGGAGAAGCTCAAATCCAGATCCAGAGAAAAAGGCCACGCCGTGGATTCCTCCAATACCGAAGGCTCAGGGTCGCTGTCGGGAAGGCTCTGGACTCCAGATGTCTCAATCTGATTCGCCTCATCTTCGCTTTCAACTTCGGAATCGGGAAAGAGAGTAAAAAAGGCGTCTTCCCCCTGCTCCCAAACCCATTGGATGGACATCTCAGAGTAGGCTTTGGTAGAGCTGTTCTCGGGCAGGTTGAGGATGAAGACAAAAAACACGAAGCCCAAGCCTGTCACCGACAGTAAAAATAACAGAATAGAGCCAAGCGTGATCCGCGACTTAACCCGATGCTCAAAATGACCGTT
The DNA here is from genome assembly GCA_020635075.1 of Pseudobdellovibrionaceae bacterium. Taxonomy (NCBI): domain Bacteria; kingdom Pseudomonadati; phylum Bdellovibrionota; class Bdellovibrionia; order Bdellovibrionales; family Pseudobdellovibrionaceae; species Pseudobdellovibrionaceae bacterium. Next base: position 848,241 of record JACKAM010000002.1, on the reverse strand, counting down.
TAATTCCCTGGGGCCCATGTTTTTGTGAGAAGCAAATAAAATGCCAGAAATCTCAAAAAAACATCAGTGATTTCAGGCGCTTAAAACTCGAATCTCACATGGGGTTGTCAATTAGTTAAACACTAATGTCGCAATTTGGGCGACAATTGACTGGACGGCGGATGAGCTTATACCGCGAAAAGATTGAGAAATTAAAAGACTTTACAGAGGCGAAGTACACTGCTGTCGTTAGTGATTTACACCTGTGTGATGAGGAGCCACTTCATCCCCGGTACCCGCTATGGAAAAAGTTTAAGACCCGCCAGTTTTTTTTCGACGGGCTTTTCCATGAATTTCTCCAGTTTATCGTTCATAGGGCAAAGGGAGAGCAAGTTGAGCTCATTCTCAATGGAGATATTTTTGATTTCGATAGTGTCTGTGAGGTGCCAGAGCATCCAACCTACCGAATCACCTGGCTGGAAAGGCGCCGGGGTCTTCACCCACAAGCTGAAAAATCCCTTTATAAAATAAAGCGTATTCTTGCTCACCACGAAGATTGGGTTCGTGCGCTGCAGTGGTTTGTCGGTCAAGGAAATCGCGTTGTGTTTGTAATCGGCAACCACGACTTGGAACTTCACTTTCCAAGTGTTCAGGAAGCCATCGTGGAGGCCCTGGCCCTCCCCGAAGAGCAGGGCGCTCAGGTTCGGTTTGTGGAGTGGTTTTATATAAGCAACAAAGACACCCTGGTGGAACATGGGAATCAATATGACCCCTACTGTATGGCTCAGGACCCGGTTAATCCTTTCATTCAAAGGTTCAATCGTCTGGAAGTAAGGATTCCCTTTGGTAACTTGGCCACGAGATACATGATCAATGGTATGGGATTCTTTAATCCTCACGTCGACAGCAACTTTATCATGACGACCAAGGAGTACGTGGTTTTCTTTTTCCGTTATGTGGTGAGGTCGCAGCCACTCTTGTTATGGACCTGGTTCTGGGGGGCCTCCGTGACTCTGGCCCAGTCTTTTTTGGATCGTCTGATTCCATCCATTCGAGAGCCACTGACGATGGAAGACAAGGTGGAGTTGATTGCGGCCAAGGCAAATGCTTCTCCGCGAATGGTGAGGGAGTTGAGAGAGCTTTTTGCCACTCCGGCCGCCAGCACCCCAACGATCTTGATGCGTGAGCTGTGGCTGGATCGGGCCTTTCTCATCATGATCGCCTTCTTTGTGATTTTTCAGCTCTTCCTGTTCATTCAAACCGTTTACTCCATTTCATTCTTTTGGACCTTTATTCCACTGACCCTGTTTTTGCCCTTCTTTTTGTTCTACTCCCGCTCGATCACTTCGGACGTCTTGTCCTTTAAAGAGCCGAGTGAAAAGGTTCTTGGAATGGCGAGCATGATAACTAAGGTGAACAGAGTGATCTACGGGCATACCCATGAGGTTCGTCACGAGATTATTGGTAATGTCGAGCACCTGAACTCAGGCACCTGGTCCCCCGCCTTCATGGATGTCGAGTGCGAAAAGCCGATTGATCAGAAAACCTTTGTGTGGATTGTCCCTGGAGCGCGGGGCAATCGGGAGGCCCGAGTTTATCAATTCAAAAATGGCAAGCCGCATGAAGTGTTTGGAACCGCCGGAAAAAGATCAGCCTAATTTTAAGCCCCGCGACAATTGATGCGGCGCCATCGCTATCGGGCTCGTCAGCTCTTATATATTCATTGATCTTTTCCGGAAATTGTTTGCAAAATGGGTGGTCCCTTTGCGGGAAACACGTTTTAATTGCAGTAGAGCTGGTCAAATCAAATTTAGAAGTAACTGGAGGACTCGATGTCTGAAGTTTTGGTGGTAACAAGTAAGGTAAAGAAGTTCATTAAGGACGCCGGCGGATGCAACACATCTGCGGAGACGGTCGCGGTCCTCAGTGAAGCCGTTAAAATCCTCTGCCAAAAGGGTGTGGATCAGGCCAAAAAAGATGGTCGCAAAACAGTTATGGCTCGCGATATCAACGTCGACCACCTGTAATCTCGTATGCGACGAACTTGGTATTGAAGTAGGCTCAGGAGATCCTGGGCCTATTTGTTTATCAGGGTCTGAAACTGATCCCAATCAAGGATTTGCACACCTAGGTCACGGGCCTTATCAAGTTTGGACCCGGCCTCTTCCCCTGCCAAAACATAATTGGTCTTTTTAGAAACAGAAGATGCGCTTTTGCCGCCAAGTTGGGAGATGAGATCCTTGATCTCGTCCCTTCCCATGGGAAGGGTTCCGGTTACGACAATATTGAGACCGTCCAAGGGGCGCCCCGCAGAGTTTGTTGTGCTAACTTCCTGAACTTCTACGCCCGAGGCAAGGAGCTCTTTGACTTCGCGAACAAAAGACTTTCGCCTTAGACTCGCCATGATGGAGCCCGCAACCTTTGGGCCAATGTCTTCAATCCCCAAGAGTTCCTCTACATCGGTGTGCAGAAAGGACCGCAGGTTGCCAAAGTGGGCAGCCAGACTCTTGGCTGTTTGCTCGCCAACAAAGCGAATTCCGAGAGCAAAAATAAAGTGACCTAAGGTTGGGCGTCTGCTTTTGTCGATACTTTCGATGATGTTTGTCGCGGACTTATCCCCTTGCCGATCGAGAGACATGACATTCTCCTGATCGAGCTTGTAGAGGTCAGAAAACCTCTTCACGAGTCCCGCGTCCACCATTTGTTCAATGATCTTATCGCCAAGCTTATCGACATTCATGGCCCGGCGGGAAACAAAGTGTTTAAGTGATTCCTTCAGAATTGCTTCACAAAAGAGATTATCACAGCGACTGACGGCCTCGCCTTCAGGTTGAACCACAGAGTCTCCACAGACAGGACACTTGCTGGGGATTCTGAAGGGCTGGGAGTTCCTCGGCCGCTTTTCGAGGAGGACTTGGACGACTTCAGGAATGACATCTCCGGCCCGATGGATCAAGACAGAGTCGCCGATGCGCACATCTTTACGATCAATTTCATCCTGATTGTGTAAGGTGGCGTTGGTGATCGTTACACCACCTACGCGCACGGGCTCCATAACGGCCACCGGAGTGAGAGCACCTGTGCGCCCAACCTGAACAATAATGTCTTTAATGCGGGTTTCAGCTTGGTCGGGTTTAAATTTGGCCGCCGTCGCCCAGCGTGGGCTACGGGCGACCAGTCCAAACTCATTCTGCAGGTCAAGAGAGTTCACTTTGATCACCACGCCGTCGATTTCAAATGGCAGGTCGTGGCGAATCGACTCAACAAATTGATAATAGGAGATTGCATCTTCTGGGTGAGTCGCGACCCGTCCCAAGGTGGGCGGCACCGGCTGAGGAGACTCAATGGCCTTCTTGCAGCGCTTGATGAAGTCACCCATTCCATCAGAACCGTGGTCCACACCAAGCGTCGGTAGACCCCATTCGCAAAAGGCCAGCTCCATCTCGGCCTGGCTGGAAAAAGCGGCACCTTCGATAACTCCGCAGGCGTAGGCAAAAAACCGCAACTGCCGTTGCGCCGTCACAGCCGAATCCAGCTGGCGAACACTTCCGGCGGCTGCGTTGCGAGGATTGGCAAAAGGCAATTGGCCACTTTCTTCCTGGGCTTCATTGAGGGTTTTAAAATCCTCTTTGTACATCAAAAGTTCGCCACGAACTTCGAGCAGCTCGGGAAAGTCATTGCCCGCTAATCTGAGAGGGATCGCCCTTATGGTTTTGATGTTTGCGGTGACGTCTTCGCCGGTTTGGCCGTCGCCGCGAGTGATGGCGGCGGCGAGCAGACCCTGCTCGTAAATCAGCTCAATGGCCAGGCCGTCGAGTTTTGGCTCGCAAAAAAGTTCAATCGCTCTCTCGTCATCAAGTAGCTTACCGAGCCGGTCTACAAAGGATTGAATGTCTTCCGGGCTGTAGCTGTTCTGCAGGCTGAGCATGGGGCGTCGATGTTCGCGTTTTTCAAACTTATCCAAAGGTGCGCCACCGACTCTTTGGCTAGGAGAATCGGCCGTGACCAAAGCGGGAAACTGGGATTCAATATTCAACAGCTCCTGAAACAATTGATCATACTCGTAGTCAGTGATCGAGGGCCGATCTAAGACATAATAAGCATGATCGTGGGATTGTATCAGGGCGCGAAGTTCGTGAAGGCGCTTAGTGGCCGACTGTTGGTTATGGCTCATGGAAAGGAAAGTAATGGAGCCAAAAGTCTGGGTCAAAGTTCTCGCGCCTGACGGGTGACGCGCAGTGGCGGCCGGGCGGTGACCTTGCTCCCGCCTCATGGATAAAATAAACAGCCGAAACTGTTTTTGAGGAATGGGGAAAATGGCAATAGACAGAGAAACAATCACTAAAATCGCACGATTGGCCAGGCTACGTCTAACAGAGGAGGAGGCGTCTGCTTATGAGGGTCAGCTTTCGCGGGTCCTTGAGGCCTTCGAAAGGATCTCGTCGGTATCCACCGAGGGCGTCCTGCCCATGGTGACTCCCATCGAGATCGAATCGGAGTTGCGGGAAGATAAAATTATTGTCTTTGAAAAAAATCAGGAGGCTTTGTCACAGGCGCCTGAGTTGGTGGGTCGCCTGTTTAAGGTACCACCTGTGGTTTAGGAAAGGGTCGAGTGGAGTTTCGAGATTTGACAGAGGCCCTTTGGGCGATAAGAAAAAAGGATATTTCGGCGACGGAGTTGTGTGAACACTACTCTCAAAGAGCTGTGCAGCTGAACCCCAGGGTTGGTGCCTACATTAGCCTCAATCAAGAGCTCAAAAAACAGGCGAAGATCATTGACACAAAGTTGGCATCGGGAGAAGAGCCGGGCCCCCTGGCAGGGGCTCCCTTGGCCATTAAGGACCTGATTTGCACCGAGGGTCTCAGGACAACTGCAGGCTCTAAGATTCTTGAAAACTTTGTTCCCCCTTACTCCGCCACTCTCGTTGAGCGTCTAAAAAGATCAGGAGCCCTGATTGTTGGTAAGGCAAATCTAGATGAGTTTGCCATGGGCTCGAGCAATGAGACCTCGGCGTTTGGAGTGTGCCGGAATCCACAACACCTTGACTTTGTCCCTGGTGGATCAAGTGGAGGGTCGGCAGCCGCGGTCGCGGCGGGAATGGCACTGGCGGCAATAGGGACAGACACGGGCGGGTCCATTCGTCAGCCGGCGAGCTTTTGTGGCGTTGTTGGATTCAAACCGACCTATGGAAGAGTGAGTCGTTACGGAATCATCGCTTTTGCGTCCAGCCTTGATCAGGCGGGTCCCATGACCAAGACGGTTCGCGACGCCGCCCTCATTCTTGAAACCATCTGTGGGCACGACCCTATGGACGCTACGTCCTCTAGGCAAAAAGTGCCTTTGTTCTCTCGTGATCTTGCGACAGACATTAAGGGGGTCAGGATTGGCCTTCCTAAGGAGTACTTTTCGGAGGGCCTCAGCGAGGAAGTTCGTAAGGTGGTGGAAAAGGCCACGACAGAACTCAAGGGTCAAGGCGCAGAGATTGTCGAGGTATCTATTCCTCTGACAGAAATGGCCGTGCCGATATATTATTTAATCGCCACCAGCGAGGCTTCAAGTAACTTATCAAGATACGATGGTGTTCGTTTTGGTTATCGTGCCAAATTTGAAGATCGTCCACCTGAGGATCTGATTGAGTTTTACAGTCGGACCAGGGGTGAGGGGTTTGGCTCTGAAGTCAAGAGGCGAATCATGTTAGGAACCTATGCTCTAAGCAGCGGCTACTACGACGCTTACTACCGCAAGGCCTGCCAGGTTCGTCGACTGTTGCACGATCAGTTTGTTGATGTCTTCGAAAGCTGTGATGTCATCCTCAGCCCGACAGCACCAACGCCAGCTTTTCGCATTGGTGAACGGATTGACGACCCCTTGCAAATGTACCTTAACGATATCTACACCACGTCAACCAATCTGGCGGGGCTACCGGGAATGAGTGTTCCGGGAGGGCGCTCGAGGGAGGGGTTGCCGATTGGCGTTCAATTGATGGCAGGACAATTTAGGGAACAACAGATGTTGAATGTGGCTGCGGCTCTGGAGCAGCTCATGCAGTTTAGCCAGGGGATTCCCGATGTCGGTTAAGGATTGGGAAGCTGTTATTGGCCTAGAGATTCACGCCCAACTTCTCACCGAGAGTAAGATTTTCTCATCCGACTGCGCCCGTTATGGTGGAGGAGATAATGAGTATGTCCATCCGGTGAGTTTGGGGATGCCGGGCACCCTACCCGTATTGAATAAAAGAGCGGTCGAGTATTCTGCCAAAATTGGATTGGCCTTAGGGTGTGCGATTAATAGGAATTCTGTTTTTGCGCGGAAGAATTATTTTTATCCGGATCTATCCAAGGGCTATCAGATATCTCAGTTTGAAGAGCCCCTTTGTCGCCAGGGCTTTTTGGAGTTTTATGTTGATGAAAAATTGCACAGAGTGACTATTGAGAGAGCTCACATGGAGGAAGACGCGGGAAAATCTATTCACCAAGGCGACGCCACATTGGTAAATTACAATCGCGCAGGAGTTCCCTTGCTGGAAATTGTCTCGGGCCCTGAAATGCATTCCGGGCAAGAGGCTGCCGAGTATGCTCGGATGATGAGAAGGGTTTTGCTTTATCTAGGTGTCTGCGATGGCAATCTGGAAGAGGGATCCATGCGCTGTGATTGCAATGTCAGTGTACGCAAGATTGGTGATCCCAAACTGGGAACCAAAGTGGAGCTGAAAAATCTGAACTCGTTTCGCTTTATTGAAAAGGCGATTGAGTACGAAATCCAACGCCAGATCGATACCATTGAGGCCGGAGAGGAAATCGTCCAGGAGACGCGTTTGTACGATTCTGCAAAAAACCGAACCTTCTCGATGAGGACCAAGGAAGAAGCGCATGATTACCGGTATTTTCCAGATCCTGATCTACTCCCGGTTCGCCTAGAGGAAGTATGGGTTGAAAACCTAAAAAAGAATCTCCCTGAGCTGCCCCTGGCTCGGCAGCAGAGATTCCATCATGATTATGGAATCTCCCTTGTCGACGCCTCCAACCTGACCGAAGAGCGGAGCCTGGCAGACTATTTTGAAGGTGTCGCAGGCGAATGTGGCAATCCTCGGGCGGCTGCCAATTGGATTATGGTTGAGTTGATCCGTGAAATGCATGAAGCGAAATTCTCGATTGAGGACCAGCCGGTCAAGTTTTCGTCGTTGGCAAAAATGATTCTTATGATTGATGAAGGTAAGATCTCCGGCAAGATGGCAAAGGTCGTCTTTCAGGAAATGTTCAAGTCAGGAGGCGATCCGGAGGACATCGTTAAAGCCAAGGGAATGGTGCAGGTGTCGGACGAGTTGGCAATTCTCGCCGTGATTTCGGAGGTTATGGATAATAACGCTACGCAAGTAGAAGAGTTCCGTTCCGGAAAAGAAAAGGTATTTGGTTTTTTTGTCGGTCAGGTCATGCGGGCAACAAAGGGACAGGGCAATCCTGAAGTCGTCAACAGATTGCTAAGGGAAAAACTCAAGGGATCATAATGAAAGTCGCAGCTCTTGATCTTGGTTCCAATACATTTTTGTTACTTATTGCTGAAGTGGAAAATGGCAAGATCGTCCGGGTCTACCATGATGAGTGTCAGGTCACTCGGCTTGCTCAAGGCGTGGACGCGTCGAGAGAATTCCATTCAGAGGCTCTAGCGCGAGCGAAAAAGTGTCTGGATGATTATGGAAAAACAATCAGGCAGCACAGGCCAGCGCGATTGCTGGCCGTCGCCACAAGCGCCGCAAGAGATGCCAAAAATAAAGACGAGTTTTTTAATATTGCCCACGAGGCCGGAATTCCCGTGAAAGTGATATCGGGAGTCTTGGAGGCCAGGTTGACCTTTCGCGGAGCCGTCGACGATCTGGTGGCCGACCGCCGATGTCGGGTGGTGGATATTGGCGGGGGCTCGACGGAGTACATTGTGGGTGGTGGCGAGCATCAGCCGATTGGTCAATCTCTTGATATGGGCTGCGTTCGCCTGACAGAAAAGTTCATTTCCACCCACCCGGTTCCCGAGGAAGAGTTGGGTAATATGCGCGCAGCCATTCGGGGTCAGTTAGATGGGCTGAGTGAGGGCATAAAAAAGGGGAGTGGCCCTCTTGTTGCTGTGGCGGGCACGCCGACCACTTTGGCTGCCGTCGTATTGGGTGTGGAGTTTGATGCAGAAAAAATTCATGGATATGAGCTTAGCCAAACAGTCATTGAGGAATGGTTGATGAAGCTTGCGGCAATGACCGTCGAAGACAGAGCTAAGCTTCCAGGCATGGTTCCCTTGCGGGCTGATGTGATTGTGGCTGGCCTGGTTTTGCTTTCAGAGTCTCTAAGGTTCTTCGCAGAGGATAGCTTGATTGTATCGACCCGAGGTGTACGCTTCGGAGTGGCTCAGGAGTTGGCAAATGAAAATAGCGACTTGTCTTGTCCTTAGTTTTTTTCTCTACTCCTGCTGGGCGGGAGGCGAGGAAAAAGTCAGCTTCTCCCAAAAGACAATTCAATTGGGAAAGGTCAAACTCTTGGTTGAAGTCGCAGACAGCGATGCTCGCCGCTCCAGAGGGCTTATGTACCGGCAAAAGATGGCGGACGACCATGGGATGCTCTTTGTCTTTGAGAAAAAGCGGGCGCTCTCTTTTTGGATGAAAAACACCTATATTCCTCTTTCGATCGGATTTTTTGACGAAAGAAGAAGGCTGGTTGAGGTTTTGGATATGGAGCCCATGAAGTCGGTGATGGATCAGCAGACCCCTCTTTATCGCAGCCAAAGTCCAGCCCAGTACGCTCTTGAGGTTAACAAGGGGTGGTTCGAGCGGCACAAAATAAAGGTCGGAACCCAGTGGAATTGGGCGTCCGGTGGCGACGAAAAGTCAGGTACCGACCAAGGTCCGGCGACTTCGGGTCAATGACCAAGGGCTGGGGCAGCTTAATTATTTCTTACAGATAGAATCCATCTATGATCTAATGTTTACGATGTTTTAGCGGTGATCGCTCAACTTGAGGTTTGGCGCCTATGAAGAAGTTCTTAGTTCTTTTACTCCCTTTGTTCCTCGTAATTGGATTCACTTCCTGCTCATCCAGCGACATAGACTCGGATGAAGCGGCGGAGGCTGGTGCCAGCGATTCCGGCGACATGGCCGAAGGCGGTGACGACGAACTTATTGAGGGCGGTGATTCCGACGGATTTGAAGAGGGCGGAGACGATCTGGCCATTGATGGTACGGATGGCGGCGGAGACGATTTGACCTCTGAGGGAGAGTCGGAGTTTGCCGAGTCCTCCGATGTCGGTGACAGCATGAGTGAAGACGGATTCACTGACGATGGCTTTGCCGATGAGGCTGGCGGCGAGTCGGACGATATGTTGTCGGATATCAGCGAGGAGCCTGCCGGCGACATGGCCGACAGTGGCGATGGGTTTGAGCCAACTCCCGAGCCAACCGAAACGGCAGACCTGGCGGATTCATCAGCCCCCGCTTATGAAGAAGAAACCACGAGTGAAGATACCTCTTCTTATGCAGATTCTGGCGACAGTGGAATGTCGGCAGCTTCTGGCGACGATATGGGTGGAATGGATGAGCCCAAGAAATGGGTGCCGGTAAAAAAGATTGCCTCAACGCCTTATCGTAAAAATGGGGTTTTGGTGAACGCCGTTTACCTGGCTCGTCCAGATGACACAATGGATGGCATTAGCCAAAAGATTTATGGGGCCAATAAGAAGGAAGAGCTCTATAAGGTCAATACAACTCTCCGCAGCCGTGGCGTGAAAGTAGGAGATAAGGTCTATTACAATTCTCCGCGCAGGCCCGCGGACGAGAATCAACTGATGACTTTTTACGAAGACAGCGGAATGTCCGCCGACATCTATACGGCAAAGGACGGCGAAAACATCCGAGTCATTTCCAAAAAGCTCTTGGGTAACGAGAACAGCTGGAAAGAAGTCTGGGCGACAAATGCCGATGTGGAGTCCAAAGGGGAGTTAGCTGAGGGCACCCAGCTCAGATACTGGGCTGCAGGAGCGGCCGCACCGGCCCCGCCGCCTATGGCAGCAGCACCCGCTGACGATGAAATGCCTGAAGTTGGCGGGCCTACGGATGAGCCGCCTGAAATGGCTATGACTGATGAACTCCCGCCGCCTCCGGCTGGGGACTTTGAGGCACCACCGCCGCCACCTCCTCCCACAGAAGTGGCAGATCTGGATACGCCTCCACCTCCCCCACCGGGAGACTTTGAGGCACCACCGCCGCCACCACCACCGGTCGGCGCCGGAAGTGTAGAGCCGCCTCCTCCCCCGCCACCTGCGGAACCGCCACCTGGCGGAGGAGACGGTGGTCCGACGGCGGATGCCATGTCTGAGTTGGACTTCTTAAATAGTGATGATCCAAACCAGACGATGGCCTTGGGCGTGGGCGCATTGCTGTTGCTTGCTTCTGTTGCGCTGTTTGTTGTCGTGAGAAAGAAAAAGCGCCGGCAGTCATTGGACTTCAACACCACCACTCAGACTCAGATCGAGTAAGCCCCGACTTTCGTCGAGGATGGCAAAAAAAAGAGCACCCTGGGTGCTCTTTTTTTTACTTGGCTTTCAATGCTCTCTAGGAGACTCGGCGAAAAATGCTATCTAAAACATCCTTGCGAGTTTCCCGCTTCGACTCAACAAAGTACATGAGGTCATCCACGATTTGGACGTCTCTGTTATTTGTTGGGTGAAAGCGCACGCCACATCCATTCTCGTTTTTCCACACGACAGTGGCTGTGACATTTCTTTTGCGGCCACTCACTATGAAGGTGACCATCAGTTTGTCGTTTGTTCCCAGGCCCAAAACATCAGTTTCCAGGAATGCTCCTGTTAGACTAATGTTGCGCAACTTACCCCTATCGGAATGCCGGGCATAACTGCGTCGGTATTCCACATCCATAGCTAGAGGAAGCCTAGGAGCAGGGACTGTAGTATTATTCGTCTCCATGCTAGACCCTCCCACACCATTTAAATTATCGGCTAGACTCTAGAAAGGTTGAGGCCCTGTTTAAAAATTTTCTGGTCAAGTGTGAGGTTTTTTGACGAAAAAGCCGGTTTTCGCGTGCTGTTTTGAGGCGGATCAAAGAGGTGCAATGAAATTCGACAAATCAGTGCCAAATTTCATACAATCGGTTCTTTTGTCACCTATAACCATCTAGATTTACGCAACAAATCTCAATTCGCTGAAATGGTCGAGGAAATTGCCCGAACAAGCCTTGCGGAAGTCTAGATTCAAGGCGACAATAGTGCTTGGCGTTATTTTAACGTTTTTGGCCGTTGACAAGGGATGTTGCCCGGCCATACTTAAGGGGAACCAAGATTTGGATCTCCATTTTTACCAAGTAACTCAAGAGTTCGATTAGAGGACTTTTTCGCTTAAAGAATCCTATCCAATTTAGTTAGCTGGAAACCCGATAAATTCCACTCTTAAGGCGAAACCCCTCAGAATTCATCATTTGGAGCCAAAGGATCAAATCAATTACAGAGGAAACCATCGGTTGCGTGGCCGTAACCAAAAAAGTGGTAGCCCAAAAAGTGAGGGAATCATGTCGGAAGAAAAAGAGCCTCAACCGAGAGAAGCTTCTGAAAAGCCAGAGGGTCGTCCGCAGGGCGGTGGTGGCGGTGGAGGCGATGGCCGTCCAAGAGGTAAAAAAGATTTTCGTAAAAACAAGAATCGCAATGGTGGCGGCAAAAAGGGTGGACATCATCAAAGCAATAAGAATCGCATGGCCCAGATGCGTGACGAGGATGAAGTCGAACCCATTGATGAGAATGTGGATTTATCTGACATCAATTTGACGGACGATGAACGCCGGGATTTGAGTTCGAAGAACTTAAAGTCCAAGGATATTCGCGACCTCACGGCCTTGGCTCTTAAGCTGAAAATTGAAAATGCTGCAGGTATGCGTCGTCAGGACATGGTGTTCTGGATTCTCAAGCGAGCGGCTCAGTTGGGGGATATTTATGGTGATGGTGTTTTAGAGATTCTTCCCGATGGCTACGGCTTTTTACGTTCGCCGGACTACAATTACCTTCCAGGTCCAGACGATATCTACGTGAGTCCGTCGCAAATCCGCAGGTTCGGATTGCGCACAGGTGACACGGTTACGGGTACGGTCAGACCACCGAAGGATGGTGAGCGTTACTTTGCTCTTCTCAAGGTCGATGCCCTCAATTTTGAGCCGCCTGAGAAGGCTAAGAACAAAATCTTGTTTGATAACTTAACTCCGCTTTATCCCCAGGAAAGGCTGGAGTTGGAGCACTCGCCAGGCGAGTTCACAACACGGGTTGTGGATTTGATGGCCCCGCTCGGAAAAGGACAGCGGGCTCTGATCGTGGCGCCACCAAGAACGGGCAAGACTGTTTTGTTACAGAACATTGCCAATGCCATTTCCACCAACCACCCGGAAGTAAAATTGATTGTGCTTCTGATTGATGAGCGGCCTGAAGAGGTGACTGACATGTCTCGCACGGTAAAGGGCGAAGTGGTGAGCTCGACCTTTGACGAGCCCCCGACTCGCCACGTGCAGGTTGCGGAAATGGTTATTGAAAAGGCGAAGCGATTGGTTGAGCACAAGCACGATGTGGTGATTTTGCTCGACTCCATCACTCGTTTGGCCCGCGCTTATAACACCGTGGTACCGCCATCAGGAAAGATCCTTTCTGGTGGTGTGGACTCAAACGCTCTTCATAAACCGAAGCGCTTTTTTGGCGCGGCACGAAATATTGAAGAGGGTGGTAGCCTTACAATTATTGCCACAGCCCTGATCGATACAGGTTCACGCATGGATGAGGTGATTTTCGAGGAATTTAAAGGAACGGGTAACTCGGAGATCAATCTCGATCGGAAGTTGATGGAAAAACGAATCTTCCCCTGTATGGACATCAATAAGTCGGGAACTCGAAAAGAAGACCTGCTGATAAAGAAGGAAGACCTCAACCGCCTGTGGATTTTGCGTAAAGTTTTAGCACCGATGAATGTTGTGGATAGCATGGAGTTTTTGATCGACAAGCTCAAGGACTGCAAGACGAACAACGAATTCCTCACCAACATGAGTGGCTGATAAGCGGCGGATAATTCTTAAGAAAAAGCAAAGGCCCCATGCGGGGCTTTCACGGGACGTGAAAAAACGCAAGGCGCCACAGGTGTGGATAACTCTGGGGATTTGTCCCCAATCGATGTGTGTAAAATTTTTCGGAACAAATTTTCTAACACGGCTGAAAATTCGCTGCAAAGAAAAAAGAATTCGAAAACCCTAAGTGAAGCGGAGCAGAAAATGTTTTCGAAGCTCGAGGAAGTGGAAAAGCGCTTCGAGCAAATCCAACAAAACCTTCAAGAGCCTGGAATCACGGACAATCAGGAGAAATTTCGCGCCCTCATGAAGGAGCTGGCCAACCTCGAAGAGATTGTTCAGACATTTCGTCATTATAAGACAGTCATTAGGGATATCGAAGGCAACAAGGAGATACTGGAAGAGGAAAGTGATAGTGACCTCAGGGCTCTGGCAAAAGAAGAACTGGCTCCTTTAGAGGAATCAAAGGAAGCCCTGGAGAAGTCACTGCAGATTTTGCTTTTGCCCAAAGACCCCAATGATGACAAAAACGTTATTGTCGAAATTCGAGCCGGAGCCGGTGGGGATGAGGCCAGCCTTTTTGCTTCCGAACTTTTTGCGGCCTACTCGCATTATGCCTCTAAGCAGGGCTGGAAGGTCACCCTATTGTCATCATCTCCAGGAAACGTGGGTGGCTATAAAGAGATCATTGGCTCAATTTCTGGAGATCGTGTTTACTCGCGCCTCAAGTTTGAAAGTGGTGTGCACCGAGTACAACGTGTTCCTAAGACGGAATCCCAAGGGCGTATCCACACGTCAACGGTGACGGTGGCAGTGCTGCCCGAAGCTGATGAGGTCAGTGTAAAAATCAATCCTAACGAGTTGCGCATCGATGTTTTCCGCTCTAGCGGCCATGGCGGCCAATCGGTGAACACAACGGATTCAGCTGTTCGCGTGACTCACTTGCCAACCGGCTTGGTTGTCAGTTGTCAGGATGGAAAATCCCAGTTGTCCAACAAAGAACAGGCTCTTAAGGTTCTTTATTCAAGGTTGATGGCGATTGAAGAGGAAAAGGCTAGGGCCGAAGCCTCGAACGCCCGTCTTTCACAAATTGGAACGGGCGATCGGAGCGAACGAATTAGAACGTATAACTTTCCCCAGTCGCGAATTACCGACCACCGCATAGGCTTGACCACTCATGCTCTCACTGAGGTCATGGGCGGGAATATGGAGCCAGTCATTGAGCCAGTGATTGCACATTTTCAAGCGGAGCTACTTAAGCAACAGGGTGCGGGCCACCAATGAAAGTCGAGGAGTTTTTAAGCTCGGCGACAGAAACCTTAAAGCAAGCGCAAATTGAAAGCCCTCGTCTTGAAGTTGAAATGTTCATGGCCGAAGTGCTCAGTTGTGAGCGATCCAGTTTGATTCTAAGGCACAATGATGAATTGGATCTGTTTAGTGAAGATCGGTTGAAAGGCCTGTTGCGTCGCAGGCAAAAGGGTGAACCACTCGCCTATATTTTGGGATACAAGGATTTTTATCGAGACCGATTTCTGGTCCAGCCCGGAGTTTTGATTCCGCGTAATGAAACAGAAATGCTGGTTGAGTGTGGGGAGAGTTGGATTCGCTCTCATGGTTTCAAGAGTCCAGTTATTGCCGATTTGGGCTGTGGAAGCGGCTGTTTGGGATTGTCCTTACTCAAGGCCTGTGGCGGAAAACTGTTGGCTGTTGATGCGGGAGAGATTCCGATTCGAGTCAGTTATCAAAATTGTGTGAATTTGGGCTTGGAGGGAGAGACCAACTTTTTACAATGTCGAGTACAAGATCTCAGTAGTAACAATTTACCACCCAATTGGAATATGGGTGAGGTCGACATTGTCCTGGCTAACCCGCCCTACATTGCAGAGTCTGATCCTCACGTCTGCCCACAAGTCAGGCGTACCGAGCCGAGCCAGGCTCTGTTTGCCGGGAAAGACGGCCTGCAGGAAATCAGAGAGTGGATTCCGACAATCGTCACTCTCTTGCGCCCTGGTGGATTGCTCTGCCTTGAACACGGGGCCAAGCAGGGCGAGGCGGTCTGTAAACATCTCGCCGACTCGGGTCATTTTGAGTGGATTCAATCCTATCGGGATTTAGCCGGATGGGATAGAATGGTTACCGCTAAAAAAAAGAAGTAATGGAATCAAGTCGAGAGGATTGCCATGGATAAGATGGTCGTTAAAAAGAGTCCGCCCCTAAAGGGAGAGGTGGCCGCCGGAGGCTCAAAAAACTCTGCGCTACCGATTTTGTTTTCTACACTCTTGGCTGAAGGCGAACACAGTTTTGGAAATGTTCCAAGGCTAATGGATATCGATTCGACCGCACTTCTCTTAAACTCGCTTGGCGCTAAGTTGGAGAGGCGCGGTGATCGGGTGTTTGTTCAGGTGGGAAAAGCTGACTCTCTTGAGGCCCACTACGATATTGTTCGCAAAATGAGGGCAAGTATCTTGTGTTTGGGTCCGTTGCTGGCCCGCTACGGAGAAGCCACAGTCAGTCTGCCGGGGGGGTGTGCGATCGGGACCAGGCCAATCAACCTCCACCTTGAAGGCCTAAAGGAAATGGGCGCCGAAATTCGGACGGAAAAAGGCTATGTCATTGGTAAGTGTAAGAGACTTAAAGGAGCCACGATTCTTTTTGATTCCCCCACCGTCGGGGGAACAGAAAACATTATGATGGCAGCAGCTCTGGCAGATGGAACCACGGTCATTGAGAATGCGGCGAAGGAACCAGAAATTGTTGATTTAGCGAATTACATTAATGCCATGGGTGGAAAGGTCAGCGGCGCCGGCAGCAGTATTTTAAAAATAGAAGGGGTTGAAAAACTCAAGGCGGCCGAACACGAGGTCATACCTGACCGAATTGAGGCAGGCACTCTGCTGATGGCGGGAGCAATTACTGGCGGAGAGGTTTTGGTCAAGAACTGTGTTGTGGATCATATTGAGGCCTTGTTACTAAAACTGGAGGAGAGCGGCTTTAGGGTCACGCGCGATGGAACCCAGGTGTCCATTCATTCCCCTTCAGGGTGGCAGGGTGTGGATGTCACTACGGCGCCCTTTCCCGCGTTTGCCACTGACCTGCAGGCTCAGTTTATGGCGCTTATGACTCAGGCAGAGGGAACCAGTGTGATCACAGAGTCAGTTTTCGAAAATCGCTTTATGCATGTTCAAGAGCTTGTTCGTCTAGGGGCGGATATTACACCCAAAACCCGAGTTGCGGTTGTCAGAGGAACGCCGGGAAAACTTCAGGGTGCGCCGGTTATGGCGACTGACCTTCGGGCCAGTGCCTGCTTGGTGCTCATTGGACTGGTGGCACAGGGAGAAACGACTGTTAGTCGCATCTACCACCTGGATCGGGGCTATGAAAATCTCGAAAGCAAACTGTCTTCATTGGGCGCAAAAATCGAGAGAACTAAGTAGAAATCTGGGCCAGTCTTTGGTCGAAGTTTGTACCCTCATCATGAGGGTCAGAGGTCCCTCCGCGCGCAATCATTGCTAGAATCATAGAATGGCCAAACAACGAAAGCGCTGGA
Organism: Pseudobdellovibrionaceae bacterium; assembly: GCA_020635075.1. Lineage (NCBI taxonomy): Bacteria > Pseudomonadati > Bdellovibrionota > Bdellovibrionia > Bdellovibrionales > Pseudobdellovibrionaceae > Pseudobdellovibrionaceae bacterium. Next base: position 831,632 of record JACKAM010000002.1, on the reverse strand, counting down.
TCATCAAAGATGGCGACGGTCGGATCTCGGGACCTTTTCCAACGGAAAAGGTGCTGTATAAAATTGGCCGCGGGGAAATCAGTGGTGAGGAATCTATCGCCGTTTATCCCGGAGGGGAGTGGTTTCCCATTTCTCGAGAGCCTCAGTTCTATGATCGCCTCATTGAGGCTCTGGCAGGATCAGGAGAGGATGATCCGGTCGATTTCGACGAGTACACTCCAGTCAGTGAACAACAGGGCAAGTCTAAATCCAAAGCCAGAACGGTGGTCTTCGGCAATGAAGACAATTTAACACCCACAGGAGATTTGCCGCCGGGGGCTGAGGGCCCAAAGCGGGGCAAAGTTCGTCGGGAAAGCTCCGAGCAGGATCCAATTGGCAAGAATGCCAAGCCTGAGGAAGACAAAAAGTCAGATCGGCGAAAAAAGACCAGATCAGGCCCGGACTCGGTCATTGAGCTGATGGACATGGGACAGTTGATAAAGAAGGAGCGGGCCAAGAGATTAAAGCTCCCGATCTTCGTCGCCATCGTCATAGTGGTTATTGGTATATTCAGCCAAATGGGAAAAAAGCCTACGGGAGATCGGATTCACCTGACAGCCATTCAGGCAGCAACAAAGCCGCTGACTCGTGAGCAGTTGATTGACCGAATGAGACGGGCTCAGCAGGCGTATACGGAGGGAACCTACTCGAGTCTTCTCAAGGCACAGAATAACCTCCTACAGGTGGTGGAGGGTGACCCGAAAAATCCTGGAATGCTGGCGCTACTGTGTCTGACCTATTACGAATTGTGGCCTTACTCCTATCAGGACTCAAACGACTTAAAGGCAGTTTCGATTGCCAATCAAAGGGTGAGCGGTCTGGACCCTGCGGGGCAAAATGCAGCAACCTGTCGGGTTGTGGATCTGTTGGTTCGTGGCCGCTATTCCGAAGCAAAGAGCATGACAGAGACAATTCTCGACACCTACAGTGCGACCGCCAACCCGCCGATTCCTTTTTACTTTTTTAAGGCGGTACTGTTGTCAGGGGAGAATGAACTTCAAACGGCGATCAACTATCTCAACTCAGCTCAACAGCTATCCCCCCGTTGGCTGACGGCATTTGTGATGGAGGCAGATCTTCAATCGCGACTGGGTAATCGAATTCAAGCGGCAAAGATTTACCGTCATATTTTGCAGATCAATCCACAACACAAAATCTCAAAGATTCAGCTGGGTTTGATTGAGTTTAAACACTTTAACCACATGGACAAGGGGTTGGCCCTCCTCCAGGAAGCCCTGTCTTCAAGTGAAAAAGTTCCCGGTCCGGTCCTTTCTCGCGCTTATTTTGGCCTTGCGGAGATTTCGCTGATGAGAAAGGATAATTCTCAGGCCCTCAAGCATGCTCAGGAGTCCTATTCCCACGACTCCACAAACATGGAGGCGAAAAACCTGATTGTTGCCCTAGGGGGCAAGGAAAAGTTGGCGAAGACCGAAGTCAAAAGCCAGCAGCTGGTCTACGAGGGGGATCAGTATGTTCGTGAGGGGGACTGTAATTCAGCTCAGGCTCATTACAAATCCGCTTGGGAAATGGATAAACAAAATGCCATGGCGGCGATGAAGGCAGCACGTTGCCTTTGGGATTTGAGTTTTAGCCGTGAGGCAATCGAATGGCTCAACAAGGCGATCAAGTCTGATCCCAAGTTGATCGATGCTTACGTGACGTTGGCCGATTACTACACCCAGCGATATGACTTTCTTGCGGCCGCCCGAATTCTGGCTCAGGCTCATCGGGTGGCGCCAAAAAGCTATGAAGTCTTTCGGGGTTATGCTTTGGTGGAACTCAGAAGGGGGAATGCCAAGGCGGCGATAGGCTACGGACAAAAGGCCCTGGGTCTTTATGAAACCGACGTGGAAACCCATATCCTGATGGCTGAGGCCAATCTGCTCCTTAAGGGTGACCCGCAGGCGGGACAACAAGCTTATCGTCATGCAGCCAAAGCCGTGGAAATCGACATCAATAGTCGCAAGGGGCAGATCGTTTATGCCCAGGCGTTAACCGCCACAAAGGGTGTGGAACTGGGATTGGACTATCTTTTGCGTCTAGTGAGTACCTATCCTCTGGTTACAGAGTACCGCATTGCTCTGGGTGAAATGTACGTGGCAGATGAGAGATTTCCTCTCGCGATCCAGGTGTTTCAGCAGGTGATTGAGATAGAGGACAAACCCAAGAAGGCTTGGTTCTTGTTGGGCAAGGCTCAGAGGCTTCTTGGTGAAAATCAGGCCGCTCTGGAGTCTTTGTTGAAGGCGGCGATTCTAGATCCGGCGGATACCGAGCCACTGTTTGAGGCGGGCCTTCTCTATTTGGAGATCAAGCAGCCGGTTCAGGCGAGAACACAGTTTCAGCGGGTTTTACGCATCAACAACCGCCATCCTCTTGTCCACTACTACATGGGGCGAGCCGCACTGCTGATGAACGATCCCAAAGAGGCTCTGGACCATGCAGATGCGGAGAGAAAGATTAATCCCAATCTGGCCGACGCATATTTGTTGGCAGCTGAGGCTTACTATAAGATGAATCAGCACAGTTTGTGCGCGCGGGAGTACACCCAGGCCATCAAACTTCGGCCCCAGGGAGCAGACACATATGTGCGCTTGGCCCGCTGTTTTAGGCTCATGGGTAATTACGATATGGGTGGCAAAATGCTGGACCAGGCATCCAAGTACGATTCGGGATTGCCGGATATCTATCGCGAAAAAGGCGAAATCTATCTGGCCGAGGGAAAGTTTGATGAAGCAGCAGAGGCCTTCAATCAGTATTTTCAACTCAATCCGGGTGCTGCGGACAAGAAACAAATTGAGCAAAGGCTAGAGACTCTGGCGCGCCAGTCGATGAAGTGATAAGTATGAGAAAGAACAGGAGGTCGTGTGGGCCAATTTGTTGAAGTTATGCAGGAAAAATGGCGAAATTCGTCGAATAGCTTTGCCCTTGGGGCCTTTCGCTTGGTTTCGGGAACAATCCTGGGCCTGACCTTCTCTTTGATAGGCGATCAAATTTTCGATTATGGGACCCTGGCGTTTTTGTTTGTCATTGTTACAGTCACGGCGGCATTTATGCGCATATCTCGGGGTTGGCGAGTCGTCGGAGTTCTGGTATTTGATTTGATCTGTGTCCTGGTGGGTATGCTTCTCAGGCTTTATATTTTGATTGCCCCCGGACAATAAGGAGCTGATTCGATGATTGATATTAAGGCCCTGGAAAAAAACGACGTCAACCCGGAGACCGGGAAGGCCTATACCGACGAATACAAGGATAGTCTGGCGAACCGGGGGGATGATCCGGGAGCAGTGGATCGCCTTCTAGCGCTCAACACAGAACGAAAGGCACTGATCACCCAAACCGAGCAGGCGCGGGCTGAACAAAACAAGGTTGGTCAGGAAATCGCTAAGCGCAAGAAGAATAAAGAGGACGCTTCATCTCTGTTGGAGGAAATGCAGGCCCTGAGTGGTCGGGTAAAGGAAATGACCGAAACCGCCGTTCAGAAGGAGCAGGAACTTAATGACCTGTTGTCCCGATTACCCAACAAATGCCACCACACAACTCCGGTCGGCAAGGGCGAAGAGGACAACGTGGAAGTCCGCAAAGTGGGAGAGCCTCGGGGCCAGGGCTTTGCGGCTAAGGAGCACACGGAGCTGGGAGAGTCTCTTGGCATCATCGATTTTGATCGGGCGGGAAAGGTCACAGGGGCCCGGTTTACCTTCTTGAGGGGAGCGGCCTCTGCTCTTGAGCGGGCGTTGATTCAGTTTATGATGGATGTTCACAGTGAAGAACATGGCTATGAGGAGATGATTCCTCCATTTGTCGTGAATAGCTCAAGTCTGTTCGGCACAGGGCAGTTTCCAAAGTTCAAGGAAGATGTTTTTCATTTGGACAGCACAGACTACTACTTGGTACCAACGGCCGAAGTCCCCGTGACCAATTATTTTGCCCAGGAAATCCTCGAGGAGGGAGACCTGCCAACTAAATTTGTGGCCTATACCCCCTGCTTTCGCTCAGAGGCTGGCAGTTATGGAAAAGACACCAAGGGACTCATTCGCCAGCACCAGTTCAACAAGGTAGAGCTGATGGTCTTTGCTCATCCGGACAAGTCCTATGAGGCTCATGAGCAGTTAACGGGTCACGCGGAAACGATCTTGAAAAAGTTGGAGCTTCCTTATCGAGTCATGGCTCTTTGTACCAAGGACATCGGATTTGGTGCGGCCAAATGCTATGACTTGGAGGTTTGGCTTCCTGGACAACAGAAGTATCGGGAAATCAGCTCTTGTTCTAACTTTGAGGACTTCCAGGCTCGGCGGGCGGAGATCCGCTTTAGGCCCAGCGGGCCCAAGGCAAAGCCTCGATATGTCCACACTCTGAATGGATCGGGCCTGGCTGTGGGGCGCACTTTGATTGCCATTATAGAGAACTACCAAAATGAAGATGGTAGCATTTCCGTGCCGGCAGTTCTTCAGCCCTATATGCGCGGACTGAAGTGCATTGAGGCGAGTAAAAAGTAAACACCTCCTGGTTGCCGCGAAGCAAAACCATTAAAATCCCTCACCAAATTTGTTGCCAGGGCTAGGGGTCCTGCGTAATTTGGTCGGTGGAGAGATGGCTGAGTGGTTGAAAGCACCGGTCTTGAAAACCGGCAGGCCTTTGCGGGTCTCGGGGGTTCGAATCCCCCTCTCTCCGCCACTAGCAAAAGAAGGTCGCGATGAGCGGCCTTTTTTTGTTAGTGGCGGAGAGAGGGGAGATTCGAAGTGAAAGAGCGACCGTGGCAAATGGGAACCATTTGACAGGGGCTACCAAGCAGGATGCTTGGTAGAGCGAATGAGCCGGCGGTCTGCATGGAGCGAGCGTGAAGCGAGCGACAGTAGGACAATCCCCCAGCAACTGAGCAAAAGAAGGTCGCGATGAGCGGCCTTTTTTTGTTAGTGGCGGAGAGAGGGGAGATTCGAAGTGAAAGAGCGACCGTGGCAAATGGGAACCATTTGACAGGGGCTACCAAGCAGGATGCTTGGTAGAGCGAATGAGCCGGCGGTCTGCATGGAGCGAGCGTGAAGCGAGCGACAGTAGGACAATCCCCCAGCAACTGAGCAAAAGAAGGTCGCGATGAGCGGCCTTTTTTTGTTAGTGGCGGAGAGAGGGGAGATTCGAAGTGAAAGAGCGACCGTGGCAAATGGGAACCATTTGACAGGGGCTACCAAGCAGGATGCTTGGTAGAGCGAATGAGCCGGCGGTCTGCATGGAGCGAGCGTGAAGCGAGCGACAGTAGGACAATCCCCCAGCAACTGAGCAAAAGAAGGTCGCGATGAGCGGCCTTTTTTTGTTAGTGGCGGAGAGAGGGGAGATTCGAAGTGAAAGAGCGACCGTGGCAAATGCTTCTATCCTGGCCCCTCTTTTGTTGTTGATTCACAAAACGGTGCGCGGCCGTTGTCTGGGAATAGGCCCGATTGCCGAGCCATTCCCGGAAATCCGAATCCTCTGCCGTCGCGCGGGGCGTATCCGAAGCGCAGCGGCGAAGCTGATGCGTTCCGAAGACGCGCCCGCGGCCGAAAGGCGCGTGAGGATTTGCGGAGAATGGTCGGCAAACGGCTGACGTCACTGACAAAGGATTTTGTGAATCAACAACCAAAGATCAGATTTTACACCGACTGGCGGCCTCTTTTACATCTTGCAGGTTGCTCTCCCTCCGATCTTCGCTACACTTCATAGAATCAGGAGAAAAATTATGTCATTAATTCGTCGAGGCTATGCCCTTTTGCTCGTGGTTTTTGTATCCAGCTGTGCGATCGGCCCCATTCTCAATCACGATGTGGCCAGATCCAACGGTGATGGCAATCATGACATCAAGATTATGTCCTCAGTCGATGGCCTTTGGGGATTTCATTACGACTATGGATTGACGGATGATCTTGATATTGGGGTCCAGTGGGAAGCCTTGAGTGCCGGATTGAAGCTTAAATACGCCCTGGTGAATAACCAAAAATCAGGCCTTTCCGTGGCCTTGGGGGCCGGAACGGGAACTTCCTTTGGCGGCAGCTATTACAATGGGGCACTCTTCGTCAGCTACAAGTCCAAGACCTTTGAGCCCTTTGCTAGCGTTCGCTACACCAGCGTTGAAAATGACTCCACTGATCTGAAGGACGCTGACACCGGAGAGTTGTTTGTGACTATTCCGGCGTTTAACTACAATTACACCCAGGCCTTTTTAGGCACTAAGATTTGGTTTGTGGATTGGTTTGCCCTCAGTCTTGAGGCAGGCTCCTTTATTGCCAGTGGCGACGTGAAGTTTGACTCCAATGTCTTCTATTCTGCAGCCTTCGAGTTCGCCTTCTGATCGGCCGAGTCAGAGTTAGGAAAAAAATCTAGAGGAGGGTACCTCTCGTGGGTGATTTTTATTAGGTCAATCAGTCCCAAATTACCTGTGGCGTTGACGAATCCTCCTTTCAGACTGCATATCTAATCTCTGAATCTATGGGAGGAAGGCGATGAAAAAACTTTTACAGGGATTGTCCAAGTTTCGCAAGGAGCGGCGGATGGAGATGAAGGATGCCTTTGCCGATTTGGCTTTGGGTCAAAAGCCTGACGTACTTTATATTGGCTGTTCAGACAGTCGCGTTGCGGTGAATGTCTTTGCCTCGACCGACCCTGGAGATCTTTTTGTCGTCCGTAATGTGGGAAACCTCGTCGCTCCTTGTGGGCCCGACGGAAAGGCGAAAGGCCATGACTCGGTTTGGGCGGCAATTGAGTTTGCTCTCATGGCTCTTGAAGTTCCCCATATTGTTGTTTGTGGCCACTCGGAGTGTGGAGCGATTCAAGCTGCGGTAACCGGCCAAGTGCCGCCCTCTTGTGATCATTTGAGTCACTGGGTAGAGCAGGTGAAGGAGGGGAAATCGTATGGTGAAGAAAAGCTTACTCCCGGCCTTAGTGAAGTAAACCAGGTATCGCAGGCAAACGTAATTCGCCAGCTCGATAATTTGCGCTCTTCGCCTATGGTAAAAGAGCGAATTGACGCCGGAAAACTCACCCTTCACGGCTGGTGGTTTGATATTGGCAATGTCGAGGTCTACGAGTTTGACACAAGCGGGCAAAAATTCGTTCTCATGGATGAAGCCGTCTTGGCTGCAATGATCGCGGACCCCAAAATCGGGTAAAAGAAATCAACTAGAAAAACAGATGTAGCTGTCCTTGCATAAGCTTTTCATCGGTTTTGACGCCGTTGAATTCCGTTGGGCGGTTAATGGCCAGAATCTCAAACTCCATTCCCGAGTAGAGAAAAGTTTTGAGACCTACACTAACCTCACTGGCCTTACCAGTTTTTAGCCTCGGACTGCGCGAAACATTAGAGTAGGCGTAGGTGGTGGTAAGATAATTTTCTCGCCATAGCCGATACTTGGCATCCAGAGTCACTACGTTACCGCCATCTTTTTTACCCGGTTGAAACTCTTCATCCACCCGCAGCCATTCGCCCGAGAGCACCAGGCGGGCAAACATCAGACCTCCAGAGATGGAGAGCATTTGTTTGACTAACTTATCTCCAGATGACTCATTTGAAGTGTTCCAGTAGGACAAGTTGAGCGACATCGACTTGGTTACTGCTCGGGCACCCAAGTTGGCCACGAAGCCTGTATCTTGCGAATAGTTGGTGTTAGCCATCGGCGCAATCATGTGAACATTGGCGTAGGGTACGTTGGGTGAGCCGCCAATACCGGCAGCCTTGTAAATGGTTTTGTAAGACTGAGTACCGAAGGCCATCTCCTGAGCCAAAGCATTGTGGTCAGGCACATAGTTGCCAAACATGGGGCGATAAAGGCCGGCCATAAACCAAGTGTTCCACCACAGGTCATCGGCAATCAAGTAGGCTGAGCGAACCTGAGAGCTGGAAGTAAAGGCCTCTTCCAGATCCTTGTTGTTGGGAGAGTTGATGTACCGATGCTCTAGGACCAAAGAAATCTTTTCTCGGACTGGGCGAAAGCGAATGCCAAAATCAACCGCCATAGGAAAACTCAGGTCAGTTTTGTTGTCATTCACAGTTTGCGTACCGTAGATATAGCGGATGTCGCCTCCGGCATAAATCCATTCCCGTCGTTCCAAGCGATAGGGGTCGTCATGGGGAATGGTCGAGAGAAATTTCTCCATGGGGACTTCGGTCTTCCATTCGTGGTAATCGGTGCGGTCATAGTCTGCATCGCGAGGGCTTAAGTTGGTCGTGACGACCAGTTTTGGAACCGCGTCCTCATCAGAAGAGGGTTTGCGCTTCTCGGCCTTCTTTGACTTCTTCTTGTCTTTACCTTTCCCCTTGCCACCCTTTTTGTCTTTTACCGAGCTCAGGTGTTCAGCATATGACTGATACTTGAGGGCAGCAGGAGTTCTCTTATTGCGGAGGTTATTAGAGTAAAATGACCGCAGCCACCGCTGTTGATTCCACACTCCATATTGGTTGCGCAAACCTCCCCCGTTTGGGTTAACGTGGCAGCCCTGACAAGAAAGAGTACACCGCCGGTCAACGGCCTTAAGGTTCCACCGGCCCGGGGAGTGACAGCTTGCACAGTTTTGGGCGTAGCGAACTGAAAGCCAGGGCTCGGCGCTTGATGAAGGGGTCAACGTCAGAGTTAGAGAAAACAAAAATAGAATCAGTGTCGGGCGCACAATCATGGATGTCGTCCTTTGGCGTCTAAGTGTCGAGGTGCTTTCAATCTATTTTATGTTTTGTCTAAAGATTGGGTCAATCCAGGAGGCTGTCCCCCGGACGGCGGGTGATCCAGAAGAGAGTAGAGAGTCAGGTCACTTACACAAGGCGTAGGCGACGACTCGTCGTCGAGGAGAAACGAGAGAATTGGTTTCCAAGACGTTAGTCGTAGGGAGGTCAGCAATATCCACGCTCAATTCGGCAATGAGGTTTTGTCGGTCTGGTGAGAAGCGCAAAACATCAGTCAGCTTATCATTGGTACCTTGCAGCCCGATCTTAGTCCATGAGTACCTGGAAATGGGTTGAGCCCCCTTATTGATCATGGAATCTCCCAGCCCACGAAAGCTGTAGAGAAGGAGATCTTTCTCCACCTGAAGGCGCGTTCTGATTCCATATAGGTCGCAGTTCCAGTTTTTACCGACAATGGATTCCTTGCCGACCTTAGAATCGAGAGCCTGAAAATTACGAAAGGTATTCTGCAGCCGTCTCATTTCCTGATTATCGATGTTTTTAATGGAAAGGGAGTGGGCAGGACTTACCATTACTGAAGCCACAAAAACCAATACCCACAGAGTAAAGCAGAGAGACAATTGTTTCATCACCACAACCCAGTCAAATGAACCCAATCAATCAGATTGGTCTATCAACAAAGCAAGGGCCTTGCCCGGGAGAACTGAAAACCAGGGCCACTTGAGCCTTTGGACCCTGAAAATACTCTCCGGTTGGGACAAAAATTGTGGCCAAATGGCCTGGAGATTGAATAGTTCTAAGGGCGTGAAGCACACAAAATTCCTGAGCTATCTCGGGATCTTAGTTGTCTACTTTATGGTCAGCTGGCAGCCGTCTTTTGGCGTGCCGGGAAGCCTTTGTGCGGCTGACTTGGCCAATGAGGGTCGGCCTCGAGCCCAGTATATGTACGCCAGTTGGAGCTTTAAGGGTCGAAGCCTACCGCCCGACAGACTGGTGAGTATGGAGACTTGGAGGCAGTGGGGGGCTGAGGACTACCTCAAATACGACGGCAGACTTCTTGGTTTTGAGGTCCCCGGAGTGAAATCTATAGGTGAGTGGTTGGTTGTTGAAGTGTTGGGTTTTCGTCATTTGTCCGCTAGCGAGCGAGGAGCTGTGATCTCCATCTACTCGGAACTTGCCCGCCGACCGGTCGAAACTGAGATCGGTGTGTTGGTGATCAACAAGAAACATGGAGATCCAGAGGTACACATCATCGAAAGTCATTCAAGAGCCCATATCGACGGCAAAAAGGCGATTATTCCCGTCTCAAGGGCTAACCCCGAGGGCGGTGACATTGTTTCCGTTCAGTTTTTCCACAACCACCCAAGTCGGGGTCCCTTAAGCAAAGGGGATATCGAAGTGGCGGACAGCTGGAGCAAGTTTTTTGCATTCGATAACCCCCATCGCTTTCCCATTCACATGTATAGCATAGCCAACTTTGGCGGCGAAATGGTCCTCTTTCACTACGGTGCCCGTTAGTAATGTTCCCGGTTAAAACTTGTAATGCACGCCATCTGAGTTACCAAGAAGGTCAGCTGTCATGCATTACAAGTTTTAACCGGGAACATTACAGGGGAACACTGGGTGACGAGGTAGCCCGGCAAGGAGGCTGAATCATCCGCGAGATGGTAAATTCTTGTGGAGCTGTTCAATCAATCCCGTCACAGGACGTTAAGGTTTTTAAATGGCGGTTTCCCAAAGCAAAGATCGTTGAGGATTGGGCTTTGAATTTGATTGAGCTCACATAGAGGTCTCTTTTGATCCCCCAGGTTTACATTCTAAACAGTACCCATAAAAAACAACAGACATCTGTGCTTTAGAAAAATCGTGAATCTCTTTGAGAGCCTTTTCGATTCGAGCAAAAAGTCTCCCATCTCCCTGCTTTACTTCGCCACAGCCCTTACAAATATAGTAGTGATGAGCTTTTCTGTCGAAGATAAACTGGTAAGCCTTTCCTGTCTTTGGAAGGTCCAATTCCTGGATCAACTCTAGAGCGATCAATTTTTCAATATTTCTATAAACCGTGGTGCGGTCAACATCTGGTAGATGAACTCCAACATGATCCTGCAGCTCTTTACTCGAAACATATCTCTTCTGGTTATCGATAAAAAACTGAATGAGAAGCTCTTTCGAAGGGGTCATGCGCAGCCCTTTTGATCTCAAATAGCTAACCAAATCTGCTCGCTTTTTCATGGCACAACTCCCTTATCCAAATCGCGAGATCGCCATTGTCAATTTGCCTTTTTGATCAAACTCCAAATCTTCGACGTCCCCATCCAAATGCACCCTTCTAATGATTTCTTTAGTTATCACTGGATCCGTTTCAAATTTATTTGGAAAGAGGTCAATAACAAAAAGCCTTTCTTCTTCAAGTAAGCCTAAGAGGATCTCACCCAGCTGATGCAAGCGAAAACTCATCTGAAGACCTTATGCTCATATGCCAAAACAATCGGGCACAGAACCCTTAAGACATTCAAAAAAACTATTGCACCGTCCCGCGCTGGCAAAGCCCTTATTGCAACATGATGCAATAATTGATATTAAATTTTGATGCATCAACGTTATACCCGCAAACTGTCACCAACCCTGTTTCCATTTGTTGGAGTTCGTTTATTTACTGCACTTAGAAAAAGATTTGAGGAGGGTTACTCACTTTCTGATTTGCGTTCCGACCTCATGTCAGGAGTGGTTGTAGGAATGATTGCCGTACCCCTAGGTATGGCTTTAGCCATAGCCAGTGGTGTTCCCCCACAACATGGACTTTATACCGTAATCATTGGTGGTGCGGTGGTAGCCCTTCTGGGGGGGTCACGGTTTCAAGTCACGGGTCCTACGGCCGCATTTGTGGTTCTTCTTGCCCCCGTGGCTCACAAATTTGGCTTAGGTGGGCTACTGCTTTCTGGTTTTATTGCGGGAATTATTCTTTTATCTATGGGGTTGGCCCGGCTTGGTAAGATGATCCAATTTATCCCATATCCGGTGACGACAGGATTTACCACTGGAATTGCGGTTGTTATTGCTACTCTGCAGCTCAAAGACTTCTTCGGATTGCAAACGCCTGAAATGCCCGAACGCTTTTTAGAAAAGTTAATGGTTCTTATCGACGCTAGGAGGACGGCAAATCTGACGGAATTTTCAATTGCGTTATTGACACTACTTCTTCTTATTTTCTGGCCAAAGATCAACAAAAAGATTCCGGCACCATTGATAGCCTTGACCGGAGTCTCAATCTTAACGGTTCTTCTTAGAAAATGGATCCCAGGTTTTGAGGTGGCCACCATTGGCAATCGCTTCAGCTTTGATCTCGGAGGGGTAATCGGACATGGTGTTCCTCAAGCCTTACCTCACCTTAATCTTCCGTGGAATTTTAAGGCTGCTGATGGGAGCCCATTTCAATTATCTCTTGAGGCCTTGGAGGCTCTTTTTCCGTCTGCCTTTGCCATCGCAATATTGGGCGCAATTGAGTCGCTACTTTCTGCAGTGGTCGCCGATGGAATCGCTCATACTAAACATGATCCTGACGCTGAGCTGGTGGCATTGGGAATTGGGAACTTATTGTGTCCCTTTTTTGGCGGAATACCAGCGACAGGAGCTATTGCTCGGACGGCTACCAATATCCGCTTTGGAGCAAGGTCGCCACTGTCGGCGGTATTCCACGCTGTTTTTACTTTATTAGTATTGTTGCTGTTAGCACCCTTGGTTTCATATCTGCCGATGGCCGCTTTGGCCGCGCTATTGATGTTAGTTGCTTACAATATGTCGGAGGCTAAACATTTCTTTCATATTTTAAAGGTGGCGCCCAGGAGCGATGTTCTTGTCCTTCTTCTGTGCTTCTCTCTTACTGTTATCTTCGACATGGTTCTTGGTGTAACGGTCGGCGTGGTGCTTGCGGCTCTTCTTTTTATAAGAAGAATGGCTGAAGTGACAGGGGGGCATGCTCTTTCAGTCGGCGAATCACACCCACTTATCAATAACAAGCAAATCCCCCATGATATTATTGTGTATGAAATTGACGGACCTCTATTCTTTGGCGCCGCAGAGAAGGCCGCTGACACCCTTACTAGAATCACCGATGATGTCCGCGGAGTTATTTTTTTAATGGATGACGTTCCTGTGATGGACGTTACTGGGCTTGTTGCGTTTGAAAGTGCTGTCCGAAAGTTGGCAACCGGACAAAGAAAAATTTGCCTCGTGGGATTAAGACCACAGCCAAAAGAGCTGATTGAAAAATCAGAATTGAGCGCTGGCCAAAGCAATATTTTACTTTCAGAAAGTGTTGATGAAGCACTGAAGTTAATGGCCAGTGTAGAATGAGTTCAAACAAAAAAACCACCCGTGAGGTGGTTTTTTTGTTTCTAAAAAAAATGGCTCCGTAGGGACTGTCCTTCGCGTTCTCGCGTCCAGCTCGCCCGCTGCAGACCGCCGGCTCAACCCCTAAGTCAGACATCTTGTCTGACTTGCCCAGCTAGATGCTCCCTTAGGTCGCATCTATCAGGGTCGGGCTTTCACTTCGAGTCCCTCCACCTTCGCCATTTCCACAAACAAAAAAACCACCCGTGAGGTGGTTTTTTTGTTTCTAAAAAAATGGCTCAGGTGGAGGGACTCGAACCCCCGACAAGGTGATTAACAGTCACCTGCTCTACCGACTGAGCTACACCTGAACACTAAGGCTCTGAAATTTAAAGACCAGGCGCCATTTTGTCAACCGCGTATAAATTGGAGCTGGACTACTGGAGGACCCTCTGGGGCAGGTCTGGTAGGGACCTCAAAGCCTCGTCGAGCTCAGGCGAGCGAAAGGCCTGATTTCCCCACAGATAGACCCCATCACCAGATTTGAGGACATGTTGTTGGGGTCCTTTTACAAAAGAAATGGTAAATAATGGATTGAACTGGTCAAGCTTGAGGCCCTCAAGAACGACGGGGTCCACATCCAAGGTGCAATAGCGACCAAACCATTTTTCAACCGATACAAAATCCGCTTCTTTTTTGCCGTCGGTCTCCATGAACCACTTGAGCCCCTCTTGAAAAAGGCGCAAGCCCTCCATCTCAAGGGAACTCACCCGTGTCTCACACCAGGTCACCTCCTGGACCCTCGCCAGAGGGGCCTGAGCTCCCGGACTCAACCCCATCACGGCCTGAATGTTCTCATTGAGACCCTTGTCCTTAAGACGAAACATGACCATCACGACGACGACCAAACCAAGAATCAAAAAGTTGATTTTAAGTATCTGCCTGAGTTTCATAAGCCGAGCCTTTTGGGTGAAAAATGGCGCGCCCGGAAGGAGTCGAACCTCCGACCACATGATTCGTAGTCATGTACTCTATCCAGCTGAGCTACGGGCGCGCAAGGCTACAATCAGAGGCCAATGTTTAGACATAATGTGCTAATAAATCAAGTTCTCTGTGAATTTTAGAGAGCTTAGCCATTTGCAGGTTAGGCAAGACCCTGAGGGTCTGCTATCTTCGAATTCGGAGCACACCGAAAGTGAGGTCCCCATGGAAAATAAAGATATCTGGCTAAAGTCCCTCTCGGAGGCTCACCAGGTGATCGAGATTTTTTTAAATGATTCTCAACAATTACAGGCCTGCGAAAAGTTTGGTGAGCTGTTACTCAAGACCTTCCAAGGCGGCGGCAACCTGTTTACCTGTGGGAATGGGGGAAGTCACTGTGACGCCATGCATTTTGCTGAGGAGTGGACTGGTCGCTATCGCAAGGATCGTAAGCCCTTGGGGGCTCTGGCTTTGGGTGACCCTAGTCACACCACCTGTGTAAGCAATGATTATGGATTTGAGCAGATTTTCTCTCGCCAACTCGAAGGCCTTGGTCGCAAGGGCGACCTATTGGTTGGCCTGTCTACTAGCGGAAATTCCAAAAATGTGATTCACGCCTTTAAGAGTGCCAAGGCCTTGGGAATCACCAGTGTGGCTCTACTCGGGCGCGACGGGGGCGAGCTCAAAGGGATGGCTGATTTGGCTATTGTCGTTCCGGCTCAGACCTCAGATCGCATTCAAGAGGTCCACATTAAGATCATCCACACGGTGATTGAGGTCGTCGAGCGCCAGCTCTTTCCTGAAAACTACAGATCTTGATTCTCATAGGCTCTTGTGGCAGTGTTTTCGCTCAGCTGAAAAGCCGACCGATTCGGAGAGGTGGGTGAGTGGCTGAAACCAGTTGTTTGCTAAACAACCGAACGGGGTAAACCCGTTCCGCGGGTTCAAATCCCGCCCTCTCCGCCATTTTAGAAAGGGTCCATACCGGACACATAGGTTACAGATTGTTCCGATCACATAGGTAACACATTTGCTTCAAACGGGTTTTTTCCGGGTTCGACCCGTGCAGCTTCCTCATCAAAGTACCCTAAATCGTAGTTCATAAAACTCACTAGCCATATCCTATCATCAACCTGTCTCACGCCCACGTCCTGACCGGCAAAGACCCTACTAAAATTAATCTTTCGTCTGTCCACACAGATCCGTCCGCAGTGTGTGACCGTGACTGTTTTGTCGTGCATTGGGTATTCCACCTCCGATATCCCCTCGTAAGGCCTCATGGACGGTTTATAGACCTCTCCTGGGTATTTCATATCCAGAGCTTCATGGGGACGGTCGTGGTTGTACTCGCTTGTGAAGCGATCAAATTTCTCTTGCTGTTGCAGGAGGTTTTGGCCGGAGGGTTTGGTGGCCTCTTTTTTCAGCGTCAGGTGCATTCGCTCGTGTCTGCCATTTTGTTGGGGACAGCCTGGGGCTGTACGCTCGATCTGGATTCCTAGTCTCAGCCACCATACAGACAGGCGACTAAGGCCAAACATGGCTTGTACATTGGAGAAGGGGATTCCATTGTCGGTTCTGATGGC
Source organism: Pseudobdellovibrionaceae bacterium (assembly GCA_020635075.1). Lineage (NCBI taxonomy): Bacteria > Pseudomonadati > Bdellovibrionota > Bdellovibrionia > Bdellovibrionales > Pseudobdellovibrionaceae > Pseudobdellovibrionaceae bacterium. The sequence goes on along the minus strand of JACKAM010000002.1, from coordinate 816,062 downwards.
CTTAGGTAGACCATATTCTTTGAAGGTTCTTTCGAATACAGTGAAGGCATAGCGCTCTTTGGTACTCTCCAAGGCCTCGCAGGTGAGCAAGTACCGGGTGCTGAAGTCAGTGATGGTCAAAGGATAACAGTAGCTCTTGTTACCCAGGAGGAACTCGCCCTTGTAATCGGCACACCACAGGGCATTGGGTTCAGAGGTGTAAGACAACTTCGTGCCTTCAGCCTTGTAACGTCGTCGTTTTCTAGCATTAACGAGGCCATGCCGATCTAAAACAGCATGCACGGTACTATTGGCCGGAAGTTTAATGCCCGGATGCTTTCGTCTCAGTCGCTCTCTAATCTTACGGGCTCCCCAATTGGGTTTGTCCTTCTTGATCTGTACGATGAGACTTTCAATTTGGAAGGGCAGTTGGTTGGCTTGTTTATAGGGCCTGCGAGACTGGGAAGGCAGACCTTCCAGTCCACAATCTTTATACCGGTCCCAAATCTTGTACCCAGTCTTCCTTGAAATCCCGAACTCCCTGCACAAGCTTGCCATTTTCTCGCCGTCAATTAACCTTGCGATAAACCTCAGCTTTTCATCCATGACGCTACACTCCTTCCAAGGCATAAGACTTTCCTCCTATGCCGAAAAGTGTAACCTATGTGTCCGGTACAAAGTGTTACCCATGTGCCGGGTTACTCAAAGAAAAGCCATCACAGCCTGATGGCTTTTGTGTTTTAAGAACCACATTAAAGGGATTTGAACTGTGGGCGCGGCCTTGGCAAATGCGAAGCGTCCCAGGGGCCAGTTCCCGCCCGCTGGCCTTGTCCCATACCAGAGCTTTCGAGAAAATAGAAAGAGCAATCCCAAGGAGGTTCCAGTGAAGTGGTCTCTTTTACTCTCGACGATGGTCCTGGCTCTGTTGCCGCAAATGAATTCCGCAGCAGATTGCGCCAGCGATCAAGCCGAGTTAGTCGATGAAATAGAGTCCATGGCAAAAAAGGACGTCGAGGGCTATGACACCCTAGGGGCAGCCTACTATGAAAGCTCGGCGCTTTGGCAAACCTACCAGTCGAGACGGATTCGTGAGCGGGCGGCAGCCTTTGATTCGTTTTTGGACGGTGGAGACGGTGGCGACTTCAGTCGCGAAATGGACCCGGGAAAGTATGACTCCACCAACGGGATATTAAAGAACTCCTATGATGATCTGCAGATCATGGTGGCGGCGATTGAGCTCTTGCAGAAAAGACAAAGAGAGCGCGACGGACGAAGCGGTCGGGAAATCCTCTTACCCTTGGCAAAGACCTACGGGCTCAACCCCGAAAGGCAGTTCTTTCGCGATCTCGCCAATGCCTTTGATCGGGATGATGGTAGAGGCAATGAGATCATTAGCTTTACCGAAAACAACTTCGACGAGTATCGGAAGTGGCTCGGCAATGGCGTCGAGCAGCTGGCGGATGAAAGGCATCGGATTCAGGATGTGTACATCCAGCCCCGCGAGGATCATTTCAAAGCAAGGTTTGGCCCCGAAAATCTAAAGGGCGACGCCTGGGCCGTGACTCAAGAGGTTCATTCTCTCGTGGGCAAAGCAGAAGACGCCACACGAAGGGCAAAGAGCGCCTTGGGCAATGCCCGCTCGCGACTGGCCCGGCTGCGCAACCTGTCTCAGCGCTGTGCTCTTGATATGGCCCAATTGAATCGGCTGAAGGGTGTGGGCGACATTGGTCAATCCGTGAGAACGGCGGCCGAAAGGGCCTCTGCCGGAGCCCAGTAAAACTTCAATCAAGGACGGGACAGCCTGAATCCTTAGTGGCCGTTCTCACGCTTAACGAATTTAATCTGGCTTTGCTTGTACTTATCCATGGGCATTTCAAACAGGTCATCACTAAAGTAGCCGCTTTCCTTAAAGACCTCTTTGCGGATTGCTGTCTTGGCAGAGGCCGCACTCTTGTAGACGTACTGGCCAATTTGAAAGCGAATCCGGTTGCCCTCAACGGCAATAAGCTTAAGCAGTTGAAACTGTCCTTGGCCGGCCTCGATCACAGCAACGTCACTAGCCGCCGGGGAAGACAAGAACTGCATGGTCTGCTTGTTTTCTACTTTGATGGAGTAATAGGACCAGCCGACAAGAAGAACAATAATCACCGAGCCCGCATACATATAGATAGGTGCTTTGATGGCTCCAGCTTTAAGTCTAACGATGGCCTTGCGTTGGTCGGACAATTCTTTTTCCAGCGTCACCTTCTTGCAATGCTGGCACTCCAAAACCGATTGGCGGGAGAGGGGAAACACGGGAACCCAGAAAAAATGGAAATACCTCTGAAAGGTATGAACCCGTTGTTCTGTACGCGTGCACTCGGTGCATACAACATCAACAGGTTTGGAGCTGATCACCTTGTTTTTCACGCCAAAGATAAGCATGGCCACACCCTTATTATGTTTAATTAGCCTAGTAGCAGGCTGGCGAGCACCACGTCAACTTAGGTTCGAATTAAGATCACCGCCCATCGATGCAGCTAAGCATTTGAAACAACAAAGATATTGGCAAAAAGTGTCAACACCGTTAACACCTGAAAATTGACCTGGTGACCGTCAGTTTGATTATACGTCTGCTCAGAAACCACATGAGGCCGGGGCGCCAAATTAAAACTGCCGGGTATAGGCGCAAAGATTAGTGGCACTTTCATTGCTCTAGTTAACAGGCATAAGGAGCCGGGATTGATTGAGAAGGTGCTCAAGCTCTATTTGGTTGGTGTGATTGGTTGGTTGGGTTGGAATATAGCCAAAAACACAAAACCTGCAGACCTTTTGCCCGCAAAGCAAAGCGGACTGCATATAGTAAAGGCCCCGCGTCCACAGGCTGTGGTCGCAGGGCAGCCCCTTCTCATGTATGTTGAGGCCCACTCAAGTCGTAGCGATGAGCTGCACTACCAGTGGTACTTTAACAAGATCCCGATTCCAGGCGCCGAGGGACCGACTCTGACCCTTTTTAACTTTCAGAAGGGTAATGAAGGTTACTACTCGGTTGTCATCCGGGGTGCCAGAGAATCGATTCAATCGCCTCTGGTACTAGTAGGTATTGACCAAAACGTGACCTCCCCTTCCCCGCGCTCAGCGGCCTCCACCTGGCAACAGGCGGGACCATTTGATTCGGTTCCGGGCCGCTGAGGCTTTTTATTGTTTGGCCCACCCGTTTTCACGGGTATCGCGGCAGAAGACTTCCAAATAGAGAGTGAGCTCATACAGCTGCTGCCGATCTTTAAAATATCGATCCACGGTGTATTTATTCAGGCGGACCTGATCAAGGACTTTATAGCCGGGAAGATTCTGGCAGCGTTCATGGCCGGCTTTGATGGCGGGTTGGTACTGAGCCGTTTCAATGACAGCCTCAATGTCTCCTCCGGCTTCAATGGCCCGCAATTCTGTTGGGAATCCCATCATTCTAAGGGCTTTGACGCCAGCCGAGTTGGAGCCTCCGCCGAGGCCTCCTCCATCTGCAATGGCATCCGATAAACTGAAGAAGGTAAGAAGAGCCCCCATGACCATCACTACTAGGTTGTTACGCAACACCGAGGTCATGGCTTGGACCATCACCCGCTTGCATTTTTTAGCCCCATCCTGGTGCCGGACTTTTTTAACTATCTCTGCGGCTCGCTTCATATAATCCTGATGTAACTGAAACAACTCTTCCATGGCGACCTCCGTAACGTCATCCACCTGAAATTCAAACCGGCCCTCATACTGGCCAGCCAAATACTTTTCCCGCTGCTCTCTCAAGGTATTCTCGACAAAGGAATAAGAGGATTTGCGTGAAAGCTGAAGGCGTTGGTCCGAGGCGTAGTAGCGCTCAAGGCGCGAAACAACGAGTCCGGCCTCCACCAGAGACTCGGCGAACTCGATGCCCGCCTGTCCATACCGAGTTAAGATGTCTGACCGAGCAAGGCCGAGCTCCCCTTGTTCCATCACATCTAAAATGATGTGCATCAGAGTGCTGTTGGTTTCAAGTCTCTGGCAAAACTCCTGTGAGAGTTTGCTGGATGAGCTGTCAGCGACAGCGGTTTGTTGAAGATCCGAATACTCGGGAACTTCTTCCTTCATGTACTCATCAAGCCACTCCCGGCGCATATTGAGATCAGCCCCACAGCGCTTAAGGATCTTTAGACCAAGATCAAGGCCGGCTTTTGCCTTGCCGTTTTTGATGTCTGACAAATGGGACTTGGATATATCAAGCTTGCCTGCAAGAGCAGAAAGGCTTAGGTGCGATTGGTGTAGATAGCTCTCAACCGCGTGGCGCAGAAGGTCTTGGCGTGGTTCCATCTTGTAATTACCCCGGTCATCTGACTGGGCTTTTATTGCAATCGCCGATCCCTGTAAACGTCCGGCCTGCTCAACTCGTGATAAAGTGAATTTTTTCTCCCCACTTTGGCGGTCGGTCGAATCATTTTCCATAAACACTCCGGGTCAAGACTCGGGTCAACCCCGCGAATCTGTGAGGATCGTTGTCGGGGTTGACCCAAATGGAGGGTAGGTCAAATTGTTTAACAGCCCGGTACAGCAAAGGCTTTGGTAAAGATCACTGACTTGTTATTGTTGCCAATCTTACGAAAAACCTTGATTTGATAATCTGTCGGGCGAGTGAATGTTTGAGTTTTCCACTCGATGCACTCTCCAAGACCACGACGAGGCCCGAGGTCTTCCCAGTTCACACAGCGCTTAGCTTCGTAAACAAGAGGAAGCGCCAGATGGCGCTTCCCATAGCGGACGCACTCGGACTCTCTACCTCGGCGAGGGTTGGTTTCCCACTCACGGTATTCGGCACAGTAGCTTACGGGATTAATGGTGCGAATGGCGCCGTCAACTAGGCAGCTGTTAAGAAACCCCTCAGGATTGGCGTAGTCGCTCATAACCCCAAGAGGATCAGCGACCTCAATGTTGATGGTGCTCAGAATTTCGTCCCAGGAACTATCCTCGTTGATGTAAGCCTGAGCATTAAAAGTAAAACCGACTGTTAGCAAAAGGCCCCAAAGTAGACGCTTCATAAATTCCCCCTAAGGAATTGTGTTGTTAAAAAATCTGCGGTCAGCCTAAAGAGACACACACGAGAGAGGCAAAGAAATGCAGTGTGTGATGAGTGTTTGTGTTCGAAGTTGGCGAACAACATGGGGCTACCTGGATTTGGGCGCAGTACTGTTCGCTGGGGGCGAAGAGCCGGCGAGAAATCGCCCGATCATCACGCCGATCTGAGTGGTGGAAGTCTGGCTCTGGGGGATAGACTTTTGTCACTTAAATGCTAAGCTTCTGTTTCCAAGTTGGAGTCAGGCTCCGCCTCAATGTTAGGCTCATTTGCACCCTCAATAAGCTCGGGCGAGGGGGAATCCTCAAAACTTTGGGAATCATCTTCACCCAGGCCCTCAGGCAAAGACTTGGCACTTTTGGCACCAAGCTTTTCCAGGCGACGGGCTTGAACCAAAACTCGCCGCTCCAGGCGCATCATGCCCACATCAAACTCCTGGCGAGCTTTATCCAGGGCCTTGCCAACACCTGTGTAGGCCTCAACAAAATCACAGATTCGCTTGTGGAGTTCTTTGCCCGCGTCGGAAATCAATTTGGCGTTGGCGGCCAGCTTTTCCTCGTTCCAACCGAAGCGAATGACTTTTAAAAGACCGATAAGAGTCGGAGGGGTGGCAATGAGAACTTTGCGCTGAAGGGCGTATTCCACCAAGTCCGGTTCCGACTCAAGTGCCGCGTAAAGAAAGCTCTCGTTAGGAAGAAACATCACAGTAAAGTCGGCCGACTCATCGAGTATTTCACCATAGGCCCTTGTAGATAAGCGCTTGATATGATCTTTCACATGACGGCCGTGGCGAATCATCTCGGCCTCGCGTACCTCTGGATCAGTAGTTTCAAGTGACGCGATGAAGGCGTCCAAGGGTGTTTTGGCATCAACCACCACCAACCGTCCTCCGGGCATACGCACCGTCATATCCGGGATCAGCCGTTGGCCGTCGTCCATGGTCGTTGTGTCTTGAAAATTCACATCCGAGTATTCAGACATGCCGGCCAGCTCAATACAGTTGCGCAGCTGAACTTCACCCCATCGACCCCGCACATGGGGTTTTTTAAGGGCGTCTTTAAGGGCGGCCGTGGTTTGGGCAAGAGATGAGCTGGTGTCCGTGATGCGTTTGAGTTCGGACTCAATTGAGGTGTAGGCCTTTTGTCTTTCGACCTCCATCTGTTGGGCAAAGCTTTGGTACTTGGTGAGAGAATCCTTTAGGGGCTCCAGTAGTAGACGAAACCCCTGGTCTCGCTTATCCATATCGGCAATGTAGGTGCCGGATTCTTTAGACAAGATTTGCTTGGCCAGGTCGATAAACTGCTGATTGTTGCCTTCCAGGGCTTTGGCAGCCAAGCTGCGGAAGGAGTTTTCCATTTGTTGAGAAGAATCAGAAACGAACTTCTTTTGATCTTCCAGATTTTGCGCCAGGCCCCTTTTTTCAGTCTCCAGGCGAGCGCAGTCGGCTAGTACTTGCTCCATTCGCTCCCTCTGAGCTTGGAGCTGTTCCGCAAGTTCACCATTGTGTTTCAATGTCTGCTGAGTTCGGCTTTCAGAGATCGTGAGATTAGAAAGGGCCGACTGCTTTTCCGATTCGGCAAGCTTGAGATCTTCGTTGAGCCGCGAATTGGTCCGTCGCATATAAAGAGCTAGGAAAGCAAATGCCGCGGCCAAAACCACTGCGGCGCCTGTGAAAACTGCCAAGTAACTGAACATGGAAAATTTACCCCCAGCGTCTTACTTAGGAAATCGCCCCAAATGCGGGCGAGAGCAAGGATCAATTTTCGGCAACGCATAGCAACTTAATGACGAATTTGGACCTGGGTTCTTTATTCAACTCGTTCTGAATCCACGAACACGGTGGCACAGGCCTTGAACAGTTTGCCGATGAGCCCAGGTGGAATGGGCGTCGGTACGTAATATCCGGGGAATGTTTTGGTGGTACGAATTCTTTTAACCGTCATCCTATATAGTCTGTGTCTGTCAGCCTGGGCGGCGATGCCAGAGAAGACACAAGTACTGGTGAGCACTGATCCGGCAGCGCCCATGGCCTTTCGTGACTGGAAGAACCAGCAAATTCGTGAGGCTCAGGAGGCTCTTGAGAGGGTGGCTGGTGAGCCGGCCTCACTGGCCGCAAACAAGGGGGCTCAGCAAAAGGTTGTAGCCACTGAGTTGCCAAGCTCTCGGAGAATTCAAGTTTCTGGCGCGCCACAGCCATCCAAGGCCCAGGGCCGTGAGGTTCGTTCGGCCTACGAGAGCCTTCAATATGCCCATGATTTGGGTCTTGAAGAGTATATTACTGTGTATTTGGTGAATTATCGGGACGATGTTAAAGCCCTTACGGGCCTTCTTGAGCGCCTGAGCTCAGAGGAATCGGCCCAACTAATTCAAGCACTTATGAGAGAAAAAGAGCGGCGCTCGGCCGCAGAGGCCGCGGCCAGTCCGGCCGTCGCTAGCCACCTACGCGGAGTGGGTGGGCTTGGCAATAACGCCAAGCGCAAATAATCGAGGAAAGCAAAGTTTTCTGCAGGGGGCGGGGAACATCAAAAAATTTTCAGTCACGACCTTGACTCTTTTTGGTCGACCTTCATATTGCGGAGGTCGTTGAAAAAGCGGAATAGCTTGGTTTGTCTAAAAATCAGGACACATTGAATCGATAGGAGGGTCCTAAAATGGCATCTGCAAAACTAAATGTGCGTCCTTTGCACGATCGTATTTTGGTTCGTCGTCTGGACGAGTCTGAGACTACAGCTGGTGGAATTATCATTCCTGACACAGCAAAAGAAAAGCCCCAGCGTGGTGAAATTGTAGCGACCGGTAGCGGCCGTGTGACCGAAGATGGAAAAATTCTGCCTTTGGAAGTTAAGGCTGGCGACAAAGTGTTGTTTAGCAAATACGCAGGTACAGAGCTTAAGCTTGATGGCGTTGAGTTCTTGATGATGCGTGAAGAAGATGTTCTGGGAATTTTTAACTAATTATTGAACGGGAATGAGGTAGAAAAATGAGTAAAGAGTTACGTTTTAGCGAAGATGCTCGTAACGCAATTTTGCGCGGAGTGAACACTCTGGCAAACGCGGTTAAAGTCACTCTTGGTCCTAAGGGCCGTAACGTGGTTATTGAAAAGTCTTTTGGCGCCCCCCTGATCACTAAAGACGGCGTGACCGTTGCCAAAGAAATCGAGCTTGAGAACAAGTTCGAAAACATGGGCGCTCAGATGGTTAAAGAAGTTGCCAGCAAAACTAATGACGATGCCGGTGACGGAACAACTACTGCAACTGTTCTGGCTCAAGCCATCTTCCGCGAAGGCGCGAAGATCGTCAGCGCTGGCCACAACCCCATGTCTGTAAAAAAGGGCGTTGATAAAGCCGTTGCCGCCATTAAAGAGGACCTCTTTAAAATGGCCAAGCCCGTAAAAGACAAAAAAGAAATCGCTCAAGTGGGCGCCATTTCTGCCAACAACGACAAGGAAATCGGCGAGATGATCGCTGAGGCCATGGACAAAGTTGGTAAAGAGGGCGTTATTACGGTTGAGGAAAGCAAGACCGCTCTGACTGAGCTGACCGTAGTTGAGGGCATGCAATTTGATCGCGGCTACCTTTCTCCTTATTTCATTACCAACGCCGAGAGAATGGAAGCTGCTCTTGAGAACCCATTTGTTCTTATCTATGACAAGAAGATCAGCAACATGAAGGACATGATCTCAATCCTGGAGGGCGTTGCCAAGCAAGGTCGTCCTTTGGTGATCATCGCTGAAGATGTTGATGGTGAAGCTCTTGCTACCCTGGTTGTGAACAAGCTGCGTGGAACTCTCCAAGTTGCTGCTGTTAAGGCTCCTGGCTTTGGCGACCGTCGTAAGGCCATGCTTGAGGACATCGCTGTCCTGACTGGCGGGACTGTTGTTAGCGAAGAGATGGGCCGCAAGCTTGAGCAAGCGACTTTGGCCGACCTCGGAAATGCAAAGCGCATTGTTATCGACAAGGATAACACCACCATCATCGATGGCGCTGGCGAGAAGAAGGAAATTCAAGCTCGTGTGAGCCAGATCCGCGCTCAGGTTGAAGAGACCACTAGCGATTACGACAAAGAGAAGCTGAAAGAGCGTCTAGCCAAGTTGGCTGGCGGCGTAGCTGTCATCCATGTTGGCGCTCCTTCTGAAGTTGAAATGAAAGAGAAAAAGGCTCGCGTTGAAGATGCTCTGAACGCAACTCGCGCAGCGGTTGAAGAAGGTATCGTAGCTGGTGGCGGAACGGCCCTTCTGCGTGCTTCTCGCAACCTTGAGGGCCTTGATCTTAGTGAGGAAGAGCGCTTCGGTGCTCGCATTATCGCTCGCGCTTGTGAAGAGCCTCTTCGTCAAATTGCTGGTAACGCCGGTATTGACGGAGCAATTGTTCTTGATCGCGTATTGAGCAATAAGAGCACTGCTTACGGTTTTAACGCTTTGGAAGAGCAGTACGAAGACCTGCTGAAGGCTGGCGTCATGGACCCAGTTAAGGTTGTTCGTTGCGCGCTTGAGAATGCAGCGTCCGTATCTTCTTTGATGCTGACGACTGAAACCATGATCGCTGAAGCTCCTAAGAAAGAAGAAAAAGGAATGCCTGCCGACATGGGCGGAATGGGTGGAATGGGCGGAATGCCGATGATGTAAGGGGCATCTTAGTCCAGTGACTACCCGACGATCTTTGTTGGGCAGGTCAGCTAAAAAGCCCGGTTAGCTTAACCGGGCTTTTTTTTATGGGACTTGGTACCATTAAAACAGGTAGTAAATACCGGCGGCGAGGCCGGTGTGTCGATGGCTGGCGCTGGTGGCGGGTTCGGCTCGCGAGCCGGAACCTGAGAATTTGGCCGAATAAATGGCAAAATCAAGCGAGGCCTCAAGCCTTAAATGTTCTGAGAGCTTGCGTCCACAGAGAAGACCAAATTGGTTGATGGTGGCGTCGTTGTCGTCACCTGACGAGACGGGACTCTCTTTCATGGTTGGATTCCAGAAGAAGAAAATGTAGGCGCCAGCACTCCAAAGGTTATCTTCGGTCACCGGGATAGAGCCTTTGCCGCCAAACTTGAAGCCGTTAAAATCCATGGTGGTAAAGCCGCGAGCGGTAGAGTCGTCAGTATAGAGCCGGTATTTTGAAAAGCCAAATATGGCTTCGACCTTTGAGTCCCAAATGCTGGGCCCGGCATGAAAGGTGTAGCCGACAGACAGATCGGTTTCCGTCAAAGACTGGGAAAGTTCTCCCGGAGTTGAGCCTGAACGTGGGTTACTAACGGGGATGATTCCCTGGGTAAGGCGGGCATGCACCGTCCAGTCTGGAGTGATCCAGATTTCCCCGTCCAAGGTTACCGAAGGATATAGGCCGTTACTTGAGCTTAGAGATCCGACTCCCGTTAGCGACATATTGCCGGCATACTGACCAAGACCAAGGCGCGCACCGATTTGGCCAAACGTGGGCGGGCGTTTGGGAACCCAAGCGGTGGGGCTTTTGCCAAAGCTAACATCGCTGTCAGCCCGGGACAGTGGGTCTCCGCCAGAGTCCGCAGCGGAAAGAGAGCCGGAGGCAGGGTAAGATACGGAATCCAGGCCGGCCAATTTAGCATCCTTACCAATCGCCCCCTTTTCCTTTTCCAGAATGACCCGTCCGAAACTCAAGGTCTCATCGACTTTGAGGACTTTAATTTTGCCAATGATTTCTTTTTCTGCACCGACGAGAAAATGAAATTTTGGGTGTCGCTTAAGTTTTAAAATTTGAACGGCATTAACAACCGTGTCGTTGGTAATGCCATCCCGCTTGCCAAGATTGACCGTGACTCTCGTTCCCTGACGGCTGAGAACACGTCCCTGATAGGGTAGTTGACTTTGAATTCGTGACCAAAGGATCGACGTCTGTTCTTGTAAGGACTTTATATCAAACTGTTGAAGATTGGCGACCTCCGCCTGAGCAAGCAGCAGAGCATCTTTGACGAGAAAGAGATCAAGCCTGAGCGCAACACCGTTGGGCCCCTTGGTCACTTTGGCAACTAAAAAGGCATCGGCATTTAATCCCTGGCTGACCTGACGAACAATGGAGGGGTCGTGCTCCATTTCCATCGGTGACAAAACGGGGCCGACGGTGTTCGCCTGCACGTAATCCCAATGGTGATCTTCTTTGATCTTCTCGATTAGATAGTTCTCAAGAGGGCGGGAGTAGATTCCCTGAAGGTTGTCGGTTGCAGGTAAAACAGAAATGCTACGAATGGTGACCAAATCATCTTCAGCGCTAACTAGAGGTCGACTATCGTCCTGTGCCACAGAAACACAGAGGTTACCTAAAAGAGAAAAAAACAAAAGCACAAACGTGTAACATCTTGTCATGAAAAATACGCTCAATTTTATTTTCTCTCTCTCGGGGAGAAGGGTCAATTTCCATTAAGATGATAAGCAATAATGCCGATTTTTAATCGGGGAGAGTGGGGTGATTTTTAGATTCTTCATTTGCAGTTTGGTAACGGGAATACTGGGAGCGAGCTTGGCTTTTGGCCAGGTCGACCCCTCAAGTGCTACTCTTTTGCGTTCAAGTGGGAAGTCTCCAGATAAAAACTCTCTCGATTCCAGTCGCTACACGGTCCGGCCAGAAACAAAGACCACACCTCGAACGGATTCGCTACAAACTCTACCAAAGACCGATGGTACTAAAGTCCAGCCTAAGATATCGACCCAAGAGAAGACTGACGCCAAGCCCGGATCAGATCCTGCCACTGACCAGCAGGGTGCTCAGGAGCCCGTGACGGTGGAGGTGGAGACCCAGCAGCAGGAAGTTGCGGAACAAATGCGAGATTTTTTTCTCGGGGGCTCGGAAGAGAGCATTCAGGAGTTTAAGAACCTCCTGCACCCAAGGGATCTGAGGCAAAATCTGGTTGAAGTCGGCGCTGCAGTCGGAGTGTTTTACCAGGACTCGAACAGCAATTACTGGTATCGGCGCCATCACTCTTTTGGCCCCATAGTGTCAGCCGATGCGACTATCTGGATCACACCTTTTTTGGGATTTCGCGCCGACTTTGCGACAAGTCTGGCTTCAGAGATTCGAGGTGATCCGGCCGGAACTAGAAGAATTCCCGCAGATCATCAATGGTGGGCTGGCAGCCTCTTTTTTCGCAAGTCTTTTGGTTTGGATCGCAAATCCCCCATGCTCTTTGTCGGCGTTGGATTCAGAGAGTATCGTATCAATGTCCCAGCCAATGATCCTGATCGCATCCGTGTGAGGACATCCGGTCCATCAATAACCTTGGGTATTCAGCAACCGACGAGTGTTTCCCACCTGTGGGAGGCCGGAGTTCAACTGCTGCCCAGGGGCGACCAGCAGGAAGGGAAAACCGGCATTAATATACGCTCGGGCTCCAAGCAAGAGACCTATTCTTTGGGAATTTACGTGGGTTCACGGATTGTGATGGATCGAAAACACCAGTTCTATTGGCAGCTCTCCCATACTTTGGACAAGTCTCTTTTTGACGGTCAAGCCAGTCTGCCTGATCCGATCTCTGGCAATCAGCCGACGGGCGTTTATATTAACACCGGAACTACCATATTTAAGTTGGGATACACCTGGGCGGAGTAACAGATCGAATCCAGGGATAGATTATTTATAAAGGAGCAGCAGACTCACCCTTTTGTGCGGCTTTGCGCCGCTTCTTGCGGATCCGCTTTACCAGAATATAGCTGGTAATTAAGACTGCCAACCCGATAAGAAGAGAGACCTGCATCTTTTTCGCAAAAGCCAAGGCGTCTTCAAGATGGCTCCCAAACCACCACCCACCGACCACCCATAGGGGGACGCTCAATAGTGCGGCTCCGCCATCAAGAGTAAAGAACACGATTGGGCGTACACCCATAATGCCAGCAGTGAGAAATATTGGTGAACGGAGTCCCGGTAAAAAGCGGGCAGTGAAACAAATGAACTTGGAGTTTCTAAGAACCTTTTTTTCAGCCAAGGCAATGCGCTCAGGAGTGAAAATCCGCCGAAACAAAGGTAGGGTAAAAACCCGGCGTCCAAACTTTCGTCCGGCCACATACAATATGGTATCCCCGATCATGACGCCAACAAACCCGGCAAGAAGAGCACCCGTGAGTGAAATATTGTTCATTGAGGCGAGAATGCCCGCCGCAATCAAGGAGACGTCCTCGGGGATTGGGACACCTAGACCACAAACAGTCAGAACGCCAAGGATGGCGGCATAGGCCTTCCAGCCGGTGAAGGCTGTAATGAAGGTAATGACTTTGGCAGCAGACGATCCGGAGTCCATGAACTCAACATTCTATTTGGGATGAAACTGCAAAACTACTATAATGGATTCCATGGGAATAAAACTGGTCATTGTGGATGACGCCCCGTTTATCCGTGAAGTCATGAGGAATATTTTTCTCACCACCGATATTGAGGTGGTTGGCGAAGCTGAGGATGGTGAAGAAGCCGTTTCCGTGGTCTTGGAGTTAAATCCAGACGTGGTGATTATGGATATCGTTATGCCGAAAAAGAGCGGAATCGATGCCACTCAAGAAATTTTACAAGGGAATCCGGATATCAAAATCATTGCCTGCTCCACAGCTGACCAGGAGCACATGATGCTCAAGGCGTTGGAGGCGGGGTGCTGTAGTTTTTTAGTGAAGCCTTTTAAAGCCAAGGATTTGGAGCAGGCAGTTCGTTTAGCGGTCAACTGAGGATGGTGTGATGGGCGATTTACTATTTTTTATCAAGACAATCGTAATAACTTTTCTTCTGGCTGCGGTCATGCAAACCCAGATTGGCAAGCGAACGATTGAGGCACATGTGATGACCTTTATTGTGAATAGCCCCATCGTAGAGCCCCTTCAGCAAGTCGGTGAGGGCGGAGCTGCTTTTGTGAGAGACAGTTGGACAAAACTCAAAGGAATAGTTGAATCAAAAATTAAGACCCAAGAGGTTCCCGGCCAGCGGCAACTGGGCATTCACCTACAGAGAAGTAAGCAGTACATTCAGGAGCAGGCCGAAAAGGCCAAAGAGAAGTTACGGTCTGAATCCCATAGTCAGGTGGATCGCTTTTGGGATCGAAAAAATGAAAAGGGACCATCCACTCAGAAGAAAGATCCCTAATACTTGAATTTTCAATACCAATTAGCGAGTTTGTTGAGCGGGCGCCCGCAGTTTTTCAGCTTTTTTAGCCTGACCCTTAAGGGACAAGGTCACGCGTCGAACCTGCTTGGCTGGAGCATCGTCATGGCGGGTATTGTCCTCACCAGCGTACACGCCCGCGTTCTGACAATTAACCGTTGTCATACTGGAATTACCGTACGCAAAAGCCAGTGGGCTCACCATTAAAGCCAGAGCAATCATCGTAATTCTTAAGGATGTCATATCTAATCCTCCTACAATGGGGCCAATCAGTATGGCTCCCTAGTTTAAGGAGAAGCGAGAGATGTGCCAGAATATGACGTTTGCCCGTGGGCCGTAAACCATTGTAATTTCAATAAGTTATAAGAGCCCAGCGGACCCAAACGGCCATTTTCTGGTCAAAAAAAAGGGGGGTAACGGAAGATGGTCACCTGGGTGTCTCGAATCTAGACAGTTGAATGGGGGCCCAAGGGCTCCAGGGAGCCCCTATTTGGTGGATTTGGTGCCGGTGTCCCCGCCAGTAGCCTCGCCGCTTAGGGCTCGTGCTACGCGGTCTGTGACCTGCCGAGGGTTATCCCCACGGCCAAGCTGGTCATCGCGGAAGTGCTTCGAGCATTCTCCGCACTCATTCTTATCACGGCCCGCCAGCTGTTCTTCAATCGATCCCAGGGGCTCTTCCACATAGGATTTGGGGTCCGACTCCGCGAGGGCGGTAAGACAGGCTCCGGGGATCAGGGCAATGATTAAGGTAAAAAAAGCGATATGAATGGTCTTCTTCATTTACGACTCCGTCCTAAAGATTCGTTTCTGAGGTGGCTGGGGCAATGATATCCAACAGGTTATTAAAGATGCTCGCCACCTGGACAGCCACCGTCGGCCCTTCTTTGCTCTGAACCTTGGCGATCTCTCCATCAGATTTATAAGTCACATGTATCGTACCCAGACCAGGTCGTTCCACCTTTGCCGGCTTGCCGAAGCGTTCTTCGTACTGAATTTTGACCACTTTTTTTGATTGGTCCTCAATAACTGCCATCCGGCCCCGGGTGTCGTACTGGATTTTAGCTGTTTGTCCATCGGTATTCTTGGCGTAGACCAGGTTGCACTTGGGAGAGTCATATTTAAAAGTAGTACGCACTTTTTTTACTAGCTTCTTTTTGAAGCTGGATACTTTGCGGCCAGCTTTGTTGTCTCCCGCCTTCTGTTTTGGAACTTCGGGCTGAAAATACTCAATCCGCACCTCCGAAACCTTCTGGCATTTGTTCTCATATCTGAATTCAAGGTTGCGCAGGTTTTCCCGCTTTTCTTTCACCAACCCATTTGGGTAATAGCCATAGGTGACTTTAAACTTGTTTCGCAACACAGAAATGGGTTTGCCGAATGTCTCGTGATAGACGATGTCGGAAATACTTCCATTGTTATCGGTTCGCACGCGATACAAGTACTTTCCAAGTCCGTCTTTACGCTTGCGATGGAAAAACTCATAGGTACTCTTATTAGTCACCTTTTTGCCGCAGGTCTTTTCGACAGTTGACCAGTAGTGATCCTTGGGATTTTCATTATCCACATCGTAAACGTAGGCTTCCACACAGCCCTTACGATTCTTGAAGCTCGTTACCCAGTCACGGTCCTTGTTGTAAGTCAGTTCCTTAAATGTTTTATCTGGATAATGGATTTTCACCAGGTTATGAACATCATCGTAGTCATACTTAAAAACATTTTTCCAGGCGTTGTGGACCTCTTTTAGATCCTCTCCCGAAAACGAATACTTGACCAGGATGCCATTTGGTCCGGCAATTTGTTTGAGTCGCTTGTTGGCCAAATAGGAGAACGACAGCTTTCGGCCGTTGTTATCCACAACACTCAACAGTTGGGATCCCTTCCACTCAAGCTTAAGGTGGTTGCCGTTTCGATCATACATCGTTACAAGGTGTCCGGTGGAATCAAACAGTTGAAATGTGCCGTCCTCAAGAGAGCGTTTGTATTTTCCATCCTTAAACATAACGTTTTCAGTTTCTCGGCCGTTCGCGTGGTAGGCCTGACCAGAGACTACGTTGCCTTTAAGCTTGAGCTGTCGGGTAAATTCATCGCGCAAAAAGGCGTTTTCGGACAGCTCCTTTTTAAGGTCTTTAAAATACTGAGGTTTAAGGTCCCTATTGCGTTTTTGCACCTCTGCAATAATGGTATCGACCGTTTTGTCCACGCTTCCGGGCTTAAAATTTTTGGTCGTATATACAACTTCCAAGCCGCCTC
The DNA here is from genome assembly GCA_020635075.1 of Pseudobdellovibrionaceae bacterium. Classification (NCBI taxonomy): domain Bacteria; kingdom Pseudomonadati; phylum Bdellovibrionota; class Bdellovibrionia; order Bdellovibrionales; family Pseudobdellovibrionaceae; species Pseudobdellovibrionaceae bacterium. The sequence continues at coordinate 799,661 of JACKAM010000002.1, read as the reverse complement.
CGCACTCTGTGACACGGAGATTTCCCTCGGCAGTTACTTCCAAAGTGGTTTCAAAATCAGAACACCAGCCAAAGCCAAAGACCCCATTAAACAAGGATCGGCTGTTATAAGTTCGCTGAACCCTAAGGTCATAGCCGGAACCTGGAACAATCAGGTCTGTCCAGGTGTTTGCGTAGTTGGCATTCTTCATGTCAACCACTGCTCCGGCCGTGGCGGCCACAATAAGGCTCAACGCCGCTGTTATTAAGGCTTTCATCATAGATCTCCTCACACGTACCTCATACCTTAATAGTAACAATCTTTTTCATCATCACTCCACCGATTACTTGCAGAGTAAGCATGATGGCCAGTGCAACCAGGCCCAAAGGCGTGGAAAACAAGGGCTTCACATAATTCGGATCGATGACGAGAAAAATGATTAAGAGCACAAACGGGACCAAGGTAATAATCACAGCCTGCATCAGGCCCTGGGCGGTCATTGCCTGGATTTTCTTTTCAACTTTTTGTCGCTCGCGTATGGTGGTCACAATCGTGGAAAAAGTTTCGGCTAAATTGCCACCAGTCTCCTTGAGAATGTTCACTGCCGTAACAAACATTTGCACATCCTGTCGGGGAATTCGATCACCTAATTCATTGAGAGCGTCTTCAATCGACATTCCCAGTCGGATCTTGTTGAGAACAAGAGAGAACTCCTGAGCAATGGGACCGGCCATATTGGAAACCACGCGCTCCATCGACTGGGCAAGACCGAGGCCGCTTTTCACACCATTGGACATGATGGTAAGGCCATCGACCATTTGATCAACAAAGCGGTTGCATCGCTTTTCCCACAGGGCCTTCATAACGTTTTTAGGAATCGACCATCCGGCAACTGTGACGGCACCACCGAAAATAATTCCTGGTAAGAGACTTGGCCAGAAAACCAAAAACACTAAGGCTCCCAAGCCGAAACTCAACATAAACATAAGGATCGTCACCTTGCGCTTGTCGGCCTCGACAAACATCATGTCCATAAGGCGGAGCACTTCTTCTCGGTTTCCCATGCTCCGATCATGAAGCTTAGCGAGAAGGCGATCAGACATAAGATACGAAAACACAAAAACCGCAGCTCCAAAAAGAAATACTACGATAATGTCGTTGCCAAAGATTACGCTCACGTGTTGTCACCTCCGCTACCGGTTTTCTTGACCGGATTGGGACGGGTGATGCGAGGAGTCCCGGATGGTGCTCCGATTCGTGGGCGCGCCAAGCCAGCAGGTTTTGGGGTCTGGCGGGAAGCTGAGTCGGCGGCGCTGGTGGTAAAGAGATTTCTTGGAATGGTAACACCCCGAGCTTCGAATTTCTCAATAAATGTGGGTATTAGGCCCATGGCCTGGAAGGTACCAACAATTTTACGGTTTTTATCGAAGCCCTCTTCCTTGAAGCGAAAGATTTCCTGAAGAGTTACCGTCTCGCCCTGCATGCCGACAACTTCCGTAATGCTAGTGACTCTGCGGCTGCCGTCACTCAGGCGCGAGATCTGTACAATCATGTTAACGGCACCGGCAATTTGTTCGCGAATTGCTCTTACGGGCAGATCCATTCCGGCCATTAGACAAAGGGTTTCCAGACGAGAAATGCCTTCCCGGGGATTGTTGGCGTGAACGGTGGTCATTGAACCATCATGACCTGTATTCATGGCCGCCAGCATATCTAATGCGGCACCATCTCGACACTCACCAACCACAATTCGGTCTGGGCGCATCCGCAGCGAGTTGCGCACTAGATCGCGAATGGTGATTTCGCCAGTTCCCTCCATGTTGGCAGGCCTGGTCTCAAGGCGGACAACATGTTCTTGCTTAAGCTGGAGTTCGGCAGCGTCCTCTACTGTGATAATGCGTTCGTTGGTGGGAATAAACGTAGACAAGACGTTCAGCAAAGTTGTCTTACCAGATCCAGTACCACCTGAGATAATGATATTAAGGCCCTGTTCAACGCAGATTTTAAGGAAGTCCACCATGGGCTGAGTGAGTGAGTTGAAGCGATTGACATAGTCATCAGAGGTAATGCGATCACTGGGGAATTTCCGGATTGTAAGGGCCGGTCCATCAATGGCCAAGGGCTCAATAACGGCATTCACCCGGCTTCCATCGGCCAGGCGCGCATCGCAATAGGGGGTCTTCTCGTCAATGCGTCGGCCCAGTGGGGTGACGATTCGCTCGATAACGTTGCGAAGCTGAAGATTGGAGGTAAAGGTCACTGTGCTGAGCGTAAGCTTTCCGCCCTTTTCAACGTAAATCTTGTCGCAGCCATTGACCATGATCTCTGTTACACCAGGATCGGCCAGAAGATCCTCAAGAGGTCCAAGGCCGAGGGCCTCATCCAGAACTTCTTTGATGATTCGGGATCTTTGATCGCGGGGAAGTCCATGACCGAGTTTATCCACCAGCTGGGTAATGACCCTAGTGGTCTTCGTTCTCAGTTCCTTTTCCTTGGCCGGATCACCCTTGGTTCCTGTCAAATCCTTCTTTAGATCCATCTCCTTAATGAGCTCGGTGTGGATCTGCATTTTGAGTAGAGTCAGGGGGTCAAGCTGCTTGGGGCCTTTGGCACCCCGTTGGACCATTGAAGAGGGGCCTGACTGAAGCTGTGCGGCCGCGCCTGGAGCTGGGGCCATGGCGGCTTGAAGATTTTGCGGCCTCGTAAGTGCCTTGAGTTTTTGCAGGATACCACCCGTGAGCTTGCGTGAAATCTCATGGTAGGCAGCCGCAAGGGGCGTATTTTGCGCGGTCAATACGAAAGGGGTTGACCTCTGTAGGGCCCCATAAGCCGTCGTCTCGTCTTGAGGAATGCTACCGACGATTGGTCGACGTAATCCTTGAGATATAGCCCGTGGATCAAGGCCTGTGCGAGAGACTTTATTCAGAACAATTTGAAATAGATCTGCCGGCACCGTAGCCGCCATAAGGTCGTTCATGGCCTTACGGGTTTGATTTACCGCCAAAACCTCCGGAGTGGTGACAATGATTACGGCACTAGAATCTTCGATCATTCCCATTTGCAGGGGGGTCATGTCGCAGCCAATATCAACGACAATAAACTTATAGTGCTGGCTAATGGCGAACAATTGTTTACGAAAAAGATCGGGGGGTACATCCAGGGTTTGGTCCGGAGTTTGGACCGCTCCAATAAAGTGCAACCCTGTTGGGTGGGGGGAAACCAGAGTATTCAATGTGTTGGCATTTATGGTACTGGCAAAATTTGCGATATCGATGGCGGTTTTCTGCGGGCGAATCCCGGTGATGACGTTTTGGTCACCACAGCTTTTTGCGTCCAAATCTATAAGCAGAGTCTTGGCTCTCATTTCAAACATGAGAGTAAAGGCGAAGTTTGCGGCAAATACACTTTTTCCCACGCCGCCCTTGCCGCCCATGACACAAATTAAATGACAAGCCTGATTAACAGCCAATGTTCGACCCCCGAAATCCTATCGGAAACATTTCATCCTGATCCAAGTCCTGATGACGGTTTGCAGGCCAGACTAAGGGTTGGTTACTGCACCTTAGTCGTTAAGTCGGAACTTCCTCTTGATCTTCTCTGATCCCGCACTGGCAGAGCTCTTGATGATCGGCGTGACAAAGACAACAAACTGACTTTGGTTCCGTCTGAAGTCCTTTGACGCGTACAAGGAGATAATGGGATTGCGACTCGCATTAGGAGGGAGCTTGTTGTAGTTTGTTCCACTATCGTTGGTGATTAGACCACCCACAGCGGCGCTCGCACCGCTTCGGACCACAATAACTGTCTGAATCTCACGTGAACTAGTCAAAGGGCCAGCGTCCGTGTAAGAGACCAGGCTCTTGACGGCAAAATTCATTTTCAACTGAACACTGTCAGATCGGGCACCTAAGATCTGCGGAGAAATATTGGTGCGAATACCAGTTTCCTCAAAATTCGTAGAGGGCTGTCCCTCGGCGTTCACGATTTGGTAGGGGAGGCGGGAAATTGAATTGATGATCCCTGGATTGCCGTCCTGAACAATCAGACTTGAACTCTGCAAAACTCTAGCATGACCATGCTCCTTCGCCCAATTGAGTTTAGGGAGAAGGTTGGAAATCGTACCCGTAATTGTAGCTACAACGCCACCTGGAGATCGGCCTCCCGTAGAGAACTGCAAGCTGGAACCATCGCCAATATCGGGCGTCCATTGAAATCTAAATCCCTTTGTATAGTCCTTCTGTAGCTCAACGTAATGAACAACAAGTTGGACAATCTTTCTTGGCTCTTGGGCGGGAGCTGGCTTGATTTTGATCAGGTTAATCACCACATCCACTTTTCGTGGCAGGATCTTCTTGTCAGCCTCTGCCGTGTCAACCACCACGTCGGGGACATAAGTCTTAGCAATAATCTCAGCTCGATCCTTCTCTGCCTTGTCGTTGGCAAAGCCCTCAAGGATGAACTTACCATTCACTGCGCGAACGGTGATTTCAGGGTTGTTGACGTCGCGTTCGATCAGCTCGGCGATTTTTCTTTGTGCAACCGGGCTTAGGACAACCAGGGTGTCGGCAGCCCCTCCGTATTGCTTTACAACGGAGTGGATACGGGCCATGTCCCGAGGGAGAAGGATTTGTCCGTCAACAATGACCTTGCTGTTAATGATCTTAATAGTGATTCCCTCAATGTCTCCAAGGAGATTGCGGATTTCGCGAGCGATCTTATAGAGATCTGTCTTTTTGACGTCTACTCGAAATTCATAATTGATTCGTCCCGTGGCCGGGTCCTGAATGATGACCGTCGCGGAACCTTTTTGTTTTGGGTAAAACCGAAGAACCTTGGTTTCAGGGTTGTACTGGAGTTTGATTTTGCCCTTGTAGGTTCCACCCTGTTTTACTGCCGAGGCGGCTCCCGGGATAGGTTCGTCGTGATAAACGCCCACTGAAAGTGAAAGATATTTTACGGGGTGATTGCTCTTCTTGGCGGCCTGCGCCTCCGCACTTGGCTGCGGGAGCATCAGACCGATCCCAAAGATCACGTAGCTAAGGACCAAGACCAGTGAGACCTTGGGCTCTTTAATTCTAAATGTCCAACCGACCATAGATAAAATCATACACGACTTTCCTTACAGGTCCTTCCACGGACCCTTGCTTTTCTTCTGCTTAGGCGGAGCAGGCGGTGGTGCAGCAGCAGGTTCACGAACTTGTTGGGTTAGAAGGGGAGATGTTACCTTCCCAAGAACAGATTCAATTGTCGAAGAGGCAATACGCTTCTTAGTGTGGTCACTGGGATGCCTTAGCGTTAAGAACAAAGACCCGGGAGACGTAGACAGAATATAAATGAGGTCCTGTGCTTCACCGGGAGATGCTTCAACGGTAATATTGGTAAAGGTCGTATCGCCGCGAATGTTCTTGATGTATTCGTCCCGACCAAGTTTTTCATAAAGCCGCGGGAGCTCATTAACAATCTTGAGGCCGGTGGCGAGGATGACCACATCTTGCATGATGGTCTTTACTTCGCGCTTCTGAGCGGGTCCCTTTCCTACGTCGAGTGCGGCGACGACATCAATGCGGTCGCCGGGCTTTAGTAGCTTACCAACTCCACGCATCTCGTCCACGGGAATTGTGACTGCGCGCTTGCTGGGGGCCACTTGCAAGGAAAGGCCGGTCACCGGACCGGGCTCCATAATTTTACTTTCGAGCAGCTGTTCGTCCTTTTTGATCGGCGCCAGTGCCACTTTTCCGACGGCATACTCCGGCTTATCAATGGCGGTAGGTTCAATAAAGTCTACAGGACGCTCCACCACCTGAAGCATGGTATCATCGATAGTCGCCATTTCATTGATGTCCTGGTTGGCGACCACAACCCGCTTTTTGGTTCCAAACTTCTTAGTAAGCTCCGCACTCTTTTCCTGAGTGTAACTATAAAGGAGAAAGACAGCGAAAAGGGCCGCGGCCACGCTGATCCATAGTGTTCTGGTTTCGTTCTGATTCATTACACTAAGCTCCTTTTAATTTCTAATCTCCACAGTTCATGTCCAGGCAGATGCCGTACCCGACCATGATCCAGACGGGACTAACCTCCACCACTTCATTTCTCGGAGCGAGATTAAAAATATTTAAATTATGGTTCTGGAAAGTTCGCCCAGCTCCCGCCACCTGCCGACCTACGGCCAGGGGGCGCTCGGTTGCATAGAACTCTGCAGAACTTTGTGGATCATCCGACAACACAGCGTGAAAGCGAATCTTAAAGTGTCTGGTGTGTTGGGGGTCGGAGAGTCCACTCAAGTTTTCCCGGAACATACTTAAGTCCGTGCGATTGCGAAAGGTTTCAAAGGCATAGGTCCGGGCGGCAATGGATTGAAGGACGGCGGTGTGAATCACACCATACATCCCCAGGCCATAGCTCATCAAAACAACAAAAATTACTATCAGGGGAAGGGCTTCTATTGTTGCCATTCCTCTTTGGTTCCTGAGTGCTTTGGATTTACGGGTTTGTTTTGTCATCTCAACACCCATTATCCGTAAAGGTGACATAGCCAGCGTCAGAGGTATTTGTACCGTAGCCGACGCCGCCGCCAGGAAGTGTTCGTACGGCCTTCCAGCGATCACGTGAAAAGTTAATGCACTCATTGGTGGTGACTTCGCGCCCGAGGTAAGAGCCGACAAATGTTGTGAAGCCGTCGCCCGAGCCGTCCCCTTCAGATGTCGTTGAGCCATAGAAGGGGATGCGGAAGTCCAGCATTCGCGCCACGAATGTCGTACCAACGCCCCAAAACAAATTTGGATCCCCAGCATTTGTAGGCTGGTAGTCGGGAAACAGTTGAGACAGATCGCCGATATTTGGCGGGTTTTCGATGGAGAACCAGCCATTAGTAAAGAGTGGGCCAAATGTATTGTTGGTGGTTAGCTCCGCATACTTCTGTGCAGCCAAAGCTTCCTGGGCCGGGGGCGCAATATGAGAAGCATAATAAGTCCGTGCAGATGCAAATGTAATGTACTGGGTGACTTCAACCACGGTTAAGGTTAGTGCCAGAGAAAACATAAGGGCACCAAAACCCATGACCAAAGTAAAGGCGAATAGGAAATCAACGGTAATGATTCCTTTTTCAGACTTTTGAATCTTGCGCCTTAACTGGTTCATTGAGCACTTGCTCCTTTTATCGAAACATGTCGACTGTGGTGATTGGGATGGTTTTTCATCGCTGTTGCCGGAGGTGCCCAAACACCGTTTTGAATCATGCCAGAGAGGTTTTGCCATGGGCCCGAAATGAGCTTGGAAAAAACCTCGTCATTTTTAAAATAGGCCGAAATTGCAAACGTAACTCCAAAGAGCACAGTCATGAGCAGGAGCATCTCGACCACCATCTGTCCCGACTGGTTCAGCGTCTTTCTCACCATGGCAGGCCCCCGCCGTGGACCAGGGACATCTGAGTCAGCCACCCAAAAAAGAGCGCGACCGTATAAGGAACTTTCTGTAGCTCCAAGGTTGAGCGATCTACGTTCCGGGAAAGGAGTGCTAGGGTATTTTTAACTAGCACGCGTCCTTTCCCGGAAAGTACAGCGCGAAAGATTCCGAGTAGGGCTCCCCAAATAAAAGAGAAAATAAGGACCCAAAATACGGTGTTCCAATCGGTAGCCAAGCCAAAGGCGGTAAAGAGCTTTAGGTCTCCGCCTCCCATGATTCCGGCCAAAAACAAGGGTAAACAAAGAGCCAATGCCAAGCTTGCGCCGAGCGCTCCTTGTTGAATCCCAGGAAGCTTGAACACAATTCCAACCACCAAAAGGGCAAGAACCGCCAACCCGACAGTGAGCCAGTTGTGAACCTTGCGCGAACGCAGATCATCAACCATGCCGGCGAGGAGGATAAAAGTGGGAAGACCCAGTGATACCATCGTCTGAACCACTTAAGGACCCCCTCCTCCGGGTTTTACCCAGTTGACTTTGTCGCCGTCGGTGGCCTTACGAAACCCCCATCCAGTGGAGACGTTTCGCTCCACTCTCGCACCCAACCGGGGCGCGGAGCGTTTGAAAGTTTCAATAGGTCCGACATCGCCAAGGAAGACGCCCATGACAATAAAGGCATAAAGGCTCATTAGGAGAACCAACTCAACCGTCATTGATTAAACCCCCTCTCTTGGAGCTAACCCCTTAAACGCAGACGAGGCTTCCCTTCCGTGAAGCCTCCGAGAATCCACTTTCCGATCAGACCCATGGGTCAAATCAGTTGGGGTTGAAACCGCCGATTGCAGATGACAGTTGTCCGAGCTTGTCGTTTACAATCTGCTCGATCTGCGGACGGAAAATCATCACCAATGCCACAACAACCACGAGCAAAAGGATATACTCAGTAGCTCCCTGGCCGGATTCGTCGTTCCACAACTTTTTTGCGATGTGCTTCACTTTTTTCATAGCACTCCCCTTCTGATAAATGTATCGGACCAAGACGTCCGCTACATAAGCCCTTGGATAACACCTTCCCAAAGGTCTAAGCGTTGATTTTGAATATGAAAGTCGATATGCGAAAATACGGCCCGCAGGTTAGCGGTAAGATGACGTGAGAAACGCTATATCTAATTCTAGCATAGGTTGGAAAACGCTCAAGAAATCTCTTTCGGGTGTCTAAAATTTAGAACATTTGACGTTTCATCGTGAAACGCTGTCAAACAACTAGACACTAAGGGTTGTTAAGGCGGCATAAATTCGATTTGGCCTCAAAGTCGCCGCTCCACTTATAGATCTGTTTAACCCTCAGTTGGGTTGCCGCCTGGCGGAATTCGGGAGCGATGGACTTGTCCAGATTGCAGGCTGAAATAAAAGTGTCGAGAGAGACCTTGTATTCACCGATCTCCAGGGCACTTTGGGCCAGTCCAAGAAGGGCGCGCACAGATTTTGGGTCAGCCTTCGATGCCTTTCGAAAGTATCGAAATGCCGCATGGTGATTTTCTTTTTCAGAAAAAAATCTTCCCGCAGCACTCTGCACAAACTCAGAGTCCGGAAACTTCTTGGCAGCATCGGAGTAGGCTTTTTGGGCCTTTGTTTGCTTTCCCGAGTCTCGGTAGTTGTTCGCCAAATAGACATAGGAGTCAGGGTAGGCCGTGTCTGTAAAAATCGCTTCTAGACAAACTTTTATGGCGCTGTCGATGTAACCATCCAGAGAGTCAATGCGACACATTTTATGCAGATACTCCTTGCGGGCGCCAAAAACTTTGACCATATCTTTTAAGATCAGGCGAGCCTCGTAGTAGTTGTTTGTAGTTTCGAACAAATAAAGCAAGTCCTCATAGGCCGGAAGGTACTTGCGATTTTTGCGAATTGCCTGACGAAAGCTATTGATGGCATCGTCGTTTTTTTTGAGTTCAATGTACGCCTTTGCCATGCGCGCATAGGTGAGGTAGTCATCAGAATCATCTTTAAGATTGAGCTCAAGGACGCGAATTTCATCATCATACTTTTTCAAATTGTGCAGGGACTCCGCAAGCATCAGCCGGGCGGGCTTACTAATATCATTTGAGTAGCTCAGCAGTAAATTTGCCACCTTGTCGAATTTTTTAGCCCTAAAGGCCCGACGGGCCGCCTCTTCCCGTTTTGAGGTCGGGCTCACCGAAGGACTTGGTTTTTCACCAGATTTTGGAGATCCAGCACCATAAGCAGCGGGGCCTATCAAACACAGGGCTAACGAGAATCTCAAAATAAGCCGATGAGTCATAACAAATAGCATAGCAAAACTTATGGATGTTTGGGCTGAAAAATCTTGTTCACGAAAAAGGCTATCCCAAGGGATGGCGGATGGACTTTTGCGTTCTCAGGCTGGGCAGGGTTTGGTCGAGTACATTTTGATCTTAGTTGTCGTCGTATCCGTGGCTCTTGGTTTGCTTTACCAGTTTCACGGCGCCTTTGCCACGTGGGCCACTTCCTATTTTGGAAGCTACCTCTCATGCCTAATGGAAACGGGTGAGCTACCCGGAGTTGGTGGTTCCGAGGGGGATAGTGGTACTTGCAGCCAGCTCTACGCGAGCTTCACGTTCACAGCCGGTGTGCCTTATCAGGCGCCACCCGGCAGTGGAGGTGGTGGTGGCGGCGGCGGTGGTGGCGGCGGCGGCGGGCCGACCGGGCCCACTCAAGGGAGTGAAGGGGGGTTAAGCGGCGGTGCAAACTCGGGACGAGGAGCTTACACCCGTGTTGGCGGTCGAAGTAGAGGCCGAGGTGGTATGGGTCGCGATGGGCAGTGGGACAGTAATTCGAGCAAAAGTGGTAGGGGCCGGGGCAGTCGGGGAAAAGATGATAGTATCTATACAGGAAGTTCTGAATCCTCCCTTCCGGCATCGGCACTTAACAATGCAAACCAACGGGCAGCCAAAAAGCAGAGTAAATTCGAAAGGGGATTCTACTTTTCTGAGGACAAGGAAAAGGAAAAGGAAGAAAAGACCCCGATCAATGTAAAGCGAAAGGAAAATGCTCGGGAAACTCGTAAAGATCGAATGAAGATCACCCGTAAGCCAGCAAGCGGTGAGCAGGTGATGGAAGAGGAAGAAATGACTATTGGTAATTTCCTTCGCATGCTCATCATTGCAGGTATCCTCATCGCCCTCTTTGTCCTTCTCGGCGGCCAAGCGCTGCAAATCAGCAAATCCTGGGAATGACGCACAAAGACGCCAAAATTCGGCCAGAATTATATACTTATTGAGCCTCCCCTCGGGGATCGGGGGAGAAAATTTTCAACGGCCAGGGGAGGATTGCAACTTCAGACGGAACCGCTGAAAAAGGCCGTGAGGGGGAAGGGGATGCTCGATACGGGGATAATCGCGATTAATCGCGAGGGCATTTTTTCGTTGGCCCAGGCAGAGGGATTGCTGCCGGTCATTCGGAGAATCACACAGGATTACAGTCAAAGAGTAGAGGCTTTGATGGGCAGGCTTGAGGCCTTGAACCCACAGAGCGAGCAGGTTGTTCCTATGGAAGAGGAGATCAACGGACTCATTCAAGGCTGGCATGAAAAAGTCAAAAAGCTAGGTGCGGTACCCAAGGGCCTATGGCTCGTGGATTTCGATTGTGGCGACGGTTACTTCTGCTGGAAGTATCCCGAAGGAGGAATCGACTATTGGCACAGCTATAATGATGGATTCAGCGGAAGAGTGCCCATTGAAAAGTGGCTCAATAAATCCAAGATTGTCTTTCCGGAGAGGGAATCGGAGAAGTCGCCGCAGCTGTAATGGGTTGAGGTGCGAGCCAAAACTTGTTCTATCCAGGCGGGTGTAATATACCCAGTGGGGTAGGACTGAGTTTATGCGCGTCGCACTTGCACAGATCAATTCCATACTAGGCGACTTTGCCGGCAATAGGGACAAGATTGTCGAGTATTGTTGCAAGGCCTTGGATCGTCGCTGTGATTTGGTGGTTTTTCCAGAGGCCAGTTTATTTGGTTATCATCCGTTTGACCTACTTGAGCGGCCGGCAATTGTTACCAGTCAGGAGAGGGAGCTCAAAAAACTTGCTCAGAAGATTCCCGCGGGAATTGCTGTGGTGGTTGGAGCAATCACTAAAAACCCGAAGGCAAAGGGCAAGCCCTATCATAACTCTGCCGTCCTGTTGCAAAAAGGGAAGCCACTCAAGATTTTTCCCAAACAACTTCTGCCGACCTATGATGTTTTCGACGAAGCCCGCCATATAGAGCCAGGGCAAATTGAAAAAAACCACTTTACGATTCTAGGTAAAAAAATATTGGTCACGATCTGCGAGGATATTTGGGCCTGGCCGGACGCGAATGGAAAAAGCAATTACGACCACAATCCGCTGAGGAAGCTCAAAGGTAAGTTTGATTTGGTGATCAACCTTAGTGCTTCACCATTTACGGAGTCGAAGGCAAAGAATCGCCGAAGAGTTGTCAAAGAAACCGCCAGGAACTTTAGGTGTCCGGTCGTCTATGTCAACATGGTGGGTGCCCAGGATGAATTGATTTTTGATGGTGGGAGTTTTGCGACAGATAAGACGGGAAAGATTGTTGCTCAGTCGATTCACTTTAATGAAGATCTTAATGTCATCGACTTGAAAACGGGAGAGGGTGGCTTTCGCGACACTTCGCCCCTCGCCGAGGAACAGATCCGTCAGGCATTGACTCTGGGTATTCGGGATTTTGTGGACAAAACGGGTTTAAAGAGAGTCCACCTCGGCCTTAGTGGGGGAATCGATTCAGCAGTGGTTGCCTGTTTGGCAGCAGATGCGCTTGGTCCTCATCAAGTTACTTGCATTGGTCTGCCGGGACCATTTAATAGTCCAAAAAGTCTTGATTGGTCGCGCCAACTGGCGACCAATCTGGGGGTGTTGTGGTTTGAGATCCCCATTGATAGGGCCTATGAACACCTTGCCGCAAGTTTGGAAGAAAGCTTTGGGAAAACCGAATTCGGAGTCATGCACGAAAATATCCAAGCCCGCCTGCGCGGACTGCTGCTAATGGCTTATGCGAATCGGGAAGGAAGCCTTCTCCTGAATACAAGTAACAAAAGTGAGTTGGCGATGGGCTACAGCACTTTGTATGGAGACCTGTGCGGAGGTCTTTGTGTCATAGGGGATTTGCTGAAATCCCAGGTATACTCATTGGCCAGGCACTACAACTCTCAGGGAGAGTTGATTCCTAAGGAAATTATTGAGCGCCCGCCATCGGCGGAATTACGACCGAATCAGAAAGATGAGGACAGTTTGCCGCCCTATGATCTTCTCGATCCGGCCGTGGCTAAACTTGTAGTTGGTGCGAAGTCACCAAACGGACCTGTCGAAAAAAGAGTTTTGAAATCTCTTATGTCCACGGAGTTCAAGCGCTGGCAGGCGCCACCTATATTGAAGGTGTCAGACCACGCCTTTGGTCGCGGAAGACGGCTTCCCATCGCTCATAAGGCCTTGTATTAGCTTTGAGCGAAAAAGAGCTGAAAAAGATTCACAGAGTTAGCCTCAATCGTCTCTTCCTGGGTCACATCAAAAGGTAACCGGGAGGGGAACCATGAGAAGGGCCCAAAAGATATTGATCGCATTTGCCTTGTTGCTGACTGGACTATCGGAGGGGGCGAAAGCGGACGAAAACAATCTGGCCGAACTGGACGTAGAGTGGGAGGAAGGACGAAGCCTCAATATTGACGAGGAAATTCGTCGCCAAGAGCGGGTGATTGGTCGCTTGGTGGAAGATCTAACGAGCTCCTCAAAAGAGCAACAAGATCTATTGGTGGCTCAAGAGCGGTCAGGTCTTAAGGTCCAACTGATTTCAAAATCACAATAATCCGTCGAGCAAATCTAGCTGTTTGGGCTGTGGCTCAATCTGTGGGAAAGAAAGCTCAGCTCGGCCTGTGAGATTGATCAGGTTCTCAACTGGGGGCATCAAGTTTGGTGCCCCCGCTATTTTTTTGACCATATCTATAAACAAGCGACCACAATAGGTGGCGTCTTCCTCGGCGCGGTGAAAGTCTGTGGATTCGATGCTGAGGTGTTGAACCAGAGTTCCTAATCGATAGTTAGCCAAGCCAGGATAAACCTTCTTTGCCATCGTGTAAGTGTCGATGACGATGCCCTTGGGTGCCCGCGATTCATATTTTTTAATATCTGATGTCAAAAACTGGGCATCAAAAATGGCGTTATGAGCGACGATGACGTCATCCCCACAGAAGTCAGCAAATGGCTCCAGCAACCGATCAATTGTCGGTCTGCCGCGAACCATGTCGTCGGTGATCTTGTTTACCCGAGAGGCATCTGGCGGAATGGGAATACGTGGGTCGACCAAGGTCGAAAATACTGCGTCTACATTTCCATCCACGAAGCGAACCGCACCGATTTCAACGATACGATCAACCCCAGGCAGGGTCCCTGTTGTTTCTAGATCAAAAGCAATAAACCGCATGATTTTTTTTTAACGAAGAAATAACATCGATTCAACCATGTTCAGCAAAAGACCCTCCGCAAAAACAACAGCCTCCATCACCTTCCTGCCAGGGGGAAAGGTTGTTGAAATTAAAGGCTTTTCCACCGTCTTGGATGTGGCGCTTGGCAACAAAATTGATCTGTCACATTCCTGTGATGGGATGGGGAGTTGCACCACTTGCCGGGTGGTGGTGGAGGAGGCGCCTGATGGTCAGCCACCAAGAACAGAGGTAGAGATGGAGAGGGCCGAAGAGCGTGGCTATTCCGAACATGAACGCCTTGCCTGCCAACTGGAGCCTCGGCAAGGCATGGTTATTCGGATTCCCCAGGGGCGTTGATGTAAAATGGGTTGGTAAAGATCCATGGGATCCACTTTTTTCCATCGGGAAGTGGCAAAGTGGGAATAACCCGAACCATAACGCGATAGACTCCGGGCGATGGGATCTCCAGGCTTGTTTCGCGGGAGTTTGAAACGAGCACCTTCTCTCCATTTCGGTAATAAATAACATCAAACGGGACGTTTGGTTTTTGCGGGAGAACGGTTGTTAATCTTAGTCCGGGCGACCAGTCAATGGAGCCACCCATTAGGACCGGAGTGGTCTTGTCGTTGTCGATTTTGGCAATAAATCCCCTTGGATCAGCGAGTGAATCAAGGCTCATGTAGAACTGGCCACGGCGAATAGCGCCGGCCAGTTTCTGCCGATCATCATCGGCATTACCTGTCAACTCTGAAGGCAACAAGACATGATTGCGAACAAGGCTAAATAAGGTGAGGTAAGATGGGAATTCAATAAAGCGTTCAGGGGAAATCCGAACTCTGGCCTCGGCGTCGGTTCCGGCAAAGCCAATGACCTTTTTTCGTTGATTTAGTTTGTCCCAAAGTTCCAGCTCGGCATCTGGAATCTGAAACAAGCGAATAAGGGCCAGGCGATTGTTAAAAGGATATAGGAACAGCGTCCACAGAAAAGAGGCGCGGGTTTCAAGCCAAGACTGCTGCCAGATACTCTTAAGGTTGATGATTTCAATACCGTCAAATCCGAGAGGAATCTCCCCCTCCCACCTAAAGTTGGGCTTAAAGGGATGGGCAAGAACAAAAATGCCCAGTGAGGAATCTCGGCTGCTTTGGGTCAGCTGGTCGGCCAAAAACAATTGCGACCTCCCAGGGCTACTTAAATCACTGGGGTCGGAGGAGTCATAATTGAGAACGCGCGAATTCAAGTAGCTGTATTCTCCGTCAATAAAAACGAGCAGATTACCGTGATAACCTTCGAGAAATTGAGGTTTTTCACTGGTGTTAAGATCCGAGAAAAAGACAAAGTCCAAGCCCGAATCCTGCGCCACGCGTATCACCTCTGCAAGGTCACGGCTTCCTGTACTTAGATTGCTATGAATGTTAGTTACCCCACGATAATCATAAAATCCTTCGGGATTACCGGGAGAGAGCTCTGCGGGCACGATGCGCAGACTCCACTGACTGATGATAAGTCCGTAGGTAATAAAGGCCAACACTGCACAAGACAGGAAAAGCCACTTCTTCACTGTTCCATCCTCACTTCCAGGAGTTCATAACCTGATCCGAGAGATTGCCTGGTAACGATTTGGTAGCCGTCATATCCATGGGGTAGGCCGTGTCTTTCATAGGTCAAAAAGTAAAACAAAGAGTCTCGAGGTCGACTCGCGTCTAGGGTGTCGAAAAAATCCCGACGCCCATTGCCCTGGAGTTTATAAATGGGCTCCTTTAGATCAAAGCTCATCTTTGAAGCCATTTGATAGGAGTGGGCGTAAAGGGGGCGGGAGTCCCTTGTGATTTCGCCCAGGCGAGAAAATTCCCTAATCTCTTTGGTTTTTAGCGGATTATTGGTCTCCGGCAATACCCCCAGGCTGAGGTCGGCAGCCAAGATTACAAAGATTCCCATCCATACGGCGCTGGTCGACCAAACCTGCCATCGAGCGAGTTGCCGGCTGGCGATAGCGAAAACAAACGGGTAAGCGACAATCGGCCAATTTGCTTCGACCTTGCCTTTGAAAGAGGTAGCAAAAAAGAATAGCAGAGGACCTATGGCGAAGACCTTTAGCCAAAGAGGCAGAGGCTCTTTGCGAAGTCCATTTGCGGCCGCCCACGACACCAAAGGAAACAGGAGCAATATTTGGCCGAGAACGTAAGACCAAGTCCAAAAAGGCTTCCATGATTCTCCCCCCAAGCCGTGATTCATCTGAAACTTGAAGGAGACAAAGTCATTTTGCGCATTCCAAATCCAAACCGGGGAAGAAAAAATAAAGAAGAAAACGACACAGGCCAGGATCGGAACAACGAGATCGCGTGAAAATTTTCTCTCCCAGGTCAGCCAGGCAATCGCCAGTATTCCGAACAGCCCCATGTGGTACTTGGAACAAAAGCCTAGTCCGAGAGCAAGTCCTAAGAGAGAAGCCCAGGCGATGGATCTGGTCTCCAAGGTTCGCAGAAGCGCCCAAAGGGCAAGGGGCCAAAAGAACAAAAGGGGAAGATCAGGTGTCACCACCATTGACCCGGGGCCAGTCAGCGGGCTGGTTAACCAAAGCGCAGCCCACACCAGGAGCTGCCGACCCGATAGAATATTTCTGAAGAGTGGCAGCCAAAACCAAAACGCCAGATGACCCAGGAGAACCGCTGGCCAGCGAACTATGGAAAATATCGACTCCATTGGCTGGGCAATAGCAAACAGCCAAGCCACAAAGGGAGGATGATCATAATAGCTCAGCTGGAAATGGTGACTCCAAACCCAATAGTAGGCCTCGTCCGGAGCCAGAGGAAGAATGCCCGACAGTAGTAGTTTTAAAATAAGAGTGGCAATCCACAGCCAGGCGAACTGAGTCAAGGCAACCTCAGTTTATGGATATTTGACTTTTTTGGGTTTACCCAGATCTCCTGGAACTCCGCGATCCACACCATTGTGAATAACATTGACTGCACCGCCATCGCTTAGATCAATGGCCACCGAGGCGCGACCTTTAAACGTATGGATCTGATCAGGCTTTAGAAGCATCTTCTCTAATTTACCGCCGTCAATACGAAAGGTCACCTCGACCTGATCAAGTGCCTCAATGATAATTTCCTGAGGCGAGGCAGGAGCGGTATCTTCTTCCTTAACTTCGGCAACTGGCTTCGGTTCAGGCTTTGTCTCGGGCCTTGGCACCAGCTCTTCAGCTGATTTGGACTCTTCCGAAACTTTAACTTCAGAGGGTTGTGCCGGCCGAGGCTTGGCTTCAGCTGTTGTTTCGGGCTTTGCTTCAGGTTTTGGGTTTACAGCGGGCTGAGGTTTTGATTCCGGTTTTGGAGATGGTGGGATAGGTTCCTTGTTTGCCGTTTTAAGTTTGTCTCCAGAGCTTGGAGTTCCATCGCCTTCATGGATTAGGCTTTCAATATTTTCTGGAGGGGCAGCAACGTCGCCCTCTCGCTCGTACTTATCAACCAGATTCTTAATGCCAAGAATAATCACGATAAGTAAAACGACTCCCCCAGCGGCCAATGACTTGGAAGTCATCGACGAGTCTTTCAATAGGGGAACAGACTGATACCAAGGTAAAGGCGTCTCTTCTGTCGGGTCGGCAAGAACCTCCTCCTGCGCTTTTTTTTCGTCAAGCTCTTCCGAAAAAAGGTCCAGCAGTTCGTCGCCATTTAGTTTCAGAAATGCGGCATAACTACGAATAAACCCTTTAAGGAATGAAGTTGCGGGAAGTTTGTCGAGCTGACCAGCCTCCATTGCCTGAAGGACCCGAGGATTAATTTTGGTCGACAGCGACACCTCGCTGATCGTTAATTTTTGTTCTTCCCGGCTCGCTTTAAGCCGTTCACCCGTCCGTTTCATTCTGATTCCTATTTTATCATCTTAAGCATGGATTTCGTCTGCCCAATATATTTCCCATCTGGAAACTGAGCCAATAACTCCTCCAGCCGGGCAATGGCCCGAGGATTATCACCCATTTTAAAATAGCTAAGGGCGCCGTAGTAATGAGGTTCATCAAAATTGGAGCCCTTGCAAAGGGAGATGGCCTGGTCAAAGCTTTGGGCAGCTAGACTGTAATCATTGAGTTCGTAAAGGCAACGTCCATAGTAGTGATAGGTGAGACAATTATGCCTTTTGATTCCCAAGGATTTTTTTAAATGAGTACGGGCAGTTTTATAATCGCCTTTCTTAAAATAGGCGATACCAAGATTGGTGAGGGTCTTGTCAGGATATGGGTAGGTCAGATCCTTATTGGCTATTTCCAAATTGGCAATGGCCTTATCGAAGAGATTCATTTCAATATATAGGCGGCCCAAATTGTTTCGTGCATCTGTGTATCTGGGATTGAGCGCCAAAGCAGTCTGCAAATGCCTTTCGGCCTCAGGGTAAGTCTGCCGGACAAAATAAGCCAAGCCGAGATTGTTGTGAATTGTTGGGTTTCGGGAATCCAACTTCTCGGCTACTCGCAACTCATGCATGGCAGCCGGATAGTTACCTTTGGCGAGATAGGCCGTTCCCAATTGGAGATGAAGTTCGGCCCGGCGAGAATCGCTGGCCTTGGTGGGCGTACAGGCAATTATTCCGCTGGAGCCGAGAGCCGCTATCAATATGATGGCGAAGATTTTCAACATAGAACGAAGGTAGCAAAAATCAGGAGGAACAGCAAAACCTTGGGGGGCAAGGTCCTTGCTGTTGGCGCGGGGCTTCAGCTTTTACCAAACCTGAACAGGTCCAGGTTGAGGCAGGCCAGAGTCTCTGCCTGGGACTTCTCCGCCTGATTTCTTACCTGTGACAGAAGTTCGACAAGCAACTCACGAACGGTGTCATATGCTTCGTGGGACATTGACATGGGCCCTGAGTAGAAGAGGTTTCGATTGTCTTCCGACTCCATTCCCTGGAATGCCTTGAGTCTCCAGTTGCGATGATGATGCTGAATCAGAGGGGAGGAGGATTCAAGGTGGGTTCTAGAGGGCCCAAGCTCCAGGCCCCCATCCTCGACTCGTAGGCAGAGGCCAGTTGTAAGAAGAAACTCCAGGGTGCGGGCCGCGAGGGACACAGAGATTCCCAGCTGGTCGGCGATTTCCTGAGGGTTGGTCAGGCGCTGGAGGGAAGAGGCGAGACGAACACCGCTGAAGTGCCAGGCCGAGTAGAACTGAGCCTTGTCCTCCTCTGTGAGCTCCACATCCTTTGGTAGGCGGTTTCTCAGGTCCTGGGCATTTTCCTGCAAGGCTTTGATTTGCTTCCTCAGGTTTTCCTTAAGTCGGTGGGTGCCAGCTCGGGAAAACTGCACCAATAGAAGGAAATAGTCGCTTTCCAACTCTGCCAATCCCATAAAGCTAGCCAGTTCAATTGCCTGCTCGGGCGTGAGATCGCGATCACCGGAGAAGATCTGGCTGACCATGGCAGGATGGATACGGAGATGATGAGCGATTCGGCGACTCATCCCACGACCCTTTTTAGGCTGCTTTTGGATGAATTCACGGACAATGGTCTTGTAATCAAGAGAAGAAAATACTGACATTTCAATAGGATACATGAACTTAACAAAAATGTTAATTTAAACGTCAAAAATTAATTAACAAATCCTATCTTATTAACGCAATGCGCCTAAGATGGCCTGGTGTTTGCTCAACCCTACAAGGAGATTTGAAATGAAAGCAAAGACCCAGTTTTTTCCATCCTATCAGCTACTTGCCTGCCTTTTTGTGGCAGCGGCCGTCTTTTTTTCGCCAACTGCGACGGCGGAAACGCGGGTCGCTCCCAAAAAAGATAGCGGCATGGGCAAGATCATGACTCTCATCCAGACGGCGGAAAAAGGAAAGGTCCTGCGAACCATCGGTGGCGTGGATAGTGGCGGAGGCAATTTGATCTCCGGATCCCAGGGCATTTCGGCCGAAGAGCTTCGCTACCATGTTGAGGCTGCTCATCGGGAACTCCCCCTTATTCTTAATCGTACGGAAATCAATTTGAATTTCATGAGTGTTCAAGGCGAAAGCGGACAGGTAGAAGATTATCAAAAAAGAATTCGCCTTCTTCGGGACACCCTGTTTTCCCGGACAGGTCGAACGATTTTTACTGCATACAAAGAAGTTCGCTATGTCTACAGTAAAGCTCGTGCCTGCCTGGACTCCCAAGGACGTGAAGTCGACGCCAGCATTTACGGCGTGGGCCCGAATCAGGTTTGCCTCAGTGAACAACGTCTCAGTCAAAAGCTCACAACGGGTAGTGCTCCGGCTCAATTGGCAGCACTCTTGGCCCACGAGATTAGTCACAAGGTCGGGGCTAATGAGGAAAGTGCGGAGCTGCTGCAGTTTCTCATTCTCGGCACGCTGGTTTACCAGGCAGAAACAGATCTAAAGGGCCTAACCATCGGCAAGCTCGATGTGCTCAGGGATTTGGATCGGGCCATTGAGAGCTATGAAGAAAACATCAAAAGCCAAATGGATCAATTCCTAGCGCCGCTGGCCAACCTGTACGAAGACCAGCAGCCCATACAGGATTTCGTCACGTGGGGCTACCAGATGACCGACGCCATGGTCTGCACTTCTGCCACAGAAGTTTGGAACACTTCTCGGCGGGCATTTGAGAAGATTGCCAACTTTGACCATAAACGATCCGTTGTCGGCAAGCGGGGTTTTGATCGAGCTATGTCTCTGATGTACAAGGCTGGCCCCATACTTCTTTTCTGTCGCAAATCTAGTGACTGGTACGGATTTGATTCAAAAGCAGTCTTTGGTCAGAACGAGTGGATAACAGTCCGCGAATTTTCGAAAAGGACTTCAGACGTGGTGGTAGACTCCTCAGAAAAGGTCTTTCGTGTCGATTACCACGATAAAGAGAGTGTTCTCAGGGCCCTGCAAGATCTGAGGCAAACGGTGCGCGCCCTACGCACAGAGCTTCAAGCCGTCCAGTGACAAGACGGGGGCCTCTTTAAGCCCCCGCCGAGGTCTAAGATCATCAAACAAGTTGAGTCTTAGTAGTAAACCGGTTCGCAGCGGGGCTCAACTTTTCCACAATAGGAAGCGCTTACCGACTTCTGACAATTAATCTTGGCATTGGCTTCGGCGGCCACCGAAGTTAAACCTTCCCCGCGAAATGTCTTGTTGTAGCCCGAATCAGTCAGGACACACACATACTTTTCCACCTGGTAGGCATCCTTGTTGGTGTCACACTTGAGCATGGCGTTTCCGGCACAATAGCTGGCGCTCACGCTCTTTTGACAAGACTGACGAGCCTCATATTCTGCATCCAGCTGGCTCTTGGCCTGACCCAAAAAGGTCTTGTTATACCCACTGTCAACAACCAAGCAGCTATGAACAAGTTCGTTGCCAGGCACGGGTGGCGGTACGGGGCCATGGTTCTCCAACTCGTCCAGGCGATAGAGAATTTGCTGAAGAGTTCTTCTAATTTCTGCAGACTCGCGCTCCAGGCGATCCACGCGGTAATCCAAATCAGGACGTGGCGGACGAGGCCGGGCCACATCGGCAAAAGATGGAACGGTAACGGTGGCCACAAGGGCCAATGCGCAAAGCGTGATCAAGTTCTTGATCATAATATCCCCCCAAGTTTTTAGAATGAAACCTATGTGCCGCCAATCTATCGTCTGCCTAGGAAGAGTCCAGGTAGCTTGCCGGCGGGGAAAAAAAACCAGGTATTGAAAGGGAGACAGGGCTGGGAACAGAAAAAATTTTCCCAAAAAAAAATGAGCCGGAGAGGACTAACCGACTCCGGCTCACCACCATCAATCATGTGAAGGTTGCAAAATACTAGGCGTTAACGAACTCGCTCTTCTCAAAAAAGAGCGCCAGCTCGCGCTCAGCGCTTGCCGGGCTGTCACTACCGTGAACAGCGTTTTCGCCAACATTGTCCCCAAACAGGGCGCGGATGGTGCCTGGTGCGGCTTTAGCCGGATCAGTAGCACCCATGACTTCCCGATTCTTCTCAATAGCATTGTCACCGCAAAGTGCCATCAAAACAATGGGTCCTGAAGTCATGAAATCAACCAGCTCACCGAAAAAGGGACGCTCTTTGTGTTCAGCATAAAACTGTTCACATTTGGAGCGCTCAAGAGTCACCATTTTCGCAGCGGCAATCTTAAGTCCATTCTCTTCGAACTTGTGAATAATTGGGCCAATGACATTCTTTTTGACCGCATTGGGCTTAATAATACTAAAAGTCAGTTCTTTCGCCATTTTGTTCTCCTCAATTTAGCAACGGGCTCCTTATAAAAAGAGCCCCACAATGGGTCAAAGGAATTTATTTCAAGCTATTCTTCAGTGTGATTCCGAGTTCAGCGGGGCTACGGGCAATGTGGCAGCCAGCGGAACCAAGAGCCTCAAACTTAGCTTCAGCAGTTCCTTTGCCGCCGCTAATAATGGCGCCTGCATGGCCCATGCGCTTACCCTTCGGGGCAGTGGCACCGGCAATGAAACAGGTCACGGGCTTCTTAAACTCGCGCTTGATGTACTCAGCGGCTTCTTCCTCAGCCGTTCCGCCAATTTCACCAATCATGATCACAGCCTGAGTGTCCGAATCAGCATTAAACATTTCCAGCACATCAATAAAGTTGGTGCCGTTCACCGGGTCACCACCAATTCCCACACAACTGCTTTGGCCGAGGCCCAGTTGGGACAACTGCCAAACGGCCTCGTAGGTGAGAGTTCCCGAGCGGGAAAGCACTCCAATATTGCCAGGCTTATGAATGTGTCCGGGCATAATCCCAATCTTACATTGCCCGGGCGTGATGACTCCAGGACAGTTGGGTCCCACCAGGCGTGTTTTCTTGCCTTCCATGTAGCGTTTGACCTTCACCATGTCGAGAACCGGAATCCCCTCGGTGATACAAACCGCCAAATCCAATTCGGCGTCTACCGCTTCCATAATTGCATCGGCTGCAAATGGTGGAGGCACGTAAATGGCAGCGGCGTTGGCGCCGGTCTTTTCCTTTGCCTCAACAACCGTATTAAAAACCGGCAGGCCAAGATGGGTGGTGCCGCCCTTGCCAGGAGTCACTCCGCCTACCATTTTGGTTCCATAGGCAATGGCCTGCTCGGAATGAAAAGTGCCCTGAGCTCCGGTGAAGCCCTGGCAAATGACCTTTGTATCTTTGTTCACCATAATTGCCATTACCGGCCCCCTTTCACAGCAGAGACAATTTTTTGAGCAGCATCGGAAAGATCGTCTGCCGGGATAATGTTCAGCCCGCTATCAGCCAACAATTTTTTACCAATGTCGACATTGGTGCCCTGGAGGCGAACAACCAGGGGAACTTTCAAGCCGAGCTCCTTAGTTGCCGCAATCACGCCCTCGGCGATGATGTCACACTTCATGATGCCGCCGAAGATATTGACCAAAATCCCCTTCACATTGGGGTCGGTGAGAATAAGCTTAAATGCATTGGTGACTTTTTCCTTGTTGGCGCCGCCGCCCACATCCAGGAAGTTGGCTGGGCTTCCACCGTGAAGCTTAATGATGTCCATGGTGGCCATCGCCAATCCAGCACCGTTGACCAAGCAGCCGATGTCGCCATCGAGCTTGATAAAGGCCAGATCATACTTGCTGGCCTCAATCTCAGAGGGTTCCTCTTCATCCAGATCACGGTATTCCATGATTTGAGGTTGGCGATAGAGTGAGTTGGAATCAAAATTCATCTTGGCATCAAGTGCGATCACTTCGCCTTCCTTGGTTTCAACCAAAGGATTGATCTCAGCCAGAGAGCAGTCACTGGCAACAAATGCCTGATAGAGTCCAAGGAGGGCCTTGGCGGCCTTGCCAGCCACCTTGTCCTTCATGCCGATGCTAAAAGCCAATTGGCGAGCCTGAAAAGGCATCATGCCGACCGCGGGGTCAATCACCACGCGGAAGATTTTCTCGGGAGTCTTCTCTGCAACCTCTTCGATATCCATGCCGCCTTCGGCACTCGCCATCATTGTGACTCGGCTCGTGGCGCGATCGAGGAGGGCAGCAACATAATATTCCTTTTGAATATTGCAGCCCTGCTCAATAAAAATCCGCTTAACGGTTTTTCCTTCCGGACCGGTTTGATGGGTCACCAGGTTCATGCCCAGGATGTTTCCAGACAGATCTTTAACCTCGTCCAGGGATTTGGCCAGTTTAACACCGCCGCCTTTTCCCCTTCCGCCAGCATGGATCTGGGCCTTGACCACCCAAATACTTCCGCCCATATCTTTAGCCGCTTTGACAGCATCCTCAGTGTTGGTCGCCATCGTTCCTTTGAGAGTGGCGACGCCATAGGCCCGCAACACTTCTTTGGCCTGGTACTCATGTATATTCATTCCTGTTCTCCTTCAGGCAATCCGTCGATCAATCAGTATTCAATCTTGCTCATGGCCTCAACCAGCTCGCGCACGGCTTTGGCTGAATTTTCCAGTCCTGCGCGCTCCTCTTGATTCAGCTCAATTTCCATGACCTTTTCAAGGCCATTTCCACCCAGCTTGCACAATACGCCAATGAAGAGGTCCTTCATGCCATATTCGCCCTGCAGGTAAGCTGCACAGGGGAGAATGCGCTTTTGATCTTTGAGAATAGCTTCGGCCATTTCCACGGCACTAGCAGAGGGTGCGTAGTAAGCTGAACCAGTTTTGAGCAAGCCAACAATTTCTGCTCCGCCCTTGCGAGTGCGATCAGAGATGGCGTCAACGCGATCTTTGGGAAGAATTTCAGTCAGGGGAATTCCGCCCACAGAACAGTGGCGAGGCATGGGAACCATCGTATCTCCGTGGCCGCCCAGAACAAATGCCTGAACATCCTTAACGCTGACATTAAGTTCCTCGGCTATAAAAGATCGCATACGGGCGCTATCCAATACACCGGCCATGCCGATCACGCGCTCGCGAGGAAATCCCAAGGTGTCCATGGCGACTTTAGCCATGGCATCCAGCGGGTTACTAACAACAATCACGACAGCATTGGGAGAGTACTCTTTGATACCCTCACAAACGGACTTCATGATTTTGGCATTGGTGGCCAACAAATCATCGCGGCTCATGCCGGGTTTACGGGGTAGTCCTGCCGTGATGATGACCACATCTGAACCAGCGGTGTCTTTGTAATCCCCAGTTCCAGTAACCTTGGAGTCAAATCCTTCAACGGGCGAGGCTTCAAATAAGTCGAGAGCCTTCCCTTTTGCCGCGCCATCATTGATGTCGACTAAAACCACATCTCCCAGTTCTTTAGTCGCGGCCCAATGAGCGCAAGTCGAGCCAACAAAACCAGCTCCCACAACAGTGATCTTTTTTCTTTGGTGTGCCATATCAGTGCCCTTTCCGGTGCAAAACCCATCTTTTCAGCAATGATTTTTAAGAAATTCGAGTGTTTAGAAAGGGTTTATAGCAGAGAGGCCCGGATGTGCAATCAATCTATATATATAGGTCGACTTTGCGGCCTATGAAATGATGCGTGTGGGCGGTCGCACCTAGACGGAAGTTTGCATGGTACCAGGGAGAGTGCCACAATCAGGGAAACGGGGGAGAGAGAAGCTTTAATTTCAAGCTTTTGCGGCAAAGTGTCATCACTCATCGAGCTCAAAGATTTGGGAATTTCGTTTGCGGGAGAAAACCTTCTTTCGGGGATTCAATTGTCCCTGGCCAAAGGCGAGGTGTTTGTTCTGGTGGGCCCAAGCGGCCAGGGCAAATCGGTGTTGCTGAAAATGATGGCTGGGATTCTTGAACCCACAGCTGGTGAAGTCATTGTTGAGGGCAAAAACCTCTACACCGCCAGCTTTGATGAGCGCACCGAGATCATGCATCGGATGGGAATGTTGTTCCAAAAAAATGCTCTGTTTGATTCCTTAACCTGCGCGGACAATATTGCCTTTCCGCTTAAAGAGGTTTCTCACATGGCGGACAAGGAGATTCAGCAACGGATAGACTATTTCCTCGAAGAAGTCGGCATTCCTCACGCCAAAAACCTCTTCCCTGACGAGATCAGCGGAGGGATGCAAAAGCGCCTAGGAATAGCCCGAGCGTTGGCCCTGGACCCGGAAATCATCTTTTATGACGACCCAACGGCTGGCCTCGATCCGATCACCAGTAAGCGCATCATCGAATTGATTATTCGTTTACAAAAAGAAAAAAACTCGACGGTGATCGCCATTACGAATGATATGAACCGCGCCTATCAAATGGCCGACCGAATTGGCATGGTGGTTGACGGAGGCTTGATTATTACGGGTTCGGTGAGCGAAACTAAAGCCCACCAAGACAAAAGAGTACACCAGTTTATTAACGGCAAACTACAAGGACCCCTGACGGCATCCCCATGATTCGTTTTCAAAATGTGGTCAAAAGGTTCGGCGAGCGAACTGTTCTCAATGGCATCAGCTTTGAAGTTGAAGCTGGGGAAATTTTGTTCATATTGGGAACTTCAGGAACTGGAAAGTCGGTGTTGCTGAAGAATATTGTCGGACTTTTACGGCCGACCTCGGGTGAAATCTTTATCGACGACGATGAGGTCACGCATTTGAGCGAGGAGGAATACCTACCTGTGCGCAAAAAGTGTGGCATGGTCTTTCAACATCCGGCACTGTTTGATTCCCTGAGCGTGTTTGAGAATGTTGCCTTTGGTTTGCGACGTCACTACAGCCTACCCGAAGACGAAATCCACAAACGGGTCAAAAGGGTATTGTCCTTGGTCAACCTACCGGACGTGGAAGACCGTATGCCGCCCAGTCTGAGCTACGGAATGCAAAAGCGAGTCAGCTTGGCAAGAACAGTGGCCATTGATCCTCAGATTCTATTGTTTGACGAGCCAACCACGGGGCTTGATCCGGTCACCACCAACACAATTAACAACCTTATTCAAAATTTGAGTCGCACTCTGCACACTACTTCGTTGGTCGTTAGTCATGATATGCATTGTGCCCTGGCAATCGCGGATAAGATCATTGTTTTGGATCAAGGAAAAATTGTGACTCAGGGAACGCCGGATGAGCTCAAGAAGTCAGATCATCCATTGGTAAGGGACTTCCTACAGGAGGCGCTAGAGCTTGCACAAGCTGATGCGGGTCATTGACGATATCGGCGGAGGAATCTTGTTTCTTCGCGACGTTTTTCGGGCGGGCATTGGTAGCTCATGGCGCTATGATATCATTGCGGAACAGATTTGGAAGGTGACTCAGCAAAGCTTTAGCACTACGGCCTTGGCGGGTTTTTTTGTCGGCGCCATCATGACTGTTCAATTTACTTTGCAGGTGAAGGAATTTGGTGCCCTGGGATTTTTGGGTGGGTTGGCCACAAGTGGAACCATCCGTGAGGTGGGACCTCTTCTCATTGCCTTCATGCTGAGTGGAAAAGTTGGAGCCTTCACTTCGGCAGAGCTTGGCACCATGCGGGTCACCGAGCAAATTGATGCTATTCGCTGTCTAGGGGCCAACCCGCTGCGCGAAATTATTTTCCCACGCTACATTGGCATCGTCGTTTCCAGTTTTTTTCTTCTCGCCGTGGGTTTGGTGATGTCAGTGGCCGGAGGCCTCCTAATGGGAATGATGTTTTCTGGAATTAATCCGGAAGAGTATTTGCGCCATATTCCCACCATCGTCTCTTTGCCGTCCATTCTTAGTGGCCTGGTGAAGTGCTTTGCCTTTGCACTCGTGCTGGCTTCGATCTGCACCTACAAGGGATACACCACGACGGGCGGGGCGAAAGGCGTGGGCCGCTCCGTGGTCAATACTGCGGTGGCAACCATGGTTGGAATTGTCATGATGGATTGGCTTACCAGCTATTTGGGAGAAGTGGCCCTAGAACTTATGGTGGGAAGCTAAATGGCGGTATTAGTGAACAGGGGATTTATGGGAACAATGGAGTTTTTAACTCTGTTGGCTCACACTCTGGTGCGCACGATCTCGCCGCCGTACCGGCCAAAAGATATCCTGCGTCAATTCGTCTTTGTTGCCTATGAGAGTGCGCCCATTGTGGTCTTTTGTGTGAGTTTTGCGGCGGTAGTGACCATCATTGAGGCGTCATTTCACATGAAGATGGTGATCAAAAACGATGCTCTTGTGCCGGGATTTGCATCCTTACTGATTCTTCGTGAGCTAGGTGCCGTGGTATCGGCATTATTAGTCACTTCCCGTGTGGGTGCCGGTCTGGCCGCTGAAGTGGGCAGTATGCAGGTGACGGAACAAATCGATGCCCTTCGCATGCTGGGGATGGACCCGGTGAGATTTCTGGTTGTGCCGCGCTTTGTGGCCTGTGTGCTGGGTGGGTTTCTTCTCAGCATTGTTGCCAACCTGGTCTGTCTTTACTGTGCCATGATGGTCAGTCAGATATCGCTGGGTTACTCGACTGGGAGTTTTTTGGTCTCCATGCGCACATTTGTTGAATTCCAAGATTTGGTGTTTTCATCGATCAAGGGCGCCTGCTTTGGTGCTGTAATCCCACTATTTAGCTGCTTTTACGGTTTTCGTTGTCGGGCGGGCGCTGAGGGTGTGGGGTTGGCGACCACCAATAGTGTGGTGTCGACCTCAGTGTCCATTATTATCATTGATTTTGTGCTCTCTTGGTTGTTCACTCATTTTTATTAGGGAAGGTGGGAATGAAAGCTGAAACCAAAGTAGGAATTCTTTTTTTGGTTGCCATAGCGATGGTCGTTGCCTTCGCTTATTTTCTCGGTGCCTTTAACCCCTTTGCCTCATCGAATCAGTTGACCATTGCCTATAATTTTGCGGGCGGGATTGAAGTTGGATCTCCGGTGCGTGTCATGGGCATCAAAGTTGGAAAGGTGAAGTCTATTGATTTTGATCCAGACCTTAAAATGCCAGATGGCGAGGAAGTAAAACTAAAGGTTAAAATCACCGTAGATCCGGGCGCATGGAAAACCGTTCGTGAGGACTCCAAATTCTTTATCAATCTGGCGGGAGTGATTGGCGAAAAATTTATTGAAATCACTCCGGGGTCTAGCGACAAATCAGAACTGCAGCCGGGGGATCTGGTGCGCGGCGAGGACCCACCGAGAATTGACCAGCTTATTTCCCAGAGTTACGGACTGGCGGGAAAGGTCATCGAATTTGTCGAAAAAAATGAAGGGTCGGTTATTGAGACAATTGAAATGATGAATCGATTGGTCACCAACCTCAATGCCACGCTGAAAATGCTCGATAAGGCAACGCGCAACAAGGATGCGGAAAAGTTGGTCAAGAATCTGGTGACCTTGTCGGACGACATGGCTTATTTCACCCAGCAGCTGCGTACAAGTGACGGGGAAAAAACCCTGAAGCTGATGAAAGATCTTATATGGCGACTGGATGATTTGGACAAAAAGGCGATCAAGAAGTTCCTTCAGGAAGAAGGAATCAAGGCGAAACTGTTTTAAACGGGGGACAGGGTGAAGCGAATTCTATGCTTATCACTACTGCTTAGCGGGGTTGTTTCTGGGGGTTCTGTTGGTGCCGCCGTTTTGGTGGAGGATAATGGTGTGGCTGTAAATCAGTCGACATATTCAGCCGCTGCTGCCTCTGATGGTTTGGAGTTTCGCCGTAAGCGCAAGGTGGGCCTGGGTCTCGCCGGTGCTGGTCCTTGGGGGGTGATGGGAACTCACCTGGAGCTTAATTTCGCCTCCGATATCAGTTTACAGGCAGGTGTCGGACTGGGCTCAGGCTTCCAGACGTTTGCCTTGCAGCTGCGCAAATTTATTCCAGGAAAGTGGTTTCTTCCATACATATCAGCTGGAGTGGCCCGCTGGTACACCACAGGCGAAGGAGATGGCGCCATTGACGGAACAACTCCAGGCTTTTTGGCGAAGCGCTTCCTAAGTGGAAAGGAAAAGCGTGAAGGGAGATTTTCTGAGTTGTTGGTGTTTCCATCGCTTGGCATGCAGTACTTGCAGTTGAGCGGGGAGTGGGCTGGATCCACTCTGTATGCCGAATTTAACCTTTTGGTGGATGTAGAGGACTTTGTTCTCGGGCCGACTGGCTCACTGGGATACACCTACTTTTTCTAATTTATTGTCCTCAATTTTTGCGGAAAATCAGATTTAGCAGGACTTCAGTCAGACATTTTGGGCAAAAAAAAGCCCCTGGGTGCACCCAAGGGCTTCGATATCACAATCGGATCTATTACTTCTTACGACGCTTCTTGGTCGCTTTTTTAGCAGTAGCTTTCTTAGCGGCCTTTCTACGACGCTTCTTAGCAGGCTTAGCAGCTGCCTTCTTGCGAGTGGCTTTTCTCTTCTTCTTAGTTGTTTTCTTAGCTGCTTTTTTACGAGTAGCTTTACGACGTTTCTTAGTCGCTTTCTTAGCAGTCTTCTTAGCTGCCTTTTTTCTCTTCTTTGCCATTCGTCTCCTCCTAGGATGAGTTTACTTTGTTGTATACCTTTGTTGGTAACACTTAAAAGTCTACATACGTGACATCTATCGTCAATAAAAAAAAAGAGCTTGAGCTTTTTTTTTGCAAATATCTTTTGCGATGAATTTCATAAACCTTGTTTTTCACTTCATACAAGCATTGTCCGTAATGTTGATCGCATTTCGGATATTGGAATATTGGGATCAAGTTCAAATCGTCCAACAATCAAAACTGACAAAAATTGGCACCGCACTTTTTGCCGTTATTTTCGCAATTACGATCGCGCCAATGACGTCGGAGATGTGGAGATGGATATGTGTTTGGCTTTTGATTGGTGGTTTTCATGTTTGTTGCGAATCGCTTGTTTTACAGAGAGAGAGCGGCTTTCGGGAGCAGTGGGTGACATATTTGGATCGCCTGCTCGCGCGCATGAGAGCGGGTTCATCATTGCGATCTGCACTGGAGGTTTTGGAGCAGGAAGAAGAGGGGTTCGCGCGCGCAAAGATCGCCCAGATTCGCGCGTCTGTTGTTTTTTTGCAACACACCAATAGCAATCAGAATGGGGGAAAAATGTCGGAAGTGATACGCGAATTGCAAATAGCCATACACGAATCACATCACTCGATCCGCAGATTAAAAAACCTGCGACGTAAGTTGTCCGTTGAGGTCGGATTCCGACGTAGGTCCGGACAAGTTTTGTTTCAAATGAGGATACAGGCCTGGATTTTGACAGGCCTGTATCTTGCGATGCTGGTTTTTGTTTTAGTTCGAGACGGTTCAAAGCCAGGGTTGTTTTGGTTGGCGGGTTCCGCAGTACTCTTTTTGTTGGGCCTTGGTTTGTTGATGCGGCTAGGAAGAGGGATTAGGTGGAAGGTTTAGCCCCCCCTTTGAAATTGCTATTGGATTTGCGATTGGGATTGGAGAACGGAAAGTCCGTTCGGTCAATTTTGACCTCCTTTTTGGATGAAAATCCCACGGACGAGATGTCACTTTTGGTTGAATTTTGGCTTGCCGGTAGAGCGGCGAGGGGGGTGAAGCAGCTTAAGAACCACGAATTTTGGACAGTCTGGCGACAAATGGTGATTGAGGTGGTTCATCGTGGCCTCAATGGCGAGGCCATCCTGGAAGATGTCAAATGTCTTGAGGAGGAACTCATTCAGGTTTCTCAGGATCAAGTTGAACTGCAGCTGCAAACCTTGCCTTTTGTAGCTCTCATCCCGGTTCTGCTGTTTCAATTTCCGGCCTACCTAATGCTTCTTCTGGGTCCCTTCCTTGAAGATTTGTTTTCACGGTTGGAGTGAGGGATGGGCGTTGTTTTTACTCTTCTTTTTCTGAGTATCTCCGGTGCATTCAGCGTAGCTGATGACTCAGAGGTTTTGAGTCTGGTTTGTCAGAGGGAAATGAGACTTAACCGCCTGGCGGTGGCCTGTTATGAAATCGGGCGCGGCAAGGGCTATGATTGCAGTCAGCAGTCTCTGCGGTTGACACCGCTTAAGAGACTGATGCGTGCCCGCGACCTAAAAAGCCTCCCTGCAGATTGTTCAGCGGCGGTTGCCCGTGAAATTGACCGTCGTAACTATGTCATTCCGATCGAGGAGTCTCCACGATATTCGCCACGATCCCTGTCAGATGATTTTATCAATCCAATCCCTTCGAGTTGGCAGGCTTATTGAACCATCGACATTTATGGAGAGGGAATTAATTGGACAAGCATTTAACTATGAGTTGCTGGATCTCATTGGCGAGGGCACAAATTCGAGGGTTTTCAAAGCCTTAAGAACCGACAAAGACGGCTTCTTTCAGGATCTGGTGGTACTCAAAATTCTCAAGTCTCGGAATTCGGACCAGAATACGAGACAACAATTGGGGAGTTTACGCGCGGTGCAATGCGTACACGTGGCGCCCCTTCTTGCCTGGGACTTTTGGCAACAGACCCCGCTTCTTACATTTGAGTTCACAGATTCAGTTTCGCTGCGAGATTTGCTGAGCTCTGGGCCCATTGAGCTCGGCGAGGCGGGAGAAATCGTCCGGCAGATCCAAATTGGGCTGCAAAGCCTCTCTGCCTCTGGCCTGTGCCATGGGGACCTGAGTCCTGGCAACATCCTCATCGATGTTAACGGCCGAATAAGGCTGATTGACTATGGATTGGCCAATGTCATCGAGCGCGTGGGGACTTACCCTTACGTTGCGCCAGAGGTCGTTGCCGGGGGGTGGGCAACGGCGAGTAGTGACCTATATTCCCTCGGCGTTCTGTTGCGAGAAATGATTGGCTCTCGATGGTGGGCAGTCGATCTGCGCCGAGCTGTCCAGCAGTGGTGCCGGCCTGATCCAGCGAGAAGAAGTTGGTTCTCGTTTCGAGAACGAACATGGGCACAGAATTCTCTTGGCTCAAGAGTTGGACGTCTACTAGGGCAGCGGCGAGTGCAGACCCAATCACTGAGTCAATATCCATCCTCTGACAGCCTTTCCGGGTTCGGGTATTCCAGGTTGGCCAGTTTATGGGTCGCTCTACTAGCTTTGACTCTTAGCCAAATACCAGCGGTGGAAGCGAGAGAACAGAGGTGGGGAGAATTATTTATTCAAACGAGTAAGTGGATTGAGGTGGAGATCAACGGTCGCTCCCACGGGTTCACCCCTTTGCGTACGGGGGCCTTGCCAGTGGGGAGGGTGGAAATCAAATGGCAAGGTCCGCTTTCGGGGGGAATGAGAACTTTGACTCTTCAGGCCGGTCAAAATATTGTTTTAGGCGACGCGTTTTTTACATCGGAGGGCAAGGGTGAGCTGGTTGGACGCCATCATATTGGGAATTCTTCAAGGACTTACTGAGTTTCTGCCGGTCTCCAGTTCTGGCCACTTGGTTTTATTGCAAAAACTCCTGGGCATTCAAGAGCACGATTTGGCCTTTGATGTTGCAGCCCATTTGGGAACCCTGTTTTCGGTACTAATAATTTATCGAAAACTATTTTGGGATATCGGCACCAATGCTCTCAAGGGAGTTGCAGAAAGAAAGATGAACACTTCACTTCGCGTGTGCCTGTTGGTGGTGGTCGGCACTATCCCCACGGCACTGATCGGCTTAAGCCTGAAAAGCCAGTTTGAGGCTCTGTTTTCCAACCTCCCAGCGGTGGGGTTTTTTCTGTTGTGTACCGCAGGCCTTCTCCTTTTGACTCGACGCAAACAATATCGTGTTCAGGCCGATAGCCTCACACACATGGACGAAGTTTCAACTATGACGTGGGCTCAGGCGATTACGGTCGGAGTTTTCCAAGGGATGGCCATTGCCCCCGGAATTAGTCGGTCAGGGTCTACAATTGCCTCTGGAATTTTGGCTGGGCTTAAGGGGAACGTGGCAGCGGGATTTAGCTTTATGTTGGCTGTCCCGGCTATTCTGGGTGCGGCGATTCTCGAGCTTAAAGACCTGGGGCCTGTGGCGAGCGACGTTTGGGGTCCATTGGCAATAGGTTTTGGGATGGCCTTTGTGTCCGGTCTTTTGGGGTTGCATCTGGTTCTACGCTTTATCAGCAAAGGGCGACTGGAGATCTTTAGCTACTACCTGTTTCTGGTGGGCGGAGGCACCCTTCTCTGGTCATTGACTTGATTTCGGGCAACGAGTCAGACGCGGATGTCCGCTGGCAAAATGCCAGCAACCATGGTTAAAACAGAAAAGTGAATAGGGGGACTTTTATGAATGCTGAAGAGCTGCGAATCGGCCGTTTGGAATCCCTGGTAGAGGAGATGCTGAAAAGTGTGCCTTGCGAAAAAACTGTCAAGGCCATGATGCAGGAAAGCGGCATTGAATACTCATCAGATCCAATTGAGCGAATCAACTTGGTTCTCAAAGCCCTTCACTTTGAGGAAGGACCTTCTGAAACGGCACCAGAGAAAGGACTTTGAACCATGAAGCAGGGATTTGAAACCAAAGCCATTCACGCCGGACAGGATCCGGACCCAACAACGGGCGCTATCATGACTCCCGTGTACCTGACATCGACTTATGTGCAGGAGTCCCCAGGCAAGCATAAAGGCTATGAGTACAGTCGAACATCGAATCCCACGCGCAAAGCCTACGAGCATTGTATTGCTTCACTTGAAGGTGGCAAACATGGCTTCGCTTTTGCTTCCGGGTGCGCGGCTTCAACCGTTGTTATGCATCTGCTAAAGGCGGGTGATCATGTGGTTGCAGGTGACGATATGTACGGAGGAAGCTTTCGTCTCTTCGACAAAGTGATCAGTCAGTTTGGGATTGAATTCAGCTATGTGGACCTAACCCGTCCGGAGACCCTGGAAACAGCCATTCGGCCCAACACCAAGATGGTTTGGCTCGAAACACCAACCAACCCCATGCTCAAACTTGTCGACATTAAGACGATTGCAGATTTCTGTCGCAACAAGGGAATTATCACCGCCGTCGACAACACTTTTATGAGTCCCTATTTTCAGAACCCGTTGGCATTGGGAGCTGATATAGTTGTTCATTCAACCACCAAATACATCAATGGCCACAGCGATGTGGTGGGTGGGGTGGTTGTGACCTCCTCTGATGAGTTGGCAGAGAAGATTGCCTTTCTCAGTAATTCCATGGGGCCTGTGGCATCGGCCTTTGATTCTTTTTTGTCGATGCGGAGTCTTAAAACATTAGCCGTCCGTATGCGGGCCCATCAAGAAAATGCCATGGCAGTTGCCAAAATGTTGGAGGCTCACCCAAAGGTGGAAAAAGTCTTGTATCCAGGTCTCGAGAGCCATCCCCAGCACGACCTGGCAAAGTCTCAAATGTCCGGGTTTGGTGGCATGGTGACGGTCTACCTTAAGGGAGGACTGGAGTCTGCCCGCCGGTTTTTAGAATCGGTTCGCATTTTTGCTCTTGCCGAGAGCTTGGGGGGAGTGGAGAGCCTCATTGAGCACCCTGCAATTATGACCCATGCAAGTGTACCGCCGGAGATCCGTAAAAGCCTCGGGATTGATGACGGACTTGTTCGCCTAAGTGTTGGAATTGAGACGCTTCAGGACCTGACTGGGGACTTGGAACAGGCGCTTGAGCGAGCGTGAGGCGCGCCGCAACATCAAAGAAATGGGAGTTCCGTTTGACAGCCCCCGGCGCGTGGGCTTAAGAATACCTTTCCTTTTATTTTCTGCTACTTAAAGGCCATGGCTCGGTAGCTCAGTCGGTAGAGCAGAGGACTGAAAATCCTTGTGTCGGCGGTTCAATTCCGTCCCGAGCCACCATCTTTCAAGAGGCCTAAGGATGACCGAAAAAGCCCTTCTACAGTATCTGGATCAAAACCCATTTGTTCTTGCCCCCATGGCGGGAATTTCGGATTGTGCCTTTCGTTCATTTATGCGCGAACTCAATTGTGGGGTGGTTGTCAGCGAGTTGGTCTCTGCCAACGGCCTGTTCTACGACTCTCAGAAAACGCGAAATTTAATGGCCTTTGCCGAGGATCAGCGCCCGGTAGGCATCCAACTCTTTGGCGACAACTTGGACAGCCTGGCTGCGGCAGCAAAAGAAGTCGAGGGCACGGGTGCTGACTTTGTGGACCTCAATTTCGGGTGCCCGGTCCCCAAAGTGGTAAAGAAGGGGGCTGGATCGGCGGTGCTAAAGGACCTGACCCAACTGGCAATAGTGTTGAGGACAGTAAAGAGGGCGATCTCAATACCTCTGACAATCAAGATTCGCACCGGCTGGGATGAGTCTTCAAAAAATACCCATGATGTTGTGCGAATTGCTCAGGAAGAAGGTGTAACCTGGGTGGCTGTGCACGGTCGAACGCGGGCGGCCGGATACTCGGGACTTGCAGATTGGGATTATATATCTGAAGTGCAGGCCAAAACCAAAATGCCCATCATTGGCAACGGGGATATCCGCTCAAGTCAACAGGCAGTTCAACGCCTGCAAAGTTCCGGATGTCGAGCAGTCATGATTGGCCGGGGATGTCTAAAAAATCCTTGGATTTTTCGTCAGTCCTTGGCTCTTTTTAGGGGAGAACAAATCGAAGTGATAAAAGACTTCTTGTGGGTCTTGGATCGTCTAAAGTTCTACCTGCAAAAGTATTCATCCGACCGAATCGTACTTATTCAGCTGAAAAAATTTTCTGCATGGTTTTCTGCCGGGTATCCAAACTCAGCCCAATTTCGTCGAGATTTGTTTTCCTCCACCAGCGTTGATGAAATCTACGGTCGCGCTCAAACCTATTTTGTCAGCATTCAGCATCTAATGCAGGCGGACACCTCCCACGAGCCCTTTTTGATGGGCGGTCACGGCTAATAAAACCGGTCTTAGGTCAAAACAATTGGTCACGGAAAGTGGTGCTGGACTGTTGGTCGGGGGAGAAAGCCGGCAGTTGGTGAATCACATGGCTTGGGGTAGCATAGATCAATGTCTGTTGTGATTGAAGCCCGCAATTTGGTCAAAGAGTACAACCATAAGCCAGTGGTAGATGGACTAAATTTGCAAATCAATGAGGGCGAGTGCTTTGGCATTCTAGGCCCAAATGGGGCCGGAAAAACCAGTGCGATGAGGATGATGTACTGTAGCTCACCCGTTACAAGTGGAGAGCTTTTTGTCCTTGGCCTCAACGTTAAAACCAATGCGCGAAAGATTAAGGCCAAGATTGGCGTTGTTCCCCAGGAAGACGGATTAGATCCAGATTTTAGTGTTTTGGACAATCTGCTGATTTATTCCAGGTACTTTAACATTCCTCAAAAGAAGGCCCGAACCCAGGCCCGTGAGCTTTTGAGATTTATGCATCTGGAGGAATATGACGGTCGTCAGGTGGACACTCTCAGTGGTGGAATGAAACGACGCCTCACTATTGCGAGGGCACTTCTCAGTGACCCTCAGGTTTTATTTTTGGATGAGCCCACGACGGGCCTTGACCCACAGGCGCGGTTTTGGATCTGGGAGGCGATGGCCGACCTAAAAAAGCAGGGCAAATCTTTGGTCCTAACGACTCATTATATGGAAGAGGCCGAACGCATCTGCGATCGTATTGTGCTCATTGATAAGGGTAAGATCTTATGCGAAGGCAGCCCTCGTGAACTCATCAATCAGCACATTGGTGACGAGGTCGTTGAGTTTCGTCTGAAACTCGACGAGATGGAGTATTACATTCGACGAATCAAAGAGAAATTCGAATACCAAATTATGAACAATCGGGTGCGGATTTTCGTCAAGTCTGGCCAGGATGGTCGTCGGGCCCTTGATGACATTGATAGTGATAGCATTCTAGTGCGCAAAGCATCCCTGGATGACGTATTTCTTCGCTTGGCAGGGTATGAGCTTCGCCCCTAAAGGAGAGCGATGACAGCGGTTCAGCGTTTTTTTGGAGACATCTTTAGTTTCCCTAGTTGGGGACGTGGGGTCTGGGCAGTTTGGCTGAGAAACTTTCTCTATTTTCGCCACACCCTTGTTATTTCTGTTTTTTGGGTGGTGTTTGAACCTCTTCTCTATCTTTTGGCCATTGGTTATGGCGTCGGGTATTTTGTCGGCGAAATAGAAGGTGTTCCATACTCCCAATTCTTCTTTCCCGCACTGATGGCGACTTCTGGGATGTTCGTGGCCTTCTTTGAGGGTTCGTATGGTGGATTTACCAAGTTGGCTCGACAAAAAACGTACAACACGATTCTCTTAAGCCCCGTGGAGGCGTCGGAAATTGTTCTCGGGGAAATACTTTGGGCGGCGTCAAAGGGCTTCTTTAGTGTCGTCGCTGTTGCTGTTGTTGGTTTGACACAGGGATTGGTGGACACCTGGCTCATTTTTCCCACGCTGTTGGTTCTGGGCATGTTGTGTTGGGTATCATCTGCCTTTGGGCTCCTCATGGCTTCTTACGCTAAAAACTACGATTGGTTTGTCTATGCCCAGTCTGGATTCATTATTCCAATGTCTCTGTTTAGTGGCACCTATTTTCCCCTTCACCATTTACCAGACCTCATTCAGCAGGCCGCCTACCTACTGCCTCTGACTCACGCCGTAATGGCGGCGAGATCTCTTCTTCAGGGTGATGTGGGTTCGACCTTGTTTTTAAACGTCGGAGTTTTATTTGCCCTTGGATTTCTCCTGGCCAATTGGGCGACGAGCCGAATGGAAAGGCGAATTTACTACTAAGGGGGAGCTACTCTTCTGTTGGTTCTGGGTCAATATGGGCCTCGGGCTCTAGCCCGTCATCACTTTGATTGGGCGCGGACTCTTCTTGAGGCAAAGTGTCCGCATCTTCGTCTGAAGGCTCGCCACCAGCATCATCGATTTGTTCCTGGTCAGGGATACTATCCCAGGGGCCGTCGTCATCCCTGCCGGGTTGGCCGAGGGTTGGGAGGTCGGGATCGGATTCAGGAAGATCCTGTTCGAAAGCGGGAAAGCTGGAGTCCGAGGAGCCAGCCTCATCGATTAACAGCTCATCAACGGCATCCATTAACTCAGTTCTTGTCCAGGATAAGCCCTCCCACGGGAACTCCAACACGCGAAAATTTGCTATCTCCAGGTCGTCTTTTTCAATTTTCCCGAAGCGAAACAGTCTCAGGCAGATTCCTAAAACCCGTTGTCGCGCGTATTCGGTCAGGGCCTTCTTTTCAAAATAGGTGTGATGAACAGAGGGGTTGGGCAGCAAAAAGGCAATATAGGCCGACTCCAAAATATTTAGATCGGCCGGACTCTTGTTGAAGTAGTACGAGGCAGCCTTTTTGACGCCAAAAATATTAGGTCCCAGCTCCACAACATTGAGGTAGCGTTCAAGGATTTCATCTTTAGTCAGCAGAGACTCGATCTCCCGGGTTAGCAGAGCCTCCCGCACCTTACGTAGCAAACTCTTCGAGCCGTCCAGAAAAGCGTTTTTTGCCAGTTGCTGGGTGATGGTGGACCCTCCACGAGCCAACTTTCCGCGCTTGAGATTAGTGGAAAAGCTCTGCCTAATCTCAAACCAATCAAATCCATCGTGTTGCCGAAAGGAAGCATCTTCTGAGACGATGACCGCATCAATCAAATACGGGGAAATCTTGTTAAGAGGAACATAGGTTTCCTTTTTGGTGCAGAGCTCGACCCTGTTCATTGTCGTCGTCATGCAAGACTTGAGCTGCTTGACATCAGGCAATGTTAATACGACCAGTGAGAACCCAATTCCGAGGAGCAAGAGGCTGAGAGCGGGAAAGGCGGTAAAGGCAATGATTGTTTTTGTGCGATCAAATGACATGATTTTCTTTCATCCAGCGAACACTGGCTGCAACTGCCTCCCGTGCCGGCTTAGGATTAAGCCCAAGTTCCCTCTTTGCTTTGCTTGAATCGAACCAGTGGAAGAGTGTGCTTGTCCAGGCGTTTTCGGTGTTGATAGGCCCCTTTTTTCCTATGGCTTCGAGGGCATCGCCGAGCTTTCCAAGAGCGTGTACAACCGGATTGGGTAGATACACGCCCGGAGGTTTCACGCCGGCCTCAGAGGCAATAATCTGAAAGAGCTCCTTGATGGTGATGTTCTCTCCTGAAAGGATATATCGCTCACCGGTGCGGCCCTTTTCCCAAGCGGCCAAAACACCGCTCACAATCTCTTCGACCGATATGATGCTAACGCCTCCGGAAGTGTAGAAGGGAAACTTACCTTTTGCCACCTTCACTTGGGTGTTACGACTGCCTTTTTTTGCATCACCGGGCCCATAAATTGTTGATGGATTTAACATCACAGCATTCAAGCCATTTTCGTTGACGGCCAAACGTACCAATTCCTCAGCCTTACGTTTGGTTTCAAAGTAGCCAAGATTCAAGTGGCCAACGTTAAAAGGAGAGTCTTCATTAAGAGGTTTTCCATCAAAACTGGCACCAACCGCGACAACTGAGCTCATGTGGATAAATCTCTGTACATTTTGGTCCAGTGCTGCCTGCACCATGTTCCTGGTGCCCTCGACATTGACCTTCTCCATGACCGCGCGCATGGCCCGAGAGTAGCCCACGACTCCGGCTAAGTGGAAGACGCTGTGAACACCTTGACAGGCCGAAGCCAGGCTGTCGGGTTGAGTAACATCTCCGGCGACAATCTCGACCGGAAAATCTGCCCAGTCGGCTACAGAATGTGGATTTCTACAGATGATGCGGACATCGAAGCCTCGTTGGCAAAGTTCACGCGTGAGCCAGGAGCCAACAAAGCCCGTTGCTCCGGTTACCAGTGCTTTCATGGTCTAGTTTCCCCCTGTTGCCGCGAGGTCTCAAAGCCAGCCTTATATACCTAAAGTCCTAGATTTTAAAGGACACTTTTCCATCTTTGGACCTGAAATTTGATTAATGATATCCTCCCCTTATCGTTTTCCATCAGAGAGGAAGTCATCATGGCCGACAAGAATGTTTTACAAAACGTTTATCTCTTTAAGGGTCTCAATGCAGAGCAAATTGCGGCGATCAGCGAGATTGCGACGGTCAATACCTACAATCCAACGGATGAAATCTTCGGCCAGGGTGATCAGGCAAGGGCCGCGTATTTCATTAAGTTCGGCTCTGTTCGCATTACCCAAAAAACCCAGTCAGGAGACACCGTTGAGGTAGCCACATTGGGTACGGGTAGCCATTTTGGCGAGATGCCATTTTTGGATTCAGAAGTTCGCTCAGCCTCTGCCGTTGCCATTGAAAAGACAGACCTGGTGGAGATTCCATACGATAAGCTTCAACAGTTGTTGGCTACAAATCCTCCCATTGCTGTTCACTTCTTCAGGGAGCTGGCTCACTTTCTTGCCGGTCGTTTAAGAATCACGACTAACGACTTGAACTTTGCGAGAGAAAGAAACCTCAGTCACTTTTGACCAGGACTCCAGCCTGGTCTTGCCCAATCCTGTTGATGCCATTTCAATGAGCCTGTGACAAAATGTAAATATGATTATTGTTCACAGGCTCAGTGGAATTCCCCTATTCGTGAATCCCGATTTGATCATGTATCTTGAGTCCTCTCCTGACACGGTCATCACATTTCGCGGAGGGGAAAAGCTTCCTGTAAAAGAGACTATCAACGAACTGCAAATTCGAATACTGGATTATAGGCGATCGTTTAGTGCAGCAACTGAGTTTGGGGCACATCCACCACCACAGGACTGACATCATGGATTTACTTACGATTCTTGGTCTTCTCGTCGGCATTGGCGGAATTTTGTTTGGAAATGCCATTGAGGGCGGGCATGTTATAGCCCTGATTCAACTGGCAGCAGCCTTTATCGTGTTTGGTGGAACCTTTGGTGCCACCATGGTTGCGAACACGATGGAAGACTTCAGAATGGGAATTCGTCTGTTGGCGGACGCCTTCAAGGCTGACGATGAAGCACGAATGAAGACCATCGCAGATGAAATCATTCTTTCCGCCCAGTTGGCCCGTCGGGAGTCGATTCTAGCAGTTGAGGCTCGGCTAAGCAATTTCACCAGCGATTATATGAAAAACGTTTTTCGTTTTATGATCGACGGCACAGACCCGTCTGTCCTAAAGGATATTTTTGAAAAAGAAATGGACTTGGATGAATCTCGTCGGCTGGCTGGTGCCAAGATTTGGACAGACGCGGGAGGTTTTGCCCCCACGATTGGCATTATTGGTGCGGTCCTTGGACTGATTCACGTTATGGCAAATCTCACCGACACCTCAGCCCTGGGGCAGGGCATAGCGGTTGCATTCGTGGCGACCATCTATGGTGTAGGATCAGCTAACCTGGTATTCCTGCCTATTGCCAACAAGATCAAGCGCAAGATCCACATTCAGACGGAGACCAAACAAATGATTGTGGATGGAGCCGTGGCCATTTTGACCGGTCTCAATCCGTATATTATCGAAGAAAAGATCCGCGCCTATGCGCTTAAGCCAGGGGAAAAGGTCACACATCCATGAGGCGAAAACCCAAGCCAGCAGAACATGAGGATAGCACGGAGCGATGGCTTGTTTCCTATGCGGATTTTATTACGTTGATGTTTGCGTTTTTTACGGTTCTTTATGCGACGAGCGATATCAATATAGAAAAGAGCAAGGGCTTTCAAGAGTCCATCCAAAAGTACCTGATACGTTTTGGGGCCGCTGGCGGATCTGGGGATGAAGTGAACCAGGGGGTTCGTGAAAACAGTCCGATTCAGCCTCCCATTCGCACCTACCAGATTGGTGAAGAGGAGACGCGGGCCACGCTGGAAAAGGCTGAGATTTTCGTCGAAGAAAAGCTCATGGGGGGCAAGGGACAAAAACTTATCCAGGATGTGGTGGCCATCGAAAATGGTGTGCGGATCACTTTAGCGGCGCCACTTGTCTACGCCGAGGACTCGGTAAAGTTCCGTCCGGACTATCTTGAAGCTATTGATACCATCTGTGATTTCCTTAAGTCTTTGGGAAAACAGGTGGTGGTGGAAAGCCACATGGACAGCGGACGACTGGCAAATACAAGCTACCCAAGCCACTGGGAGTTTGCCGCCGCCCGCGCCTCAACATTTGTCCGCTACCTGGTTCGAAGGCACGAATTCAAGGAGAGCAGCCTATCGGCTGTGAGTTACGGGGCTTCGCGACCATTGTTTGCATCATCGGACACCAAAAATCGGTCCAAGAATCAGCGTTTGGATCTTCTCATCCTGACCGAATAGAATCGGCAAGAGATTTGACAAGTCGGTGACAATCTTGGGAGCGCCTGGCCTGAGAGACAAAAAAAGGCCCCTGACCACTTTGTAACACCTTAAAAACAGGAAACTTTTCGCTTCCAAGAGGCCGAGTCCTAGGCTATGTCCTTGCAATCATTAGCTGATGATGAAACTTCGTCGCGCGATACCTTTGCTGTTGACCTTGGTCTTAGCCATATCTGGCCCAGGCATGTCTGCGTCCTGGGCGGCTGGCCCGGAAGCTGAGGAGTTGGTGCCCCCGACCCTGAATAAGTTGCGTCCGGACCGTCCAGGTGGTGAACAGAAACCAACTTACCAAGAGCCCCGCTTTATTGCCGAAAGTCATGCCACTTTTATGCAGGAGTTTCAGTTTCAGCCCGCAAATCTTGACGGGGTTTCTGTGCTCTCCGTCGAGCGAATGATCGAAGCTCTGCGAGTTGCCGGAGTCGATCGTACTCAGTTTGAATCCGGATCGGTACCCAAAGAAGCCATCAATCAGGCATTGAGAACATTGCACGATTATTATCAGTTGGAGACAAAGGATCTCGCTTCCAAGGAAATGTGGAAAGAGTTTAATAGGGTCGCCAAGTATTCGCGCAACCCTAATTGGCGTGGCTATTATGGAGATTTTTACCAAAACTCAGTTCACAATATGTTTCGCGAAGCCATGGCCGAAGGCATTCAGCCCGTCGAAATGTTGAAATCCAAACCTTATGAAGTGATGGAGCTAAACCCAGAGACGGGTAAGGTCGATCGATTTCTGCGCTGGGAGTTTAAAAACCCCGCAGATCCTGAGAACCCCCTCAAGGCTGATCTGCATATGCCCAACGATGACAAGCTGATGCAATTCCGGCCAAGTGAACTCGCCAATGCGGCCAAGGAATCGGCGAAGTCGCTTCCAGCTGAGGCAGCGATGTTCTACATCGCAAACAACATTATGGCATTGGGTACTCAGTTTATCGATCCTATGTCCAATCCCCAGGGGATCCAAAATATGCTGGGCATGTATTTTGACAAAAAGACGGTCCTTAACTTCGAGGAACTTTTTCACTTCTATACGTTTATTCTCGGTTCACGGATTTCCACCAGAGCAATGGAGATTGGCCTAAAGCGTGTTGGAGTAAACTACGCCGGTCAAATGCTTGCTCGGCCGTTCATGAATTACATGGGATTGGCAGCCGGTTCCCTCATGTCCTCCTTTATTGCGGACGGTTGGACGTCGGCAAAAAATTGTTATCTCGGCTATTTTGATAACCCGGATAATTTTAAGGACCAAGCGGAAGCGGAGTTCGCCAGGCAGAGTTGTGATATCGCCTACGAGAGATGGATCAGGGGCAAGATGGCCTACAAGTATATGGGCGATGCAATGACATTGATGATGGCGGCCGGAGCTTCGGCGATTGCCGGCAAGGCCATTAGTCAAGGCTGGCGGGGTGCCAAGATTGCAACAGCTGCTCTGGCCAACAAGACCAAACATGCGGCTCTAAAATATGTAGCTTCAAGAGGTGGCACTATTGCTGGTCGAGTGGTCATCACCGGCCTTAAAGTAAGTAGAGTGATTGGTGTTGGTTCGGCCGCGATTCCCAGCGTTCCCACTCAAATAGTGGGCTGGGGTTTACGCATTGGATCTTTTGTCATGTTTTTGTATTGGCACAAGATAGTGAATGCTCTGGTGGTCAAGCCATACAAGAGTTGGGATTTGTCTGGAGAGGCGGACGATTCCGAAGAGCGGCTGTTAAAGGATTTCGACGCTTTTCGCAACAATGGCTGGAAGATTGAAAGTGATAAGCCGATTGACAAGTG
Source organism: Pseudobdellovibrionaceae bacterium (assembly GCA_020635075.1). Lineage (NCBI taxonomy): Bacteria > Pseudomonadati > Bdellovibrionota > Bdellovibrionia > Bdellovibrionales > Pseudobdellovibrionaceae > Pseudobdellovibrionaceae bacterium. The sequence goes on along the minus strand of JACKAM010000002.1, from coordinate 755,122 downwards.
TGGCAACCTTTTGCAGCGAGCAGCTGCAAATCAAAAAGCCATGAAAAGGCTTATCGAAACTGGCCAAGGCCTCAAGTGTTATGACGGCACCATCCTTGAGACCTTGGACGAATACGCAGACGATCAAAAGGACTGGCGGGATATGATGATCGAAGAGGTCAATGCGGCTTATGCCAATTGGACCAAACACACGATGAAGTTAGTCGACAAGTACACGGGGACCTATTTGTTTTATCAGGATTTTGTTGAGCGCGTTCGCAAAAAGTCGAGTGTCTTGTTTAGTGATAAGAATCCCTATGCGGGACTCAATGGAATAGTATCCAATCACCATGATGACCAATACATAGCGGATGATGGCTCCCGTACAATGGAGGAGATGCGCTCTGCTCAGGAGTTAAATGTGAGAATGCAGGCCACTTCTGTGGGAGTGTGGCTCAAATACCTTCAGGGAGAGCACGGACCAGCGGCCATTCGGCAGTTTTCCAGACCCAAGGACAACGAAGATGGGGCTCAGTGGGGCCAAAGGATGGAGGCCGAAAGAAACTCAATCATCGGGCACCTGGATTTCATTCATAAGGGCCTTTTGTCGAAGGATATTAAGGATATCAAGAAGGCCATCAACCATGCCTGGGATTTGGACAAACATTATCGGGACTACTGTATCAAGCAACACGAGGGAGGAATTCGCAGTGTCTCAGATCAATTGAAGCAAGAGCTGTCTTTGGATGAAGATGCAGTTAAAAAGACCATCGCTGAAGGGACTGCGGCGGAGCAGGATGCCGCGAAAAGCCTCCTGCAAGAATATATCTACAAGCTTCAAGAGAGATCGGAGAATCTCAGAACGCCACCATTCTGTTACTTTTCTGAAATTCGCCGCCGATTTGGCAGTCAAAAACCGGGGAGTCAGGTCTACTCAAAGACATACCTTGAAGAGGTTTCGGCTCTTATTGTCGGACAAAAGATTGACCCTGAGCTTTTCCCCAAACGAGTTGAGCACGTGGAAACACCGAACATTGCGACGAGTCTACTGGCCTCTATGGCCTGTGGACTCGACCTCAACAGTCGCCAGCCATGGTACAAGCGGATTCTCCCGGGAGTAAAGGCAGACAAGTCAGATCGCGGCTGGAAAGTCGTTTGGGGCGAGCGCCCAAAATCAAGTGTGAAGGATGCCTTTGGCTTTGAAATGGATTTCACCCCGCCGCGATTGATACCACCGGATGAGGATGACAATAGATTGTGTTGGGACCAAAGCTATCACTCTGCGCCTGAGGTGTATATCCCAATGCCAGTTGATCCATATGCCCATTGGGTGAAATACAATGGCAAGGAGTACAGCCGGATGATCGATATGGTGATCGAGAATCTCTATCCGGAGCTTTTTGACGATTGGAGTGGCGAGGGGTCAGGCTTTGAGTATTGGTGGTCCAACTACGTCGGCCGGGATTTTAACTACGTGCTGGATTCGGCAGATACGTCTTATCGCAAAATGCTCCGTGAGGAGTTTCTGCCGGCCATTTACGGATACAAAAAGAACCTCAATACTAAGCTCGGCTTGAAAGACTGTTCCTATGCTCATGCCTATGTTCAGGACTATTTGAGTGAGGGAATGGATCTCACCTACAGCGATCAACTCCCTAGGGGGGAGGGCCACATGTACCCGCCGAGGTATTTCAAAAAAGAGGAAATCAAAGAGTGCTCAGGAAGTCGCCACAAATACTTGCCGGTGATTAGTGCGGTCAGACTTGAGTTTGAAACCTATCTCAATGACCTCCTAAAACCCATTTTCCTGGAGATGTTTGCTCGTGACGAAAGATACAACTCCGAGGAAAAGCTAAAAAAAGCCGAAAATGTTTTTAACAAAAACCGCAATTGGATTCTCTCCAGCCTGGATATGCTTCTTCGCTATCGGGTAGATGAAGATGGAAAAATCATAGACAAACACGTCCCCGTCGCTGAAAGCTGGCTACACCTCAATATGGAGGCCTTAAAGCTGAAGATGGGCCTTCCTGCCGATCCGGATATGCAAAAGGCTCTGCAGAGGATGGATGCCCAAATTGATTTCCCTGACCCGGACTTTCAGGCCTTCCCCTTTCATGAGTGGGAAAAACGAAAGGACAGACTCCAGGAAATCGCCAGTCGCTATCCAGAAATGAGTGTAGGCTCTACACAGTGGTTGGCCTATGAGGATGAAGTGAAGGCCCTTGGCGTCCCGGCCTGGGAGAATCTTACAGAAGATCAGCGCCAGGTTGCATTGGCCGTATTCCGAAAAATGACTGGAATTACTAAGGAGTTAGCTAACTACCGGCGGATTATCTCAGACGTGAGGTTTAACAATCATTAATGGCACTCGGGTTGCAAAGGTTAGCGACCGAACATTGAGATCGAGGTAGACCGTCCCTTTCTTAAGATTGAGGGACCTTAATTGGCAGATTGAAGATTTTTTAAACATGTAGCAGTGAGGATTCTCTAATATGAAAAGCAAGCTCTTGTTGGCAGTCGTCGCCGCCTTTATGGCTGTACCGGCGCAAGCTAAATTTAAAGGGAAAGAGGAAGCAGCGAAGGACCGTGCCCGTACGGAAAAGCCCCTTGCCGAGCGTTTTCGGGAAAAGGCTCCAGAAACGGCTCCTGGTAGCAAGGCAGGCAAAGTCCTAAAAGGGAATGGCGTTAAATTTGAGCCCCTGGCAGCCGAAGTAAAAGGTATCTATAAGGCTGAGGGAATGGATCTTGAGATTCCTCTAAATATGCAGACAAACCAGGGCCTCCGCCTGTCCGTTAACCGCGCCATCGTTGAAGATGCGGTGGCTGAGGCGACGAAGGCAAAAAAGCCCCAGTCAGAAATTGCGCAAACGCGAGAGACCTATTCGGGCCGAACCGTTACCGCCATGTTTCGTGAAGTCAAACAAGCTCGTGAGTCTCTAGAATTGGCCCGCCAGTTGGGTGCAAAAGATGGCGTGGACGGAGAGTTATTGACTAAGGCTGAGGAAATGTACCGAGAAGGAGCAAAGCTCTTTAACATCGCCATGAGCCGATACAATGAGGTCGCTTCTGATGCAAAGACTCGCGACCCGCTGAAGGATCCTTCTGTGGCCCCTCTTTTGAGTCAGCTGGCTCGCATGATGAGCTTTGGTAGTGCTCGTTTGCGCGAAGTTCTTGAGGAGTCTTTGCGCGAAGGTGATGTGGCCGCTCTCAGTGGATTCACTGTGCGGGCCCGCGAATTTGGTGAGGCTGCAAGCCGCTCTTCTGTAGACAATCCGATGCAAGAGGCATTTATCAACATCCTGCGCCAGCAGGGGTTGGAATTCGCTGACCGCAACGAGATGCTTAAGGAAGCAAATCGCATGGTCAAAAACCAGGGCGAATTCTGTCGCTAATCCGTCTGTCGTCTTGAAAATTTAGAGAGCCTCAAAAAGCCACTCCTGTCAGAGTGGCTTTTTTAATCGCGAACGATGACCACTCTCTTGAGGACGACGGGGTCAATTGGTTTGTCAAATGGATCTCGCCGGACTCCCGAAATTGCCTTAACGACATCCATGCCTTCAATGACCTCGCCAAACACAGTATTGCCCCTTCTTGCCATAATATTGCGGGGGCTATTGAAATCGAGATCGGGGATTGCCCTTAGGGTGATAAAAAACTGGCTGCCATTGGTATTGGGACCCGAGTTCGCCATCGAAACAATTCCTGGCCGATCATGCTTAAGAAAGGGATTGAATTCATCTTCAGTGCTGTAGCCGGGGCCACCACGACCGTTACCCAAAGGATCTCCGGTCTGAACAATATAGTTCGGGATGACACGATGAAAGGTTAGGTCATCATAAAAAGGACGGGTCACCATTTTCTTGGTCTTTAAATCGCGAAACTGTCTTGTGCCTTCTGCCAGACCAATGAAATTTCGAACCGTCTTCGGAGTCTTTTTGTGGTAAAGGCGGATTTTAATATTTCCCATGCTGGTTTCAAGCACGGCAACAATGCGTCTCCATCTGCGGGGGCGCCGTATCTGCTGGGAATCACCCTTGCCATCGGCCTCTTCCTCATCACCATCTAGCCCATCATCAGAGGACCCATGAGGGACAACAGGGGTCTTTTCCTCAGTTGTCGTCGGACGGAGTGTTTTTTTGCCAGCTGCTGCTGGGTTATCGCCACCCTTATCTTCCGCAAATACGGAAGCTGAGAAAAAAAGAAGTAAAAAACAGATGCCGGACAGAGATCTTAAAGTGAATGACTTCATGGAAACCTTCCTTGCGTCCACGACTCAGGCTAGCTTGAGGCTCTCACAGGGTCAAGATCTTTAAGGATTTCAGCACTTTGCCTCATTAGCTGGGCCAGACGCTTCGCCAACTGTATGGGTTTAGCGGAGAGGAGCTGGGCCAGCCTCTCGCCTTCTTGACTTGAGTAGAGGATTTCGCTTCCGGAATGATTGGAGGCGAGTTGTAACATCTGCTCGGCTCCACGAAGGTCCATGTAGTTGTGGTAAAGCAGGTCATAGGACTGGGCGTTTTCTGGCTGAGTTGCTGAGACGGACTTGATCATTTGCTCAAGCGAAGGACCACCGCCCAGGATTTTATGGTAGAGAATAATGGTCTGCAGGCCGAGTTCGATATCAACCAGGCCACCGAGTTGATATTTTAGGTCCACATGCTCTTCCAGATTGGACGGCAGAGGGCGAATCAGTTTGCGGCGAATATCTGCGAGTTCCGCCAAGTCCTCTTCCGAAAGCCCTCGATTCACCACGACATCGCCTATATTGAATGGCAGCTGAGATAGTGGTCTCGCACGCAAATAAGCTTGTCTTTCCCATCCCAGAGCTCGTTGGGTGAGAAATTCCCGAAGGCCATCAAGGCTGACAATCAGGGGGCCGGCGGCTCCGGAGGGGCGCAATCTCAGGTCGATATTATAAATGCGCCCCCCCTTGTGAACATCAGTCAGGCGATGGATAAATCTTTTCGCCAGGCGATGGTCATCTGCAGTGGGAGGGCCATGAGAGACGAAAACCAAATCCAAATCACTGCGGAAGCCCAACTCATGACCACCCCATTTTCCCATAGCGATAATTTGTAGTGACTGATCAAGGGGGCGACCATCTAAAATATTCAAGAGTTCGGAAGTTAGGTGGTCGGCACAGTTGCTCAAATTTTGACTGAGTTTTGTGGCATTTTTGTCATAGAGAAATTGATTGGCCGAGATGATCTCGGTCAATAGACGGTACTCAGCCATTTGCTCAAGACAAGTCTCCAGGTCTGACGAAAAGCTTTCGTGAAATTTAAAAACAAAGCTATCAATAAGCTCAGGACGAGAGGCGAGGATCGACCCCAAATAAGGAGAAGAGGAAAAAAGCCGAGCCAGATCCCGAACAATGCGTGGTTCTCGGGCGAAAAGGCTGAAAAAGGTAGCCTTGGCGCGAATCGATTGAGTGAATTTGGCCAGAAGGGAAATGCCCAGGCTCTTATCCAGTCCGGACTTGCTTGTTTCGGTGATGAAATCAAATAGAAACTGCCGGCGGGCCTTCTCGTCTTTCTCTCGGCGGGCGGACTTGGCTGTTTGAGACATGAGCTCCGGCCAAATCTGGGAAGTCGTTTCCTCGGAAAACCCCAAGTCGCTGAGCCAGGCCTGTTGGCCCTCTAGGGTACTTGGCAGAGTGTCTTCATGCGATGTGGCCGGGCCAAGAAGAGAGCTAACAATGTGATCCACGCGTTGACTTAAGTGCTCAACGGTCAACTTGTCGCAAATGCGGTGGCCCCGAGGCAGGGAGTCGAAGCTCAAAACGTGAGTCTGCCGATCTTCAGCAAGTTGAACCAGGTGCTCCAGGTGACGAAACAACCAGTAGGTTGTCTCTAGGAGGCTGACCTCCTCATCCGGCAATATCCCCCGATCTTGAAGTAAGAGCAGTGCTTTTTGCGTCGAATGGGTTCGCAATTGTCGATCCTTCCCACCATGGAGAACCTGCAGGGCATGGACGAAAAGTTCCACATCGCGAATCCCACCAACCCCAGCTTTGAGGTGAAACTCGTGCTGAGTATCGAGTTGATAGTGTTGATGGATTCTTGAGCGTAGCTGCTTGAGATCATCCAACAAGGTGTAGTCGAGAAATCGACGGTAGGTGAATTTTGTCAAAACCTCACTTACAGCTGTTTGCAAAGGTCCGGGTCCAAATAGGCAGCGGCCGCGTACAAGAGCAAGGCGCTCCCAAGTCTCTCCTTGTGACCAGTAGTAATCCTCCAGCTGGGGAAGAGTGGAGATGAGAGGGCCAAAGCGGCCACCGGGACGTAAATCAAAATCCAAACGTAACACGATGCCGAGGTCCGTCGCATCGGCTAAAAGAGCACGAAATCTCTTTATTGCACGATCAATCTCGGTATTGATACCCACTTCGGATACGACGATCAAATCAACATCTGAACTCAGGTTCAACTCTTGGGAGCCAAGCTTTCCCACGGATAATAGGCAAACGGGTAGCGCACTTAGACCACAGTGCTCCCAACCGAGCCGGAGAAGCTCTTCCGCCTCTCGGCTCCACTCATAGCAAATGTCAGATGTTGTCGAGCGATCAAAAAAGGTGGCCATGGCAGCGCGCAGCCATGCCTGATGGCGCATTTGCCGCAGTACAAATGAATACTCAGCAGAGTTTGATTCGCGATCTGACCATTCCTTGTAGCGTTTTACGGCCGGGAGCAAACGGCAGGCTTCCGCCCACTCTTCTGGGGAATAGGAGCTAAGATCAGGCAGGGATTTGTTTATCATTCATCTAAATAGCCCGACCATTTGGGCTTGAAATAGGCCTTGCTATCGACCGTGACCCGCCGTTCATTAGAGCCATCGGGGCTGACCATATAGAGCTGATTTTTTCCGGTTCGGTTGGAAACATACATGACGTGTCGGCCATCAGGAGAAAAGGTCGGATCCTCGTTGTCCGCCCACTTTCCGCTGGATTTTTTTGCCGAGGTCAACCGGGTGAGCTGCTTGGAGGCGACATCAAGTACAAAGATATCGAAGTGGCTTTTGTCATAGCCTGCAAAGGCCAATTTTTTTCCGTCGGGAGACCAGTTGGGACTCGCATTGTAGCGACCGGCAAACGTGACCCTCTGGATGTCTCCGCCCTGGGCATTCATAATGTAAATCATTGGTTGCCCACTGCGGTCCGAGGAAAATGCAATCCTTTTCCCATCCGGTGAAGGCGCGGGCTCTACATTCATCGCCCGATTTGGGCCCTTGGTAATACGGCGGAGATCTTTTCCGTCAAGACTCATGTTAAAAACATCTGGACTCCCACCCTGAGAAATGGTGAGCAATATGGAGTTGCCGTCGGGCATGAACGCGGCACCGGAATTAATTCCCTTACGATAAGAAATAAGCCAGCGCTTGCCGTTGGTTAGGTCGTACAAGAACATATCCGCATTTCGCGTCTTTGCCTTGGCGTGAAAAGCAAAGGCGGTGTAGGCCACCTTTTTTCCATCGGGCGAAAAGGCCGGAGAAATCGCCACTGACTTGTGGTTGGAAATCTTTTTAACGTTCGCCCCATCCCAATCCATTATGTAGATTTCCTTAAAGGACTGGTTCCGTTCCGTGGCGGCGACGACCACTTTGGAGTTAAACATGCCTTTTTTCCCTGTGAGGGCTTGGAGAGCATCATTGCAAAAGGTGTGGGCAATCTTGCGCGCAGAACTCAGGGGGCCCTCATAGGTTTTTCCGAGAACCAGTTTTGCCTGAGGAACATGATAAAGGTAGGTTTCTAGGCTAATCTTGTCGCCAACGACTTTGTAGCCCGCTCGGACGAGAAACTCAGTTCCAATTGATCGCCAGTTTTGAAAGTTAAATCCTTTAGGGTCTCCAGGGGCGGGTTTGAGTCCAACCTTACTGGTGTCTTCCAAAAAGGCATCTTGCCGAATAAAGGTAAAATAAGATGAAACCAGGAGGTCGTTGTAGGCAACGTTAAAGAGCTCTTGTCCAATTGCCAGATTTTTCTTGTCATCCTTTGCGGAGCCAAAATACTGAAAGGCCGGTAGAGCAATTAGGCTTCGTTTGATTGTTGCCGATCCCACATCAATATAAATGTTGCTGGATTGGGCCTGGGCATGATGAGTGCCAACAAAAAAAAGAATTGCCATCACAAAGGGAATCATTCGTAAGATCAACATCAGCTACCTCGACCTCAGTCTGGGAAATTGAAGACTAAGCCTTTCAAAGCTACCACATTTTTGAGTTTACCGGGAGGCGGCGGAAAGGGTGACGCGTTGTCTATGGCTTCAAGAACCTTATTATCAAAGGTGGGGTCGCCCGAGGGCTGGGTCAATTCGCGACTGATGACAAAACCCCGCTCATCCACCTTCACCAGGGCCTTGGCATGGAAGTTGGATTCCGCCAACCACTGAGGAAGGACAAAGTGCTGCTGGACATGCCCCTTGAGAGTGGAAAAGTATTGGCTATGATCTATCTTGTCTAGACCGGTGAGACTATCTCCGGCATTAAGGACGTTTCCTTTGTATTCCTTAACGGGCTCCACTTTTGCCTTGTCCTTGAGAGAGGACTCGATTTTTTCAATCGACTGAAGGGCCTTTAAACGCTCCAGTGCCTTGTCCTGATTGCTTTTCGCCTTGTTCAGGTCGACCTTTGGATCCTTTTTTGCTTTGGGTGGAGGCTCTTTCGGTGTGACTTTCGGTGTCGGGGCCGGAGCTGGGGGTTGCTTTTGGACCACTTCCTTCGGCTTTGGCGGTTCAGCTTTATCGGGAAGACCAATGAGGTCCACCCTTATCGCGTCGCGAATCTGCAGATCTTCGGAGGGGAAGAAAACGGTCTTAATGGTAAAAACAAGAACAACAGTACAGTGAAATATAACCGACAGGCCAACGTATCTTGAAAAGGGGTCACGGTGCTGGTTTCGCACGAGAGTTCCCACTGCCATGACTAGCGCACCTTTGGTGTGGTAATCAGTCCAATGCTGTAAATTCCGGCGGCGCGAATCTCTCCCATTGCTTCTGCAACATAACCATAATCCACTTGTCTATCCGCTTGGATGTAGACTTGCTTATTTTTCCTCGTCTCCATGATGGCAATGAGTTTTTTGCCAAGGGTGTCCATGGTGACAGCGGCCTCTCCAATATAGAGTTTTCGGTTTTTGCGAATGACAAGAGTCATGGGCTCGTCGGTTGTCTCCACTCCGCTGGATGCGGTTTCTGGAAGTTCCACATCCAGTCCCTGATTCATCATGGGTGCCGTGACCATAAAAATGACCAACAGAACAAGCATCACATCGACTAGAGGCGTGACGTTAATTTCACTGAGAACAGCCCGGCTTCCTCTTGGTGAAGAAGACATACCCATCGAGCCTACCCCTGAAAAAAGTTGCGTTTGGCGATGTTAAGGAAATCCGCCGCGAAGCTGTTGAGTTCGATTTCCATTTTTCGGATGCGGGAGACATAATGGTTGTATGCAACGGTGGCGGGAATCGCTGCCGCCAAGCCGACTGAAGTCGCGATTAAGGCCTCTGAGATGCCGGGTGCCACAACGGCGAGGCTGGCCACCTTGGTCGCACCGATTTTTTGAAAGGCCCCCATAATTCCCCAGACAGTGCCAAAAAGACCAATAAAGGGACCGGTACTTCCAGTTGTCGCCAAAAGACTTAAGCGAGACTCCATTTGTGCCAACTCCTCGTCGGTGGCCTTACGAAGGGCGCGGTCCAGGTTGTCAATGCCAGTGAGCAAGGGAGTCGCTTCCGAATCCTTTCTTCCAGAAACCAAATTCGAATCGGCAATTTTGCGTAATTCCAAATATCCGGCTTTAAACAGTCGGGCCAAATTACTTTGTGGGTGGTCCTTAAGGGAATCAAATATGTCGTCGAGGCTGCTGGCCTTCCAAAACAAATCTGAAAAGGGTGCATTGGCAGTAGCAAGGCCATCTAGTTGCTTTCGCTTGGCAAAAATAACAGCCCAGCAGGCAACGGACATCCCGACGAGAATCAAAAGTGTGATTTGAACAATGGGGCTCGCGGACCATATTGCGTCCCATGCGTTCATGTTCACACCAACGGAGACACCTTCTTTGGCGGCGGCAAATGCTTGACTCATAGCCATATAGGCTAGCGGCAATAGGTCAATCGGGCAACTCACAATCCCGGTGGCGCGCTATGGCGCCGGGGAGCGAAATTGCTCCACAGCCCAGCTGGGGCGATTCGTCAAAACTCCATCAATGTAGGAGAGAATCCATTTGGGTATTGTAGGTGTGGAATCGTCTATGATGAGGAGGAGCCTCTTTTTTTGCCGTTTGATTTCAGAAACAATAGGCTGAGAGAGGATGACGGTCCCATTACGAGTGAGTTCGCTAATCACTACATCTGTAGGTAGGCTTGCCAGGGTCTCGATACGAAGTCGCCCCATCATCACAGCGCGATCAAGACTGGGACGGTCAATCGCATAGATCCACATTGGCTCAATCTTCTTCAGCTCGCGAACGAACTTTGAGAAGGGGCTGCGAATGACGACTCGCGGACCCAAATCCAGGGAGTTAATCTGGGTGGCCACCTCTTCAGCAAAGTCTGCCTTGGGATCAAAAAATGTCAGCACGAATCGTGTTTTGGGTAGGAGCTGAGCGGCTTGCTCCAGATTTACAAGCCGCAGGCCTTTGCCCCGAAAAGGAAAATTGTCGGTGGGGCCTGGGTACTGAAATCCCGCATCCAGCTGGGAAAGCTGGTCCCAGGTTAAGACTTCTGGAAATCCACTCCCATCGGTCACTGACTCCAATTGATAGGTGGGAAAAACAAACCAAACTCCATCCTGGCTTCTGTGCAGAGGGAGTTCGATGAGCATGTCCTTGTCGAGTTCCGCGGCGGCCAGCAAGGCCTCTTTGGTATAGGGTGGAAACCTCTGGGCGTCTCCTCCAAGGGCAACGATCCAAAAGGCCGGATCTTGAACGAGGGGATGGTCAAAGGCCTGGAATTGACGCTGAAACCCAACCTGGCGCAATCCAAAGAGGACTAAAACCAGCACAAATAAGACGCCGACGCCCATCAGGACTAAACGTGAAAATGCAGAAATCATGGAGCTAACCTAGTGAAATGACTGGCATTTGTCACCCCAAAAAAGAGATGCTATTATTAAGTAAATACGCCAAAAACAAACGTATATCCCGTTGATTTTCAATGGGATTTCGATTAGCTTTCAGGAACTTGATTTGATAATACAGCCTAAATTTGCAGTATTCGAGGCGGCGTATTGAGAGGGTGGTATGAATCGCTTAAATCGCAAGGTTGAGTATGCACTAATGGCCTTACGCTATATGTGTTCAAAAGTCCCGGGTGAGCTGACGACGGCCAAAGAGGTTGTCGACCAAACGGGCTGTCCCTTTGATGCCACAGCACGAGTGATGCAGTTAATGGCACAAAAGGGGATTTTGAAATCAGAACAAGGATCTCATGGTGGTTATGCAATCGTTCGCGATCTTTCGAAGACCTCATTTTACGACCTCATTGAAATGATCCTAGGCCCTCTGGGCATTGTAAAGTGCGTACATGCCGTCAATATGTGTGAGCTCGAAGGCACCTGCAATATCCGTTCGCCGCTGGCGGAGCTTAATGCCCGCCTGATTGAGTTCTATAAGAATTTAACTGTATATGAAATTCTCAAATTAAAGGACAGGCCGGCGCCGCAATCTCGTGAGGTTTTGGTGCCAGGCATCGGGGTGGAGTCGGCGACGAGAGGTCAGTGACCCGGGTCGCAGGAGACTGGACGTGAATGATCAAAGTGATGTTTTAGATAGGGAATATAAATACGGTTTCGTCACGGAGTTGGAAACCGATAGGGTTGCCAAAGGTCTCAACGAAGAAACCATCAGGACAATTTCAACTAAAAAGGAAGAGCCAGAATGGTTGCTGGAATATCGGCTTAAGGCCTTCCGTCACTGGCTAACGATGCCGGAGCCCCATTGGGGGCATTTCAAATACCAGCCCATTGACTATCAGGATGTGTGTTACTATTCGGCCCCCAAGCCTAAGAAAGACAAACCCCAAAGTTTGGATGAATTGGACCCCGAATTATTAAAGACCTTTGAGCGTCTGGGCATTCCATTACAGGAGCAAAAAAGAATTTCCGGCGTTGCGGTTGATGCTGTATTTGATTCGGTTTCCGTGGGCACCACTCATAAAGAGTTATTGGCCAAGCATGGGGTTGTTTTTTGTTCCATTTCGGAGGCAGTGCACACCCATGGGGAGCTCATCAAGAAGTATCTTGGCAGCGTGGTCCCCCACACGGATAACTTCTTTGCGGCACTCAATGCGGCTGTCTTTACTGATGGGTCCTTTTGTTACATTCCCAAGGGTGTTAAATGCCCGATTGATTTATCGACCTATTTTCGCATCAACGCAGAGGATACGGGACAGTTCGAGCGCACTTTGATCGTCGCCGAAGGAGGTAGCTTTGTGAACTACCTGGAGGGCTGCACGGCACCCATGCGTGACAGTAACCAACTGCACGCTGCCGTTGTCGAGTTGGTTGCTCTGGAGGAGGCGGAAATCAAGTACTCGACGGTGCAAAACTGGTACACGGGTGACAAAGAGGGCAAGGGCGGCATCTATAATTTTGTTACCAAACGTGGAAAGTGTATCGGTCGCAATTCCAAGATTAGCTGGACGCAGGTGGAAGCAGGTTCCGCCATCACCTGGAAGTACCCGAGCGTGATCCTTCAGGGAGACAATTCTGTGGGTGCCTTTTATTCGGTCGCCCTGACTCATGACTATATGACAGCCGACACCGGAACAAAAATGATCCATGTTGGCAAAAACACCAAGAGCACCATCGTTTCCAAGGGCATTTCAACCGACAGATCTTCCAACAGCTACCGGGGGCTGGTCAAGGTGCTGCCCTCAGCGACTGGAGCGAGAAACTACTCCCAATGCGACTCCATGCTGGTCGGTGACCAGTGCTCGGCAAATACCTTTCCTTATTTGGAAGTGAAAAATAAAACTGCGGTCGTCGAACATGAAGCCTCTACTTCAAGGATTTCGGAGGATCAGTTGTTCTACCTTCGTTCCCGTGGAATGGACCTAGAGGCTTCGATATCGTTATTGGTGAATGGATTTTGCAAAGATGTATTTAAACAGTTGCCACTGGAGTTTTCAGTGGAGGCGGTTAAGTTGATTGAAATGAAGCTAGAAAACAGTGTTGGCTAGGAGAGATGGGTGCTTAAGGTCAAAGATCTACATGTAAATATTGACGGCAAAGAGGTCCTCAAGGGTCTCAACCTGGAAATCAACCCAGGTGAGGTTCATGCTATTATGGGACCCAACGGCTCTGGAAAAAGTACCTTGTCTAAGGTGATCGCCGGCCATCCTTCGTATGAGGTGACCAAAGGGTCTGTTGAATACGAGATAAATATGAAATGGCGAAATCTTCTTGAACTTGAGCCCGACGAGAGGGCCCGGGAAGGATTGTTTCTGGCCTTTCAGTACCCCGTGGAAGTCCATGGAGTCTCCAATATGGTATTTTTGCGGACGGCATTTAATGCTGTTTGCAAACACCAGGGGGTGAAAGAGCTGGATGAGGCGGAGTTCGAGAAGTTTGTGGCGGAAAAGGCCAAGCTTGTGGACATGAATCCCGATTTCCTCTCTCGTTCAGTCAACGAAGGCTTCTCTGGTGGCGAAAAAAAGCGCAACGAGATTCTTCAAATGGCGGTTCTTTCACCTCGCCTCGCTCTTTTGGACGAAACCGATTCGGGCCTGGATATTGATTCTTTGAAAATTGTCGCCAATGGCGTGAACAAACTCAAAAAGAAGTCCAACGCAATTTTAATGATTACTCACTATCAAAGACTTTTAGATTATATTGTCCCCGACTTTGTTCATGTCCTGATGGACGGAAAGATTGTCCACTCGGGAGGCAAGGATTTGGCCCTAGAGCTAGAGAAGCGTGGTTACGATTGGCTGGCTGAGGCTCAGGCTTAGGAGAATTGGATTTGCAGACGTCATTTGATGCCATACTTAGATTTAAAAAAACCTATGAAGTTCTGAAGCAGGACCAGAGGCTGATTGGTACGAGCGACCTGTCGGGTCTTCGGGAAAGCGCCATGACCAGGCTAGAGGGCAGGGGTTTTCCTGGTCGAAAAACTGAAGAGTGGCGCTACACCAACACAGCACCCCTGCTCCAAGAGCATTACGTGACTCCAAAAAAAGAACGGTCATTTGATTTGTCTGATTCGGCACTGGCCGAAATGACAGCGACATTTGATTCTTCGTCCTATCGGGTGGTGCTGGTTAATGGTCATTTTGTCGGTGGCCTCTCTCGGCTCCCGGAGCAATCCGGAGTGAGTTGTTTCTCTTTAGCCGCCCTTGTTTCGGGCCAGGGACCGATGGAAATCAAAAGCCGCCTAGAAATGATTTGGGAAGCTGAAGAAGGCACAGGAGGACAGGCCTTCACCTGGTTGAATTCGGCCCTGTGTTTGGACGGCTGCGTATTGGTGGTCGACCCTCAGACTTCGGTTGATAAGCCCATTGAGGTGATTCATGTACAGTCCGGTGAGGGCGACCATTGGCAAAGTTCCATGTGCAGAAACTTCTTTTTCATTGGTGCAGGATCGAAAGCGACCATCACCGAAGGATTTATTGGTAGCCCGGAGACGAGGTCATTGACCAATACGGTGACAAGCCTACGAGTGGGCGAGGGCGCGAAAGTATATCACTTCAAAGTGCAACTGGAAAATCCGAAGTCCTATCACCTCAGCTTTGTTCGCGCCTCCTTGGCGGAGTCAGCCGACGTGCGGTTTTTGCAGGTGGCAAGCGGTGCGCGCATTTCCCGTCAGGAGCTGTGTTGCGACATTGTTGGTCCACAGGCCTTTGTTCGCGCCGACGCGATCTACCTGGTGGAAGGACAGGAGCACGTTGATTTGCGAACTGAAATCAACCATCGCTTTGAGGGTGGCTCCAGTCATCAGCTCTTCAAAGGGATTGCGAGCGACAAGGCGCGGGCTGTATTTAATGGTAAAATTTTGATCTCCGAAGGGGCACAAAAGGTCGACTCAAGTCAGCTCAACAAGACGCTGTTGTTGAGCAATACGGCAGAGGTCGATGCCAAGCCGGAGCTGGAAATCTACGCGGACGATGTCAAGGCGACCCACGGAGCGACTGTTGGTCAGTTGGACGAGGAACAGGTCTTTTATTTTGTGTCGCGAGGAATCCCTCCAAGTCAGGCGGAAACGCTCCTGGCTCAGGGATTCACAGGAGAGGTGTTGGACCACTATCGTGATTGTGGAGCCATAGTTTCAAAGTTAGATCTCCACATTAGTAGTTGGGTGGATCGCAATCGAACGTCTGGGGCGAGGGGCTAACATGAATCAGTACCAGGTCTCCAAAATCAGAGAAGATTTTCCAGCCCTCGGGCAGAGGGTATATGAGAAGCCATTGGCTTACTTGGATAATGCCGCAACTACTCTAAAGCCGCGCCAGGTTGTAGAGCGCATGAGTGAGTTCTACCTGAAAGAGGCCTCAAACGTTCATCGGGGAGCTCATTATCTAAGTGATTTGGCTACTAATGCCTTCGAATCGGCGCGGGAAACCGTAGCAAGGTTTATTGGGTCCACCAATGCAAAGGAAATAGTCTTTACCCGCGGAACGACAGAGGGGGTAAACCTCCTCGCCACCACACTTGGTGAGACCCTTTCTCCTGGCGACGAGGTCCTGTTGACTGAAATGGAGCACCACTCAAACTTGGTTCCTTGGCAGGTGATGGCCAAAAAGAAACAGGTGACGCTAAAGTTTGTTGAAGTCACGCCTAGTGGGGAGTTGGATCTCAACAGTTTTCGCGGTCAGCTCTCCAGCAAGACCAAGATTGTGTCATTTGTTCACTGTTCGAATGCTCTGGGAACTATCAATCCGGCTAAGTTGATCATTGAAGAGGCTAAAAGGGCAGGAGCCTTGACGGTGGTGGATGCCGCCCAGTCGGTGTCTTTTCTTCCTATGGATGTTCAAGGTCTTGGTTGTGATTTCCTGGTTTACTCAGGACATAAGCTGTTTGGTCCGTTTGGCATTGGTGTTCTGTGGGGGCGCTTGGACCTTTTGGATCGGCTACCACCCTACCAGAGCGGTGGCTCGATGATCGATCGTGTTCGCCTGCAGGAGACCAGCTTTTTGACATCTCCTCACCGCTTTGAGGCCGGAACTCCGAACGTGGGCGGTGCCATTGGCCTTGCTCGGGCCATCGATTATTTTACTGGTCTGGATATAGAGTCTGTTCAGCGCCATGAATCTGAGCTGGCGGAAATGGCGAGAAATGATTTGCGACAAATCGATGGCCTTAGGCTCATTGGTAGTGCCGAAAATCGGGGCAATATCGTCTCTTTTGTTTTCGACGGTATACACCCGAGCGATATAGGGCAAATTCTTGACCGGGAAGGCCTTGCTGTACGGACGGGACATCACTGCACCCAACCGTTAATGGATCGTCTGGGAATTCCCGGAACGGTAAGGGCCTCTTTTTCGATTTACAATACTGAAGGTGAAGTTAGGCGACTTGTAGAGGCAGCGCGCAAGGCGCGGGAGTTTTTTGTATGACCCCAAGGTTTACTCAGGAAGATGTTTTGGTTCGGGCCCAGGAAACCCCCAACCCCTTTGCCATTAAGTTCATCATGAATCACGCGGTCAAGGAGGAGGGTAAGGCGACGTTTTACTCACGCGAGGAGTGCGAGCAGCTTCCCTTGGCTTTTTCTCTATTCGACATCAAGGGCGTCAAACAGCTTTACTTTTTTGAGAACACCATCACCATGACCCACGATGGCTCTCTTGACGGCGACACCATAGAGCAACAGGCTTTTGCGGTGATCAAGAGCAGGCTGCCTATTCACGATGCAGGATTTCGCACTCCAGATGAGGTTCCCAGCAAGGGGCCGGTGGACAGATCACATCTTTCTGAAGAGTTGCAGCGGATTGAGGAGATACTGGATCGAACCATTCGCCCAGGCCTTCAGGCCGATGGCGGAGATCTGGAAGTATTGGAATATATAGATAATGAAATTAAGATTCTCTATCAGGGAGCCTGTGGAGGGTGCCCGAGCGCCATGATGGGAACACTGGACGCCATTCAGAGCATTCTTCGCCACGAACTGGGCAATCCAGACTTGATCGTTTATCCAATCTAGTTGTTTTAGATTGTGTTCAGACCAATCAGTGAAATATTTTTTGCTGGTTTCCTGAGTCCTTGGCCATTTCCTTCTGTGATCTCTCCAAAAGCTCTTCCTTTTGCAAATCAATCAGCTGTTGGTCTGTGGTGTTGAACTGGGCCGACTCACCAAAGCTCATGCCACGTAATTGCGCTGACGCCTGAATATGGACCTGCTGATTTTCTTCACTATCGCTGACCAGTTGGACCGAGATCTTTTGCGGTTCATCCCGATTGAGGGAGTTGAGAACAACCTCATTTGATCCACTCTCAAGGCGGACGCCTTCAGGCAACACCCACTTCAGTCTGACGTTTTCCAGGTACTCACTGGAGACGACGATAGCCTCCAGAGTAAAGGGTGAGCCCGAAGTGATCGCCCGATCCCGATCCAGGTGCTTAATTGCCACTTGCAAGGGGCCCTTAAGTTTGTGGGTATGGGTCAGGCCAAGGCCATGTTTGGCCTTAAGGACCATTGATTTTCCTGCGATCTGGGCTGGTTGACGAACATCAGATTCAGAAGAGCCAAGTCCCACCATCAGACTGACTCCAACCATAAACAAGACCCCCAGAGCACTGGCTATGCTGACTATCAGTCGCATCTTTAGGCGACGTAATCGTCGTCTGCTCAAGGATGGGTGTCGGGACATAGAACCGTGCCTCCCACTTTGATTTCGTAGTTAGTGGCGGCGCCGATGCTGGGGCCACCAGTGTATACCATCACATTGATCAAATAATCCCCTGCTGGAAGATTAGAAATGCTGATCGACTCCGTCTCGCCGCCGGGGTTTGAAGGCTCTTCGCGACTGAAACCAACAATGTCGTCAGAGATGCCGAAGCGGGCCGAGTCGTTGTAGAGATAAAAATCCAGATCGGCCTCAGTGCCGCTTGGAGTTTCGTAATTCAGAGTCAGTGTGATTCCGCCGCCACTATGCTTGTAGTGGTAGAAGTCATTATTCTTCAGCAAATGAGAGGTGGCAAATGAGCCATTGTCATAGGAGTCATTGTACGGAGTAATAGAGTAGGGTGTGCCAGTCAAGCCACAACCTCCGGGGACAGTAGTGACGTACCGGGCGTACTCCTTCCGGAAGTGAGCGGAGTCATTGCCGTGCTTCTCAGTGGTGCGCAGGGTGCTCCAGTCCTGTGGACTTCCACTCAGACGATTCGTCACCACATCGTGGACCAAGCCGATCTCGCGAAAGGCAAAGGTGGGCTTAACCATCCCTATACTAGAAACCAGGCTGGCCCATATCTCTGCAAATCCATCTCCCACGTCGTCGCCATCATCTCCGGCGTCCACAGCATCGGTGACGTCATAAAGCAATCGGGTGACTGAAAACTCACGGAAGTTTCCTTCGCCTGCGAACTCAGCTACGTCATTAGATTTGCTGGGCCCACTGGTTACCAGATCTTCAATGTCGATTCGGAAAATGTAAGATGTCGACCCGCTGACATTACCCATGGTGTCCATGTAATAGTTGGAACCCTGCACAGCGCCCTGAAGAAAGTTTCCCCATCCTTCAGACCATGCAAGGCGTGGGTCAATGACTTTATTACCGTTGTGTTCTCCGCCGGGCGAGTCCGACTTAAACACCACGTCTTCCAGGAAATGACCAAACTCGTGGAGAATGACGGAGTTGTCAAAGTGATCAGTATCCGAACTATTGACGTCACCGTTGACCCCGCCAAGAATGAATAGGCGGCTATAACCGGGAAGATAAAAGCTAAGTGGTCCCGTGCCGGCAAAATAGCTTCCAGGATTAAATCCGGCCTCCCAGTAAACATTAACTTTGGGCGCCACGGTGAAGTTGGGACATTCAGAAAATGACGATGAGCAGTTGCCTACTTTGGAGCGAAGAAAATCATTAGCCTCTAATATTTGATCTAAAATATTGAAGGCCCCACCAAGGACGTCTCCATCGCCATTGGCGGTCAATGTGCCCAGGTTTTGGCTGGAACTAGCGATGACGTTTTGAGTGATGGCGTAAAAAACATTCTGTTCCGGCGCATTAAAAACCGTGGCTTTGAAATAATTGTTATTGGCTCGGGAGTTTACTGAAACCAAAAACTGTCCATCCCCACGGGGAAGAGTGAATGAAAAGGCGCCAGAGCCATCGGTCTCCGTACACTGAACGACTTCGCCACTCGAATTAGTCACTCGCACTTCTGCTCGGCGAATAGGTCTTGCTGAGCCGGGAGCACCAAGGCCCCCATTAGACTTATCACCAAAAGGCTCGCGGGCTGTGTATTGGGCCGTTCCCGAAATGGTGACGGAATCGGAATAAGTGGAGGGGCTTCCTCCGCAATAGTCGGCTTCCTTTGGTCCTTGGTAGGTGGGGCTGATTCTGCCCGTTGTACCAGTCTTGTCTTTGTAGCCTTTTGAACAGGACGTACTGAGGCCTATAGAGGTGGCGAGGATAAAGATCTGCACTAGCGGAAAGAAGAGGCCCCTGGTACTCATATTGGACTTATCGGTAGGCCCCAGACTCCGTTAAACAGGAAAACAGAGTCGTCTCAATAAATTACCGGAATCACTGTACTAAATTGAAACAGATTTTTTACCCTTGATTCGTGGGGGGGCTTAGCTGCAAAATAAGCCCCTATTTGAGGTGGACTTAAGTGCAGAAGGGTTTCAATTCCGACATCAACTTAAACGGCATGACTTACCATGTTCAGACTGAGGACTGGGGTCTAGCCAATCCCTATTTGGTGAGTCGGGTCTTTTATAATGGTGCTGTGGTGAAGAGTATTAAAACGGCCTACCTGGAGGTTCTCCCCAATGGGCCAGCTTCGGACATAAAATCCATACAAATGGCTATGCAATTTCAGCATCAGAAAATTCTAGACCTTCTGGTTTCTGGTCAACTCCTCTAGTCACCGTTAAAATTTAAGGATGATCGATTTTCATCATATATATAAGTCTTATTCGGGGGACGTGTGTGCCCTAAACGACGTCAATCTGTATATCGAAAAGGGCGAGTTTGTCTTTTTGATCGGACCAAGCGGTGCCGGTAAGACAACTTTATTTCGCCTTCTTTCGGCCTTCGATCATCCGACCTCAGGTAACCTAAAAGTCGCCGGCTACACACTCAAGGACCTCAAGGCGCGAGAGGTGGCTTTTTTTCGACGTCACATAGGAGTTGTCTACCAGGATTTCAGACTTCTAAAGCGGCGAACTGTCTTTGAGAATGTGGCCCTTCCCTTGGAGGTGCGTGGTGAAAGGCAGCAGTCAATGCAAAAGCGGGTTCGCGAAATTCTTGACGAGGTGGGACTGGTACACAAGGCGGACCGCTATCCAACACAGCTTTCGGGCGGGGAGCAGCAGCGGGTCGCCATTGCCCGGGCCTTGGTTCATCATCCAGGAATACTTATTGCGGATGAGCCTACGGGAAATTTGGATCCGGACCTCAGCCGCGAAATCATGGGGCTGTTGGAAAGGGTCAATGCCAGAGGTACAACTGTATTCGTTGCGACCCATGATCATGAGCTGATCAATGCAAGTCGAAGAAGAATCGTAGAAATCAAAAACGGACATATTGTTAGGGATCACTGATGAATAATCGATGGCTAAAAGGATTTTGGCGATCATGGCAGCAGCAGACGGGAATGCAGGTGGCGACCTTGTCTGTTCTGTGTGGCACTTTTGTAGTAATCACTCTATTTTGGCTTGTTCATCGAAACATGGATCGGGTGCTGGCCAGTTGGGGAGAGTCCGCCCGCCTGTCAGTATTTCTTAAGGAGCAAGTCAAAGACGAAGAAGTAAAGACTACTCATCGGTTTTTAGAGGGCCTTGGCCAGTTTAAGAAAATCGAATTTCTGACCAAAGAGGAGGCCGCGCAAAGATTTGACCAGCAAATGGGATCTTACTCCCCGGACTTTTTGTCTGACCCGGAATTTGGGAATCCGCTCCCGGCCAGCTTTGAAGCCAGCCTCCGGGACGGCATTCCCTCTGAAAAGCGTTATGGTCTCTTGATTGATCTGGCTCGCAAGATTTCCGGGCAGCCGACGGTGGAAGACGTCTATTATGGACAAGGTTGGGTGGAAAATTACACAGCGGTTGTTCGATCCTTTCAGGCGTCCAGTTGGTTTCTTATATTTGTCCTTTTGTGTGGCAGCCTATTTGTCATAGGAAATTCCATCCGCAATGCGATTGCTCAAAGACGAGACGAAATAGAAATTATGGAGCTAGTCGGTGCCACTCCTGAAATGATTCGTCTACCTTATGTGATAGAAGGTCTACTCATGGGCGCCCTGGCCAGTCTGATGTCGATAGGAGTTTGCTACCTTTTATATATATGGCAGGCCGACATGATTAAGACTGAACTGGGATTCCTAAACCTTAGTCGTGTTATTGGGTTTGTTAATTGGGTTGATGCTATTGGGCTGGTGCTTATGGGCGCCATGTTTGGTGCAGTCGGAGCCTACTTGTGTGTACATCGGATATGTAATGGTTGGGCGGCCTCTCAAGTGGAGGAGTCCAAGTGGTAGTCGGTAATAACCGATCTGCAAAAATTCTGTCGATGGCTTTTTTCCTCGGTTTATCGCTCACCCTCGAAGCCTCTCCGGTCCAGATGCGAAAAGTCTCACCTCCCATTCTACAAGAAGGGGTGGACGGTGTGGCCGAGCAAATTGCCGAGGATATCGTTGAAGTTCGTGACAAAGTGATATCTGCAGAGGAGGACAGCCGAAAGATTCTCGGTAACCTATACGAAATCAATCAGAAGATCAAAAAGATGAGCGCCAGGAAGGTACGCCTAAGTAATCAAATGTATTCGGCCCAAGGCGATGTCTCGGCTTTGGCGAGGTCAATTGCCCGTCTGGAGGGTCGCATAGGCGAACAGAAGAAAATGCTGGCCAGAAGAATGCGGGCTCTTTATAAGCTGGGGGAACAGGGAACTCTGCAGGCCATTTTTTCGAGTCAGAGTGCCAGTGAGTTGGATCGGAATTTGGCTTATTTGAAGAGGGTCGCTGATCGCGACTATGAACTCATCCGCGATTTCGAGGGCAATCTGAAATCGTTGGAGGTGACCCGGGCCAAGCTCAAAAAAAACGTCAAACGCCTTGTTCATTTGGAAAGGCAATTAAAGACCCAGGAGAAATCCTTAGAGCAGGAGCAGAATTCAAAAAGCAGACTGCTGGCCCGACTTCGTACATCCAGGAAGACTTACGTCCAGCAATTAAAGGGGCTACGGCAGAAGGCAGGAGGTCTGGTTCCGGATTCGGAAATCGCAAGTCTTATGAATGAGACCTTCTTTGAACGAAAGGGAAGCCTAGGTCTTCCGGCGGCGGGAGTTGTTTCCAAGACTTTTGGCCTGGATCAGCACGACCGTTACAAATTTAAACTTAGTCATAAAGGTGTATTTCTCTCCACTCGTGTCGGGGAATTGGTTAAGGCGGTCTTTCCTGGGGAGGTGAGTTTTGTTGGTAAGATCTCCGGATATGGAAATGCCGTGATTCTTGATCATGGAGATCACTATTATTCCGTTTACTGTCACAACGAGAGTGTAAAAGTTAAGAAAGGACAGAAGGTTACCGAAGGAGAGGTACTGGGGAGTGCCGGCCGAAGTACCCTGGGTCGTCCAGGGTTATACTTTGAAATCAGGCACTTCTCGGATCCGGTTGATCCTATGCAATGGGTTAACTGGAATCCCGACGGGGAAAAAACACGACTGTGAAGGGAGCAACCATGAGTCACCGTCAGCCGGCTGGTATCAAGAATCGAAAATACATTCGGTTAGGAGCCCCGATCTTGGTCGGGATGGGAGTGTTTCTCGGTGTTCTATCCAGCGCAAGTGTGACGACGTGGGCAAAGGAGCGCTACTCCGAATTGCAGTTGTTTGCAAAAGTTCTCAACCTGGTCCAGCAATACTACGTTGAAGAAGTGGACACCCAAAAACTTATCTACGGTGGCATTAAGGGGATGTTGAAAGAGTTGGACCCTCACACCAACTTTTTGGAGCCCAACATCTACAAGGAGTTTGAGTCCGAAACCGCGGGTGAGTTTGGTGGTCTCGGGATCGAAATTACGGTTCAGGATGGCATACTTACAGTCATCAGTCCTATCGAAGACACCCCGGCCTTTAATGCCGGAGTGAAGGCCGGCGATAAGATTGTGGAAATCGATGGGGACTCAACAAAAGGAATGACCTTGGTTGAGGCCGCTCAGCACATGAGGGGTAAAAAAGGTACCACCGTCAAACTGGGCATTTTCCGCGATGGGTTCGAGCGGCCAAAAGAGTTTGCCATCAAAAGGGGAACGGTAAAAATCCGCAGCGTCAAAGTGACCGATTTGGAGGATGGATATGTCTATCTGAAGCTTACGAGCTTTATTGAAAACTCCGCCAAGGATATGAAATCGGCTCTAAAGACCTTTTCAAAGTCCAACCAAAAAATAAATGGAATGGTGATCGATTTACGTCGAAATCCAGGTGGTCTATTGGAGCAGGCCGTGGAAATCAGCGATATGTTCTTGAAGACCGGCACCATCGTTAGCACCAAGGGGCGAAACGAGAAAGAAAAGGAAGTTATTTTTGCCAAACAGTCAGGAACCATGCCGGAGTTCCCATTGGTGGTTTTGGTTGATGAGTATTCTGCCAGTGCCAGTGAGATTTTGGCTGGGGCCCTTCAGGACAACAAGCGGGCCCTGATTATGGGTCAAAAGAGCTTCGGCAAAGGGTCCGTTCAATCGGTGGTTAAGTTGGGTGACGGTTCCGGCCTAAAGCTAACTGTGGCGCGCTATTATACACCCAGTGGAAAGTCGATCCAGGCTGAAGGCATTACCCCAGACGTTATCGTTGACAACCTTTCTAGTGATATCTTGGAAAAAGCTAAAGCGGGCAAGGGCCGAATCAAGCGGGAAAAGGATATCAAAGGTCACCTTCTTGGCGACAAAGAGCGAGCAAGCTCCAAAAACGGCAAGGGCGCCAGCAAATCCGTCATCGAATACTGGTGGGCCGACACCGGCGGGAGCAGCAAGAAAAATCTTAGTCCACGGGACACCCTACTGTCCGAGGACTTCCAGGTTCTCCAGGCCTACAACTATTTACGAGCTTGGGACGTCATGCGCCAGTTTGAAGGAAATCCCACCTTAAAAAAATAGAGACTCCGCCAGGCTAGGACTCCTTTGATTTAAGAACCGAGGCGAGCTCATTAAGCCCTTGCATGATGGGCTTTAGCTCATCGTACTGGCGCAGCCTTCGGTTCCCTTCGTAGTCGCCCTTCTTTAGGTCCTCAATAAAGCGACAAATCACCAGAGTCGGGCCGGCGATGCGATGGGTAATGATGAGGGAGTAAAAGAAGGAAATCGCCGAAAATCCGATCAAGATCGAAAAAGAAATCAGGGTGATTTCAAATATAGTCTGATCCAAGTGGGATTGAAGGATGGTGTCCTCGCCATAATACTGGAGGATGATTTCACGAACATCTTGCAGGCGGGTAAAAATCAAGGCAACCATAACCCCGACCACAGCCAACACGCTGACAATAAAGTAAACTGAGAATTTCAATTGAAACTGAGGGTTTAGAAGGTAATTACGCCAAAGCCTCTTGGGCTTTTCTTGCTTCGCAGCATCGCTACTGCCTGAGGAGTCCTCTGCCTTGGGGTCAGCCATACAAATCCTTCCGTTTGGCGATCTAATAGTCCTATGTTAGCCTCGGGACATCCGTGAGACAAGAGTCAGGGAGGGATTATGGCGCAAGGAAAAGCGTTAATTTTGTGTTTCGGGTTATCGATGGCAGTTTTCGTGTCACCATTGGCATTTGCCGGGGCAGGCTTCAGCGGGGGAGATACCTTTGAGTCCATCGACCTTGTTGCCGACATTACCATCAGCTGCCAAGAGGGGGTGCAAAGGGATTTTCGCTCCATTACTTGTGTGGAAAACATTCTCAATCCGGGCGAATACACCTATTTTGTCGGTCCCGATGGTGTCACTGGCGACCAAGTCGAGGTTCGGGCGACCTGGGAGGATGGGTCCATTCATGAAAAGTCAGGCTCTTATAACAATCAAAAGGGCCGCACCGACAAACCATTCAACCTGTGGATTTCAACATTGCTTCAAAGACCCCTTCTCGATATGGGTAAAAACGATATCACATGGGTAATGAAGGGCGACGGTGAGTTGGTCGCAGCCGGAAATTTCTCCGTTCAAGTAAACGACGGCGGACAGCGTGCCTGCCCACGGGGCTACTACACTTCCAGCCGCCTGAACGACTGCCGCTTTCCAAGCGACACCTGCTGGCGGCACTTCAGAGCCTATAATTATTGCGAGTAATTCAAAAGGTACCGGGTATCCTCCGGTACCTTTTGAGAAGGTTTAAACTTCCTGGATCTTTGCCTTATCGATAAGGAAGGCAACGACCTTTTCTTCCATGATTTGGAAGCTAAGGCGAGACTGATTTTCCTGTTGGAGGTAGTACTCCTTCAGGCGGTCTGCCTCCAGTCCTGTCTGGCCAGCGATCTCCTCAATCTTCTTTTCGAAATCATCTTTAGTCGGGCGCAGGCTGAGTTTGTCGGCCAGAGCATCGACCAAAAAGCTGGACTGAACGACGAATGTCGCTGACTGATTAAAATCATCATCCCACTTGGTTTTGTACTCTTCAAAGTCAGTTTCGTTAAGGCCCTGATGCTTCATGCGTTGTTGAACATCGTCAATAAGCATTTGCTTTTGTCGCTCATGAAGAGACTTGGGAACATCAACGGGGTTGGCGTCAACCAGCGCGCGAAGAATTTTATTTTTCAACTCCTCAGCCACGCGTTGTTTTTCAGAAGACTCAAGGTCCTTGCGAATCTGCTCCTTGAGTTCATTAAGAGTCTGAAATTCACCCAGCTTTTTGGCTAATTCATCATCGATTTCAGGAAGAGACTTCTTTTTAAGAGAGTTCAGTTTAACTTTGAACTCAACCGGCTTACCGGCGATCTCCTTGTTATGGTACTCATCGGGGAACTTGAGGTTCAAAGTTGTCTCAGCGCCAATGGCCATACCAATCACGCCCTCTTCGAAGCCATCAATAAACTGACCACTGCCTAGTTCGAGCATATGGCGTTCAGACTGGGCACCTTCGAGAGGCTGACCATCGACAAAACCTTCAAAAGCCACCTCAGCCATATCGCCCTCCTGAGCGGGACGATCCTCCAAAAGAGGGACCATTTCGGCGTGGTTAGACTGGATGTTTTTGAGGACGCCATCGACTTGTTCGTCCTTGATCTCAATCTTTTGCTGTTCGACCTCGAGCCCTTCGTATTTGCTCAAGTTGATTTCCGGGCGGATTTCAAACTCAGCCGTAAAAATGAAGTCCTTATCATCGTCAAAATTTTCAAACTTAATCTTGGGGTAACCAATTGGATCAAGAGAATGCTCCTCAAGTCCCGCTTGGTAGGAGTCCGAAATTAGGTTTTGCAGAACATCTTGCTTTACCCGATCACCGTAGTGTGTGCGAATGACATTGAGTGGAGCCTTGCCTTTGCGAAAACCTTTAAGACTGACTTCCTTCTGCAGGTCCTTGAAGGCCTTGGTAAACTCCTCCCGGACTCGGTCAGCAGGAACTTCAATGCTCAGTTTGTGGGCCAAGCCCTCTAATTTATCGAGAGTGATTTTCATGGGACGTCTTCCCCTTTTAGCCAATTGTGTTCTGGTGCAAGCGCCTATATGATGTGCGGATCAGATGGAACCTTTTAAGAGATGCGCGGCACCAAGGCAAGGACATAGCGCGGCGCACAATCCATTTATGAGGACCTGGAGCGAGTGAGCCAGAAGAATCAAAAAATCCTGTTTGTGACCGGCAAGGGTGGTGTGGGGAAATCCACCGTGGCAGCTGCGATTGCCTTAAGGGCATCAGGACAGGGTAAAAAGGTCCTACTGGTGGAGCTGGCCGAGCAAAGTTATTTTCGCCACCTGTTGAATGTGGAGGTTCAATATCAGCCCACCCCGTGGCGGGAGAATCTGTGGGTTTCCTGCTGGGAAGGCGACGCCAGCCTTCGCGAGTACCTGAAGTTTTATGTGCGAATTGAGGCCATCGTCGATCTTTTCTTTAATAATGTGGTAATGAAGACCTTCATTCAGGCGGCTCCGGCACTGAGGGAAATCTCCATACTTGGTAAGGCCACTAGTGGAATTCGTAATGTGGGTCCTTCTTTTGACTTTGATTTGATCGTCATCGATTCCTACGCCACCGGGCACTTTAAGGCCCTGCTGCGGGCCCCAAAGGGGTTAGCAGAGGCGGTTAAGCTGGGACCAATGGGTGATCAAAGTCGGCAAATTGACGAGCTTTTGCGAAACCCCAAGTATTGCTCTTACGCCATTGTCACTCTGCCCGAGGAACTTCCGGTCTCAGAGTGCGGAGAGCTCTATCATGATCTCAGTGAGGATCTCGGCATTTCGCCCAAAATCTTCTGCAACAAAGTCTGGGACATTCCCCTTTCCCCAGCAGAGCTATCGGCGCTTGGTGAAAAGTTTCTAGGTCGTGACCCCGGAGGGATTGAGTTGACCAACTATCTTCAGGTGGTGGAGGAAAGACAGGACCAATCTCTAAAGAATTTGGCGGCCATCGACGGCGGGTACAAAACTCTGCCGCTGTCATTCGGAGAAACAGGAGAATCACTGGTAGAGCGTTTGGCGGAAAGGATTGACTGGAATGGCCTGGATGTTTGACGAATACAAAGTCATCATTTGTGCCGGGACCGGTGGCGTGGGAAAAACCACATTATCTGCCTGCTTGGGAATTTTGGCCGCCCGGGCGGGTAAGCGCACCCTGGTGCTCACAATTGACCCGGCCAAGAGATTGGCCGACGCTCTCGGGATTGATGCTACCTCCGAACAGGAAATGCTTGTTCAGATTGATGGGGTTAGTGGCAGTCTGTCGGCCGCGATGATTAATCCGGCCTCGATTTTTGATCGCTTTATTCATCGCGCAGCCAGAAGGCCCGAATTGGCGCAAAGAATTCTCAACAACAGCCTCTACCGTCAGATGTCCACGACTTTAAGCGGATCTCAGGAGTTTACCTCCCTTGAGCGGCTGCAGACGGCACTTGATAGCGGGAAGTTTGACTTGATAATTCTCGATACCCCACCATCCCAGCATGCGGTTGACTTTCTCTATGCTCCGCAAAAGATCTACAGCCTCTTTCAAAACGCCATCACTCAATGGTTTGTGCAAAAGCCAGGGTCGCGTGGGTTTCTGCAAGGGCTTTTTCATCGCGGAACCAAAACAGCCTTAGCGGCTCTGGAAAAAGTCACCGGCTCTCACTTTATTCATGAGCTATCGGATTTCTTTGAGGGTGTGGCAGAGATCCAGGATGAAGTCAGCGGCCGAAGCATTGCCGTTCATCGCCTCTTGACGGGGCCGGACACCGCCTTTGTCCTGATCACTGGATTTGATCGAGCCAAGTTGGGCGCCACAAGGGACTTTATAAATGAGCTTCGTAAAGGTGGTTATACATTAAATTCGGTAGTGGTGAATCGATGTTTTCCCAACTGGAACCCCAATGAGCAGTTGGGCCAGGAGCTGTCCGGGGAGCCCGAGTACCAAAAACTTTTGGATTTTTACCAGTCCCTTCGCCACTTCAATCAAGATAGAGAGGAAGAACTTGCGCAATTTCAGGGGTTTCTAGGCAGCTTGACACCCTTGATTCGAGTCCCAGATTTGGTGTCTGATGTGGCAGGTCTGCAGGGATTGCAGAGGCTAGCGGATAAGCTTGAGCCCTACGTAAAGGAGAATCCGTGAAGAAATTCAAAACTCTTGTGGTGGTGGTCGCAAATCTGTTGGCGATAGTCCTCATGGGCTGTGCGGCAAAGAAAACCAAGCCCACGCCACTCGCAGAAGGTGAAGCCTATGAGAGTCCCATACCATCTGCCGACCAACAGACCTTTGAAAGGGGTATGGGCCATCTGGAGAAAGAAGAGTTTGAGTTAGCCCTTGAAGAATTTGATCGCATCATCAGCTCCAATCCAACCTCCGAATTTCACCTGGTGACCTTGTTCAATCGGGGAGCGGCATTGGAGGGAATGGGCAAATGTGCTGAGGCGACGAAGGTCTATCGGCAGACCTTGCGCCGGTCCCACAAGCGCTATCGGCGGATCGAAGCCCAGTCTCTTTTTCGCCTTGCCTACACCTATGAGTGTTTAGGAGATATTCCCAAGCAGATTGCCAGTCTGCGGGATGCCATGAGAAGGCGGAAATTTTTGAGTCAGGAAATTTCTGCTGCTGAATTGCCCGCCCGATTGGCTGCAGCCTATGCCAGAACTGGAAATCTAAAGACGGCGGAGAAGTATTTTGCTGAAGCCCAAAAGGGTCTCATGCAAGTTCATGCAGATTTGGGTGACCCCCTCCAGCGCAAAGAGCTTCTGGCAAGAACCCTTTATTTTATGGGCAGAGTTCAGCCTGACCCTGACCGGGTTTCAAAATTGTCTGAAGCCTATATTGGCAGTCTAAAATATCTTCAGGCCTATTTGCTTAAGAGTACTGAAATGGAAAGCAGAGAGTGGTCCCCTCGGGCGGCTGAAAATTTGGTTGAAGCCTACAAAGTTATTTGGTTGGCACTGGAAAGGCCCCCGCAACTCAATGCTGATCCGAAAGATAAGGCGGTGGAGGAAACGGCGCTAAGGCGTTGGCAGGCCAAATTGGCCCAGGGTGCGGTGAACAATATCCAAAGCCTGCGAACATTGAGATTTCCCGATCCCAAGGAATCTGTGGGAGTTCAGGATATTTTTCGAGAGATGGACAAACAGGAGCGCAAGCTTCAGGCATATTTGGCAGATCTGGCAGTATCGACGGACCTCACTCCAGAGGCAAAAAAACGCGAGGGGATAAAACGTGAAGGGCAAGTGAAAACCGATGAAAGCAGCGCCCTGGAGCGTAAGGCAAGGAAGCGCTACAAATTGCCTTCAAAAAAGAAAGCCAAAGAGGCCCAGTGATGATTCCAGTCAGAAGAACAGCTCGCGGTTTTTCGTTTTTAACAGAGGGTCTAAGATTAATCCGGGATAATCCAGATCTGCGTAAGTGGGCCGTCGTTCCTTTTGTTATTGATCTGATCCTGGTTGTCGCTGGATTTTTGGGTGGTAGTGCTCTTTTGCCGGGATGGGTGGCTGCCGGCGTTGGGTGGGTGATACCTGCCACGACAGGATGGATCTTCTCTGTATTTTATTATCCGGTTTTGTTTTTCTTTTGGCTGGTTTTCCTGATCGTGTGGGTTTATCTGATCTATCTTTTGGCCAGCGTCGTAGCGGCCCCATTCAATGCCATATTGGCCGAACGCACATTGATGAAGATTGGGATGATTGCCGAGCGTCCGTTTAACATGGCTAAATGGACGGCCACATCTGTCAAGATGATGGTCACGGCACTCATCAAGGCCGGGGTATTTCTGATTCTGGGTATTTTTATCTTTGCCCTTTCTTTTGTGCCCGTCCTGAATGTGTTGTCTTCCTATCTAGCCCTGATGGTCATGTCTTTCGATAGCATGGACTATTCTTACGAGATATTAGAGCTTAACCTGCGAGAGCGCTTGAAGGTCTTTAAGCAGGTTTTCCCTGAGGCCAACGGAATGGCGGGGGCATTTGCAGTGACTCTTTTGTTGCCTGGACTCACGCTGTTGGCCATGCCGGCTGCCGTTGTTGGTGGGGCCAGCATTTTAAGTTCCGTACCTAATCTTGGGAGAAAATCTTGGTAATTCATGAATTGATTCATAAGAAGATCGTCGAAAACAGGACCGCTGTTGATCAGTGGTTTGAGACCCGCGGAGAAGGGCTGGCTTTTCCTTTTTACTCCAGTTTTGACATTCGTGATTCTGGAGAAATCGTGGCTCCAGTGGATGCCAATATTTTCCCGGCCGGATTTAACAACATTTGCCAGGTCGACAAAGAGGGTTCGGTGGTCTTGGCCAAGTGTTTTTTGGATTGCCACTACGGTGAAGACAGTAAGCGAATAGTTTTGTTGACCGAGGAACATACGGCAAATCTTTATTATTGGGATAATGTTGCCGCGTTGTATGATCTGCTGTCTGGCTCAGGGCGGGAAGTGCAGATTGCCCTCCCCAAAAATTTGGATGCCCCACTGCAGCTCACGAGTGCCTCTGGCAGAGAGTTGACTGTACACGGAGCCCATCTCGTCGATGGAGAAGTCACAATCGAAGGGAAAAAGGCGGACCTGATTGTTTGCAATAACGATTTTTCCGAAGCCTATGAAGAGTGGGCCAGCGCCTTGCGTACACCCATGAACCCGCCCCATACACTGGGTTGGCACCGTAGACGCAAGAGCGAGTTCTTTGACTGGTACAATAAGCTTGCCGGAGAGTTCGCCGAAGTGATTAAGATTCCATCCCATATTCTCCAGGTCGAAACTGAAATCTTTAAGGGCTTTGATGTTGCGGACGAGGAAAGTCGCAATCAGCTCGCAGTGAAGGTTGAAGAGTTTATGTCCAGACTTGAGAGGAAATACGCAGCAAATGGAGTTAAGCATAAGCCCTTTGTGTTTGTTAAGAATAATGCCGGCACTTACGGTTTGGCTGTGATTCAGGCTCGCAGTGGTGACGAGATTCGCAATTGGAATTACAAGTCCCGCAAAAAGATGAAGGCTTCAAAAGGCGGCCGGGGAGTTGGAGAAGTGATCATTCAGGAGGGAATTCCTACCTCGATGACGACAGAGGCTGAAACGGCGGAGCCGGCGATTTATCTTATCGGCTGTCAGTTGGCAGGAGGATTCCTGCGCGCCCATAGCAAAAAAGGCCCGGACGACAGTTTGAACTCTCCTGGGGCAGTTTTTAAACGTCTGTGCGTATCTGATCTCAATATCTCCATCGAAGGGGCGCCCCTTGAAAACGTCTATGGGTGGCTTGCCAAGCTTGGAGTATTGGCTATCGCCCACGAAGCACGGGATGCTGGCGTCGAGTTTCGCGCCTATGAAAACTGTTGCCCATTTCCTGGATAGACCTACCAGCTTCTGGAAATAGGTCTAAGTCTTCCGCGCCCTAGGTCTGGTATTCACACCTGCCCTCAAAGTCTTGGGGGCCTGATCCGATAAAATAACAAGGAATCTTCACCATTTTGGTGATTTGGATGAGGCCCATTTATGCATGACAGTCGTGTGTTGAGCGGAAGCGTTTTGGTGATTTGTGCAGCCTTAATTGGCTCATGGGTCTCACTGCGCTCTTGGGACGGCATCAGCTATTACTATCTGGATAGCGATAAACGGCATCCCGCGGCTGTGCGCAAGGTCTTTGACTTTTCTCATCTTGAGGGCAGCGCCCTAGAGTTGGCTTCTCAAAAGAGACTTTTGTCTGACGCTCGGGTTGTTGCAGTAGCGGAGAGCCAGGATTTGGGCGTGGAGCTGGGGCACTTCATTACTCGTGGTGAGGCTGGTGGTAAGCAGTTTGCCTGCCATGCCTATGATCGCGTGGAGTTGACATTTTATGCGGAAGGCATGGCAATCGCTGGGGAAAAGCCCCTAATGATCGTCGAAGCGGATTGCCGAATTGGTGATGACATCAATCGCATCTCTGCCATCCCAATTCCCGTTTCAAAGATATTGCAGGAAAATCCTGGCGAATTGGAGCTTCAATACATGGAAGAAAACCCCGTCCTTATTCGCTTCGACCATGTCGCAGGACAGTGGCCCCGCGAGTGGACCCTCTTTTCAGTGAAGCTCTACAATCAAAGGGTCCACGGACAGGAACTGTTTATCGACAACAGACAGGTCCAGGAGATCTCGGCCAAAAACTCGATCAAGATGACCTGGTAGTCCCTTTTAGAATTTCTTAGCTAACTCAACAAATGTTCGCACCATGGCCCCAGAAGCGCCCTTCTTAGGACAGTAAGGCAAGCGATTGCCAACAGCCCAGGCCGTCCCAGCCACGTCAAAATGGGCCCAGGAAATGCCTTCGCCCACAAACTGCTCCAGGAAGGCAGCAGCCGTTGAGCTTCCGGCTCCTCTGTAGGAAGAGATGTTGGCCAGGTCTGCAAGTGTTCCCTTCATATCGCCAACATGATAGTCGGTGATCGGCATCGGCCACACAAGTTCGCCAGAGTCGTCCGCTGCCGCCTCAATTTGAGCACCCAGTTTCTTATCGCGAGTGAAGTAGGCTGTATGTGTATTACCCAAAGCCACAACGATGGCTCCAGTCAATGTGGCGGCATCAAAAATAGCCGCCGGCTTTTGTTCGGTTGCATAGCAAAGTGCATCGGCCAGGATCAGGCGGCCTTCCGCGTCCGTATTGAGGACTTCAACGGTTTTGCCATTACGAAAAGTCAATACGTCACCAGGCTTTGTCGCAAGGGGGCCCGGCATGTTTTCAGTTGAAGGAATCAAGGCAGTGACGTTGACCTTTAGGCCTAATTTCGCGATGGCCAGGATGGCGCCGATCACATTGGCGCCCCCACACATATCGTAGCGCATGTCATCCATCTGCAGAGAGGGTTTGATGCTGATTCCACCAGAGTCAAAAGTGAGTCCCTTGCCGACAAAGATCACAGGCTTTTTGGTTTTTGCCCCACCCTTATACTCCATGATGATAAAGCGGGGGTCGTGCCCGCTACCGGTCGAAACTCCATAAAGGCCACCCATCTTTTCTTTCTTGATGCGGGCCTTGTCCCAAACAGTTACTTTGATTTTGGTGCCCTTGGCGAGGTTGGTAGCTTCGGTGGCCAAAATCTCGGGAGTCATAAAGTTACCAGGCAAATCGCCAAGGCGGCGTGAAGCGTTCACACACTCAGAGAGGATTTCAGCTGTCTCGATGGCCTTTTTCATGCTGGCGGCATTGGCGCGAGCAGCGGGAACCAAAACACTTTCAACAAACTTTGGGGCGTCATCTTTGCTTTCTTTTTTGCCTTTAAGCTCATCCATTGAGTAGTCAGCCAATAACAATCCTTCACACAGAGCCTGTACTGCGCCGGCGCCGTCCTTCTGACCACCAAGTGCCGAGGCCAAATGAAAATGTGCCTTTGGGATCCTCGCTGCACCCAACACTCCATGGGCCGTCGCAGCAGCTGAGCGCAGAGTTTCGTGAGTCACTTTTGACTTGTCACCCAGACCTATGGCCAGAAGATTTTTAACTCCACCCACATGGCAGGAGCGAAAAAAACAGGTTTCCTTCTCACCACCAAGGAAGGATTTTTCTGTCATTGCCTCTTTCAACAACGCATTTAATTCACCATCCAGCTCCGAAACAGAAGGAAGAGAAGATTTTTTCTTTTTGTCCTTCTTTGAATCGCCTACACTTGGGACAAACACGACCAAGGTTGTGTTGGCTGAGAGTTCCTTCGTCGACTTGCCGAGAGTCAGCTTCATGTGAGTTCTCCTTGGGCGAATAACGCGCTACAGAATTTATTCAGAATGAGATCAATAAGCGAACCGTCTAGCACATGGCGGCGGGGGAATAAAGTATTTTTCTCACTGATAAAGTCAGGACCTTAAAAGCCCGACAAGTAGCTTGTCAGGAGTGAATGCGGACCCATATTGAGGGCAGCCAAAAGTGAGGCCCTCCGAAGGGCCAAGTGGTTAGGAAAAGGATTCGCTCCCAGGCAGTTTGACTCTAAAATGAAGAGATGAACAACCCTACTGGAAGAGAGCAGCAATGAAGGAAGGTCCCATGTCTCTAGTTCCCATAGTCATTGAGCAAACTCCCCGCGGTGAACGCAGCTATGACATCTATTCCCGTCTTCTCAAGGACCGGATTATTATTCTAGGGACTCCTGTAACCGACGACGTTGCTAATAGTATTATTGCCCAGATGTTTTTTCTCGAAATGGAAAACCCGGAGAAGGACATTCACCTGTACATCAATTCTCCCGGGGGCAGTGTTTCAGCTGGATTGGCCATTTACGATATTATGCAGTTCGTGAAGTGTGATGTGAGTACTTATTGCATAGGGCTTGGGGCGAGCATGGGCTCTCTTCTACTCTGCGCGGGCACCGCTGGAAAAAGATACGTATTGCCTAATGCTCGGGTGATGATACACCAACCTCACATCATGGGGGGCGGGATTTCCGGACAAGTCAGCGATATTGAAATCCAAGCCAAAGAATTGATTCGCACCAAGAACAGGCTCACCGAGATTTACCAGCGCCACACGGGGAAGTCTTTTGATGAGCTGAGCAAAGCAATGGATCGCGACAATTTTATGACAGCTCAGGAAGCAAGAGACTACGGTCTGGTTGATAGAATTGTGGAAGAGCGGAAAGCAACCAAACAAGGGAACCAAAGCTGATGAGTAAAAAGGACAATACATACGGCACTCTTTGCTGCAGTTTTTGTGGCAAGAGCCAAAAAGAAGTTAAAAAGCTGATTGCCGGTCCTGGCGTCTACATTTGTGATGAATGTATTGAGCTCTGTAATGACATCATTGCCGAGGAGCGGGAGAGAGAAGAGGGGACAAAGACCACTCTTAAAGTTCCCAAGCCGGTGGATATTAATGCCTTCCTCAGTGACTACGTGATTGGGCAGGATGCGGCGAAGAAGTCTTTGGCGGTTGCCGTTCACAATCACTATAAACGAATCAACGCTATGTCTAAGGGTAATACCAAAAAGGATGATGTGGAGATTTCCAAGTCCAACATTCTTCTCATTGGTCCGACAGGTTCGGGTAAAACCCTATTGGCACAAACCATTGCCAAGATTTTAAATGTTCCATTTGCGATGGCCGATGCCACAGCCCTCACTGAGGCTGGATATGTGGGTGAAGATGTGGAGAATGTGGTTCTCAATCTTCTTCAGGCCGCTGACTACGATGTGGAAAAGGCCCAGCGTGGAGTGATCTACGTGGACGAGATCGACAAGATCTCCCGTAAGTCGGAAAACCCATCCATCACTCGCGATGTAAGCGGTGAGGGAGTGCAGCAGGCCCTGCTCAAGATCCTTGAGGGCACGGTGGCCAATTTGCCACCAAAGGGCGGTCGTAAGCACCCCCAACAGGAGTTCATCCAGGTCGACACCTCGAACATCCTGTTTATCTGCGGTGGAGCTTTTGTGGGACTGGATAAGGTGATTGAAAACCGGACCACGGCCAAGGCATTGGGTATTGCGGCTGATATCAGGACTAAAGAAGAGCGCCTGCACGACCATTCCAATCCTTTGAAGGCTGTGGAGCCGGATGATTTGGCCCGTTATGGTCTGATCCCCGAGTTTATTGGCCGTTTGCCGGTGATTGCCGTCCTGGATCCATTGGACGAGGAAGCGCTTATCGACATCCTGATCAAACCTAAAAATGCTTTAACTAAGCAGTATAAGAAACTCTTTAGCTATGAGGGAGTGGACCTCTCCTTCACTGACCCGGCTTTGCGTGCCGTGGCCAAAGAGGCGATTGTGCGCAATACAGGAGCCCGGGGGCTGCGCGGAGTCCTGGAATCATCTATGCTGGACATCATGTATGAAATTCCTTCCAAGCAGAATGTTAAAGAATGTATAATTGAAGAGGATGTAATCACTAAGCGAGAGAAGCCTCGCTTGGTCTACAAGACCGAAGCAGAAATGGGTGAAGAAGCGGCTAAGAAGGCTGCGGCACCCAAAGATGATTCTGCAGAGAGTGCTTGACCACGATTCCATCTCGACTCAAAAGACAATTAAGCTTTTGAGCTCAGCTCAGGCTTCTTTAGGGAAGGAGAACCTATGAGTGAAGGCACTCGTAAATCTAATACTCAAACTTTGCCCCTGCTTCCCCTGCGGGATTTGATTATTTTCCCCCACATGATGATGCCTCTGTTTGTGGGCCGGGAAAAGAGTATTAATGCGCTGGAAGAGGCGATGAGTAAGCAGACCGATATTGTTTTGGCCGCCCAAAAGGACGCTAAAACCAATAATCCGGAGCCCAAAGACATCTATGAAGTGGGAAGCATCGGCACTATTATTCAGCTTTTGCGGCTGCCCGATGGGACGGTGAAAGTCCTTGTCGAGGGCAAGCGGCGGGTGCGTATTAAGGAATTTGTCCAAACCGACAACTTCTTTATGGTCGAAGCCGAGGAACTGCCTGAAAAGGTGGTAAGCGAGCTTGAGGCAAAAGCCCTTATTCGCTCCGTCAAAAATACCTTTGAAAATTACGTCAAACTCAACAAGCGCATTCCGCCTGAAATTCTCATGCGCGTATCGACCATTGAGGACTACGGTGAATTGGCTGACATTATTGTGGCCCA
This sequence comes from Pseudobdellovibrionaceae bacterium, assembly GCA_020635075.1. NCBI lineage: Bacteria > Pseudomonadati > Bdellovibrionota > Bdellovibrionia > Bdellovibrionales > Pseudobdellovibrionaceae > Pseudobdellovibrionaceae bacterium. The sequence goes on along the minus strand of JACKAM010000002.1, from coordinate 717,885 downwards.
ACTAAACCTGAAGCTCGAAGACAAGCAGAGAATCCTTGAGATCTCTGATCCATCTGAACGTCTGGAAGAGCTGCTCAACATGATGAGTGGTGAAATCGAGATTCTCGAGGTCGAAAAGAAGATTCGCAATCGCGTGAAGAAGCAGATGGAACGCTCCCAGAAGGAATATTATTTGAATGAGCAAATGCAGGCCATTCAAAAAGAGCTGGGTGAAAAGGACGACTATCAGGCTGAGCTGATGGAGCTGGAAGAAAAGCTAGCTAAGAAGAAAATCAGCAAAGAGGGCCGGGACAAGGTCCAAAAGGAAATCAAAAAACTTAAGATGATGTCACCCATGAGTGCCGAAGCGACCGTGGTCCGTAACTATATTGATTGGATGCTGGATCTGCCGTGGATGGATTACTCAACGGACAAGCATGACCTGGAAGAGGCCCAGCGCATTCTGGATGAGGACCACTGGGGGCTGGAAAAGGTCAAAGAGAGAATTCTTGAGCACCTGGCCGTTCAGGCTCTGAACGACAAGCTAAAGGGTCCCATTTTGTGCCTGGTGGGCCCTCCTGGTGTGGGAAAAACCTCCCTGGCTCGCTCAGTGGCGCGTTCTTTGGATCGTCAGTTTGCGCGTATTTCCCTAGGTGGCGTGCGGGACGAAGCTGAGATTCGCGGTCACCGTAAGACTTACGTTGGGGCCATGCCGGGCAAGATTATTCAGTCTCTAAGAAAAGTGGAAAAAGGAAATCCCCTCATCCTTCTCGATGAGATCGACAAGATGAGTACGGATTTCAGGGGCGATCCCTCTTCAGCTTTACTTGAGGTATTGGATCCGGAACAGAACTGCACCTTTCAGGATCATTACCTGGAAGTGGACTACGATTTGTCGAAGGTCCTCTTTTTCACTACAGCCAACTCACTGCACCCCATCCCCAGACCTTTGCTTGACCGGATGGAGGTGATTAGCCTTGAGGGATATATCGAGAAAGAAAAGTTCAATATCGCCAAAAAATATTTGATCCCCAAGCAGATCTCCAATCATGGATTGGACGACTACAAGGTGAGCTTTACTGATGCTTCTGTTCGCGAAATCATCCGTTCCTATACAAAGGAGGCGGGCGTGCGAAATCTGGAGCGTCAGATCGGAACTGTTTGTCGAAAGCTGGCCCGCGAGATCGTGGCAGACATGTCGAAAAAGGGCGGCAAGAAGGCAAAGACCACGAAGGCCAAAGCCCCGAAGACCAGCTATTCGGTGACACCGAAAAAATTGGTCACCTATTTGGGGCCTGCCAAATACAGGTACGGCAAGATCGAAGGTCAAAACGAGATCGGCCTCACCAATGGATTGGCGTGGACGGAAGTGGGAGGAGACCTTCTGGTGGTGGAAGTTTCCGTGGTGCCGGGCAAGGGCAAATTCACTATTACTGGTCAACTCGGAGACGTGATGAAGGAGTCTTGTTCTGCCGCCATGAGTTATGTGCGCTCGCGGGGCCCTCTGTTTGGCTTCGATAAGGAATACTACTCCAACATCGATGTCCATATCCACGTCCCAGAGGGAGCTATCCCCAAGGATGGCCCATCTGCGGGCATTGCCATTACCACCAGTATCGTTTCGGCCATGACCAAGATTCCGGTGAAAAAGACGGTAGCCATGACCGGTGAAATCACCCTCCGGGGCCGGGTCTTGGCCATCGGAGGCCTGAAGGAAAAGGTGCTGGCAGCCCACCGGGGTGGCATCAAAACCGTGATTGTGCCCAAGGAAAACGAAAAAGACCTGAAAGATATACCCGCAGAGATTCGCAAGGAGTTGAAAATTATCTTGGTCGACCATGTGGATCAGGTTTTGGTGAACGCCTTGGATGTGAAAAACGCCAAAGAGATCTTTAAAGTCCGCACAGAACGGGGCTCAGGGATTAAGGCCCAATACACGGGCCATTCCATGCAGCATCATTGAAGTTAGGGGCCGGCAGTGTCCGGCCCTCGTTGCTTTCTTAGTCGGCAACATTAAAATTTTCCCAATTTCATTTGATGCTCCGCTCAATTACCCCAATTTTGGGGCTTTCCTGGCATTCTTTTACAAATGATTGACCTTCAGGTCAGATTTTGTAAGAAAATGAAAGACCAAATACAGATTCTTAAAGGGCGGGACCTCTCGGTGGCAGAAAAGATCATAAAGCCGGAATCAACATATGAAGTCGGCAAGCTCTATTTTGAGCGTGGGGATTTCCGCGTCGCCATCGATAAGATCACAAAAGCTGCAGCAGTTTTTTATACCGAAAAAAACTTTGAGGCTTACCTTAAGTGCCAAAACGTTTTGCTGCGTATGTATGCCGAGATGGAAGAGAGTGAAAAGATCCAATCGATCAAAGAAACTCTTCAGGACTTGGTTCTCAACAAAAATGTCGAACTGAATTCCAAGACCTATTACACCCTGGCTCTCTGTGCTTCCTATAAGGGACAGCACAAAGTTGCTCTTGAGTATTTGGAAAAGTCATTGGCCTTAGCTCTTTCGGCTGATGCTAAAGAAGACATTTGCTACGCCATTCATGGTTTGGCCATTGTTTATCACTTCCTCGGCCGCTATGAAGATGCACTCAAAGAGATCTACAATCTGCAGGTGTTCTTTCAGGTTTTGGATCTTCCTGAGCTGCGTTTGTCGAGCCAGGTCTTAAATGGACATATTCTCTTGAAGATGGGTAAGTACGAGCAGGCACTTGATGTGTTCTGGCAGTGCTACGACATTCTTAAAGAGCAAAAAAATCTCTATATGTATGTGAGTCTTCTCTTTGCCATGGGGATCACCTATGCGGATTCCGGCGAAGTGGATTTGGGTCGCATGTACCTGACTCTTGCCAAGAGATCTGTAGATCCGGCCAACCTTCGTTACTTGGCTCGCAGTATCGACGACAGGCTTAAGCGCCTAGGGGCCATGGAAGACTCTGAGTACGACATTGTTTTTGATTCCAGCACCAACACGGTGATGGAAAAGAAAAAGGGAAAAGTGGACTTTAAGAATCAATTTATCCTTTTGGATATGCTCCGCTTGTTCCTGAAAAATCCGGGTGAGGTTTACACCAAGGAAGCTCTGGTAGAGAGAGTTTGGAAGCAGGAATACGACCCGGCTGTGCATGACAATAAGATTTACGTAACCATCAAGCGCTTGCGGAAGATGATTGAACCTGATTACGACAAGCCGAAGTACATCTACCGTGCGAAGAATGGTTACTATTTGAATAAGAATGCTCGAGTACTGTTTGATAATCACAACAATGCTTAGGAATTGTGACTGACTTGGGGGATGGGATGAAAAAACTATTATTGATACTGGCTCTCGGGCTGACGATGGGTGCGTCAGCGAAGGTCAGCTTGGCGGCAGGAGATGATCCAGTTCCGTGGCCATTTGCCTCTCGTTGCCCATTCCCATGGAAGACTATAGATGGTGTCTGGCAGGTTGTTGACGGTCAGATCACCGACTATTTTGAGTTTCACGTAGTCAGCACCACCCAGACGGGCGCTCGTATCATTGAAGTGAATCGCTACGACGAAAACATGGAGCTTATTGCCACAGGCCGCGGCCTTTCTCCCAAGGGCCAAACCGTGGTTCGCCTTGCCATGTACAATGTGGATCCTGATGTTCAGCCTCGCAGTTACACCGCCTTTGTGGGTAACTACGTGGAAAAAGACAAGTTCTCTTGCGAGCACGATCAGGTTCACACCGTGGTGACTGTCCGCTCTTACATTTCAGATAAGAGCCAGGACAGCCACTATGTTATTGAAAAGATTAAGAAAAATGAGTGCACCCAACAGGGGCAATTTGCTCCTTAGGGCTGGACTTATCGATCTCCCCTCTAGCTGGGGGGCGATCAACTGGTAGAGATGTGGTTTCCCTGAAAAACGCTCTGGACATCCAGGGCGTTTTTCTTTACTTTCTCTCCCACATCTTAATGGAATAGGGAGTTAGCTCAGTTGGTAGAGCGCCACCCTTACAAGGTGGATGTCGTCGGTTCGACCCCGGCACTCCCTACCAAATAAAAGAACCCTCTTAAACGAACGCCATTTTGGCCTTCATTTAAGAGGGTTCTTTTATTTGGTGAGGGCGCCCCGCCCTGATGGTCTCCGAGCCATTCGCTCGCAAGTCTCAGTCGGACTTCTCGGCTACGTAAGCCTGAGGGCTCCATCGGAGCCTAGGCTCAGGCGAAAAAGAAAACTCGGCGCAAGTGACGAGCCGACCCAACTGGTCGGCGCGGCAGTGGCGCCGGTTCCACTTCGTTCTCGAAACCCGGCACTCCCTTTAGAAGGTCTTGTTTTGGAAATGAAAGCGAGCACTCGGGTCGGCGCAAGTGACCAATTTGAGCTAGGGGTTTGTTATCGTTAACAAAAAAGGCCCATGCCTAGACTGATGGGTGAAGCCAATCCTGATTTAATTGGAATTGAGGAAGAAAGCCTCGCCTTTGTAACTGGCCATTGGCTTGCATCTGAGCGGCCCATGGCACGAGGAATACGGGAGGCGAATCCTTTTATGAGGATCATCATCTATATATTAGGCGTGAGTTTATCATTGGCAGTTTACGGCCAGTCGGCGTGGGCCATTGGTGCCTGTCGGGCCGAAGTTCGAGAAACTCAATATACCAAGGTGCGTTCGGGTCGACGACTTGATGATCGTTTAAGTTTGGTTGAACAGGCCCTTCCTCAGAGCAAACCCCCTCTTGAGCCTCAGGATCAGCTTCGGGTTCAGGTGTCGAAGTTAAAAGAAACGGATCCGGAGACAGCACGCAAAGTGGAGCAGTCGATGACTGAAAAGGCTCGCGGCCGCACCTTGCGCGTCGACCTGTCCGAGTTAACCGCGCCAATGATCTTCTTTCTCGAAGGCCCATTTCAAAAAGTGACGGGACTTAGGGGACTGTGCCGGCCGTTTATGAATTTTGAAAAGCTTGATGACGCCACCCTGGTCATCAAGCACCAGGCGGATGCCATGCCCCTAATGGTGCGCTGGCGCGAAGGGATCAACCAAGTTCAGCCCGTTCAGGCTCAGTCCATCAACGGGGTATTGACCCAGGTCTTGGACTTGCCCGTTGGTTTCCGAACCCGTCAACTACTTGGTGAAATCAATCCCTCGATCATCCAATCCTTGATTTCTGGAAGCGCTCTTAACCGTTACATAAGTACAGAGAGTTCGCCTCTAATGCTGATTGATTCTCTTCTGCACCTGGGGAAGGCTTCCTTTAATCGGCCGACCCAGGACGAAGCCATCGCCGTTCGCCAGGAAATTCAACAGTCACCTGAGCTGCGCAAAGGTGTCAGGTCCTTGCTCTTCACGGCATCAACAGCAGTTGGAAAGACGCGAGTGCTGGTCGACACCATAGCCGATCACATCTTAGAGGCCGGGCCCAGAAAGCTTGTCATTGTCATGACCAAAACTCCGGATCTCACCAGTGAATTGGCACTGAATATTGGCAAACAACTCAATGAACAGGTGGGAGCCCAGAAGTTCCGCATCGTCCAGTGGGGAGGTGGCCGATCAGAGCACATCTCGAATCAGGAGTTCCTTGATTTTGTCGATCGCTCGCCCATTCCCGTGGTGCTGGTTACCAGTTATCCAACCTTCGGTATGCGAGTCCGTGGCGAGCCGGCCAAAGAGGCCTTTTTCGAACGTTCGCGAGCCCTGTTGGTGGACGAAGCTCACAATGCAACGGGCGACGTTTTCACTCAGGTCCTCAATAGTGCCTTAAGGGTGGCCACTCGGGATCGTGCGGCCTCTGATGTGTCTTTTGCCCTTGATATCTTGGGAGTCACCGCTTCTCCCATTACCAGAACCCTTTTGACCTCGGAACTTTACGACGCCACCTTTTCGGCAGCTCTAGATAAGCCAGGGCTATGGGCAAGACATCAAATCGGACGCCTCCGTGGGACTCGGGCGGATCCGGATGGAGATATTAATCTCGAATGGAAGCGGATGGCCGATCAGTATCAGGAGGCCTGGCACAGGGGAGAGCTCAATGCCTCCGATCCTATCTTTTACGATGCTTCCAGCAGGGGTTTTGAATTTGCCTCTATCTTTGAAAGGGGAGCGACGGGAACTCACTCGCGAGTGAGCCTCACCAAACTTAAAAAGGCCTGGCCCGACATAGAGACCTTTATCGATGGTCATGGCGTTGGACTTATTCATACTTACCCGCGTGATGCGGAGCCGGTTGCTTCGATGTTAACGGAGCTGACAGGGAAAAGATTTCTTTCCCTTCAGCGTTTGTCCGCCAACCAGCGCACCAAGGCCTATGAGGCCTTCCGCACCGGTACACCTTACAGAGGTGAGGTGATTCACGCTCTTGTTGGCACCATCAAAGAGGGCCTCGATTTCCCTCAGGCCGGTTGGTATTTGTCGTTTAAAAAGTACGTCAAGTTTCCAGAATACATCCAAGGACCGGGCCGCGTGGTGCGCATTGCTCATGACAAACCAACTCCGGTGATCATGTTTTTTGGCGAAGAGCCAGGAAAAACCAGTTACATCGACGCCAAGGAATTAGTGCTGAGCCGCCTGGGTCGCTTGCCAAGAACCCTTCCTGAGGGGCCCCTGTATACGGGAAGACGACGGGGAACCCAGCCACAAAACGTGGTGGAGACGATTGACCAGTTAAACGTGGCTATGGAAGCCTTTGTGCGTATCAATCAAGAGGTGGCGAAAGAACTTGGTGGGCGGGGTGACCTGAATCCCGAAGTGATTGCTGAGCTTCAGTCCACTCTGCGGGGACTGCGCCAATCGACGGGAAGTCGGGAAATTGATCTGATCATCAATCGTTTCGTTGCTGAGCTGTTTTCTTACCCATTTTTTACCGGCCAACTGAAATCTACCTGGAAACTGTGTGATCGACTGCTGGCTGCCGAAAAGGCCGGAGCTGACAAGCCTCACCGTGGATTTTCAGAGTTCGAATTGGCCCTATTGAAAAATCCGGAATTGATGAATTTGGTTCGCGAGTTTCGCTCCTTTTATGGAAACATTGGTCCGGTCCCTCGGGCAATTTTGGAAACCATGGATTTAGTACCCTTGACGATTGGCGAAGTGGCCGAAGCAACCAATGTGTTCGTTCAAAACCGTGGGGTTTCACCTTTAGACCCTTCCGTAACTCCGAACGCATTGGAGAATATGGTGCGCAACACCTTGGCAATCTCCTCCATGGCCATTTGGCGTGGGCTGACCGACCCTGTTCGCTCAGTCATGCGCGGGGACTATGATCATTATCGGAACTATATGTTCGAAGAGGCGCTCAATCAGTATTTCATTCTGCGCGGAGAAATTCCAGAAATGGTCATGAGCGAACTCATGTCCGCTCGCCGGGACGTCAATGACTATCACAGGTATAATCTTAGCAAGAGATTGCGATTGGAAATCGAAAAGGGCGATCTAGATGTTTTGATGCTCGATAAGAGTCTTGTCGAGGCCTTGGATCAAAGCCCCTTGGTCAATAAATACTTCCTGGTCGCAAAAGAGCTTGTTCAGCAAATGAGGCTGGGGCAGCTATCAGCCCCCAGTGAATCACTTCACAGAATGCGGCTCCAGGGGCAGTGGACCTATGAGGACCTCATGATTACTTCGGAGATGGCGCCACTTAAGGTCATCTATGATCTTGCACAGGCCCAGCCCGGCGGTAAGAGCGAGGCCTATCTTAAGGAGCTTCGCCGTTTGTTGAGTGGCGGAGACTAGTTTGTGCCTTCGGCGTTGGTGCGGCGGACGCCATTGGATATGGTGTTTGCCGGTCGCTGCGGGCACTGGAGCTTTTCATCGTCGGAATCGGCGGGAACAAAGGCGCCACCGATTGATCCTAATACGACGGCGGGATCAAGCCTTGGGACCGAGGATTTGCCCAGGTCTCTCATCGGGTCACCGTTGGCCCTTTCTTCCGCGAGCATCAGGCGATTAAGCGAATCGACGGCCCTGTCCGACGGGCTGTCGTCGGTTATCGTTTCGACTACCTGTCGACCAGTCGAGTCTCTGTAGGAGATTTCAATTTTTGAATAGTTGGGTGGCGAGCCCGGATTTTCAGGATGGGTGCGCACGTGGCGCCTGATAAACTCATCTTGCTTTTTAAGTCGGTTTTCAGCCTGCAGGACAAGACCATCAAGGGCCTTGTGCTGCTTGGGACTCAGCTGGTTTTTTGCTACCATGTCTTTGAGGTGCTCCTTAAGAGCTGACACCTGGGACATGGTTTTCTGCGGATTGCCGATGACGACTTCACCCAGGTTATTCAAGCCAGCGGGGTCCCCTTTCATGTTTTTAATTTCACGGAGTTTCATATTGGGCTTATCAGCCAAGGGCTTGCCGCCAACTTCATGGAAGATCTTAACCATACCACCCCTGGTCCCCTGGCTCAGGCGATCAAACAAGGTGTGAAACGCCCCTTCTGGAGAGGTGGCCCCGGGGTACTTGGGGACGTGAACGCCTTTAGCGTCCGGACCCTGATCAAAAACGGTATTGCGAAAGAACTTCTTGGTTACGTCATCGCCTTGGGAAAATCCACCGCCGACAATGACATCGCTAAAGATCTTCCAAAAGCCGTCGTTGGGTCCGTTGTGAAAGAGATTGGCGCGAACCCGGGTTTTAAATTGAGCTTTGGTGATCTTGCCGGCATCTAAATCGTCCATTGCTCGCTTAAGGCCAGGGAGTTCGTGAAGGTAGCCAAACAGAGCCGGGTTCTTGGTAATCACCCCCCGCACCTGATCTGGATTGAGATCCGGGGTCAACAGACCCTTGCCCTTAAAGCCCATATCATCAAACACCTCTCTCATCGCAACACCCGCAGGTGAGCGCCCCCGCCCTTGAAGGTTGCGGATAAAGGTGTCACTGGTACGACTCGGAGTCATGATATTGGAGGTCCAAAAGGCCTGGATTTTACCTACATCTGAGTCCATCACACCCATGAGCATCTGATCTTTATCAAGTCCGGCCTCGCGAATAGCTTTGGTCCCGGCCGGACTTTCGGTGGCCGACAGCAGATCATCCTGGTGGGCAATGGACAAAATCTCTTTGCGGGACTTAGCTTTGTCTTCCAGGTCATCCATGTATTTACTGACATCTGGCCCTTTACCTATACGAGAGGCCAGACGAAGGAAGGCTTTTTTAGCCGCAAAGCCGGCAACGCCACCAGCCACCATACTGGCTAGTGTTGGACAGACAAATTTGGCTTGGGCCTCAGGTTTGATACAGCGAGCAGTCGTGTAAACTTCGCTTGCGGCCTCTACGAGTTCTTCTAGGTCAGGAATCGTTGGGAAACTGTAGTTTCTAAGTTTTTTTACTTCAACTCCATAGCAGCGTTTCCACTTGAGTGATGGCTTGTCCTTTTCCTTATATTGACCAAAAAGCTGGGAGTCGAGGACTGTACCGTCAATATAAGTATACCCTAGTTGCGAGGAACAGATTTCCTGGGCTAGTTTGTTCTCGGCAATGTGCTTCTCCAAATTATTCTGTGCGAAGGCAGGAAGCGAAGCAATGCCCTCAAGAGCGCTGACGACGGAATCACCAACGGAAATACCACAGCTTTTCACTACTTCTTCCATTGTCTTTGAATCTGATTGGTTGATTTCATTGGCTGAGCAAGTGATCATCATGGAGCGTATTTCGCGATCGACAGCCAAGTCTTCGCAGCCCTGCTCGAAAAAGAAGTCCTGGCACTCGCCGATCTTACGACATGTCACCTGATCATGGACGGAAGGCTCCTTGGCATATAAAGCAGATGTGAACCCGCCTATGCAGATTCCGAGCACTAATATTCTAAGCATGAAACACCCTTAATTGCTTAAGCCAACAACATTCCACTATTGGTTATAGTCAAGGGTAAGATCGAAGGCCCTATCGCCCAGGGCACCACCACATCCATGGAAACTCACCAACCCAAAGTATGTTCATGTTACAGCTATGAGTGTGCTGTTCGCAAATTCAGCCAACTTTTGTCTCAAATTGAGACAATTGCCGGGTTCCCATTAGGCGGATGCGTGGTCGGATTTTTCCCCGCCTGAAGGGCCTAGGGCCCGGTCAATGGCCTCCTTGGCTTGCATGATCACCTGCTGGTCAATGGAATAGACTTCAACGGGATCTTTAAATCCCTTGATGGAAATTGTCTTAGGATTAAGGTTGGGAAATATGTCCTGAACTTCACTGTATACCTGAGGGGTAATGAGAATCTCACCTGGCTTTGCAGCACTTTGTAAGCGCGAGGCCAAGTTCACAACCGGACCGATTGCCGTGAAATCCTTGTAAGAGGAGCCAACTTCGCCAATCGAAGTCTTGCCGGAGTGGATGCCAACACCAACACACACAGGAATACACATATTTGGATCTGACGTACAATCCAGCCAAGTCTTTTCAACACATTGGCGAAGCAGCTCAAGGGCAGCGAGTACTGCTGCTCTCCCGTGGCGCTCCTGCATGATAGGAAAGTTAAAAATTGCCAGTACACAATCACCAATGAATTTATTGATGATTCCCCCCCGGGCCCACACCTCGTTTGAGCAGGTATCGTAAAAATCATGAAGAAGGCTCATGATTTTATCCGACTCGCTGGCTTCGAACATGCTGGTATAGCCGCGCAAGTCGGCAAACATAATGGTCGAATCTATGGAGATCTGCTTCGATTTCTTGACCTTGGTGAACATCACTTCGCAGATGGTGCAAAGGTTTGGGTTCATTTGGCTCGGCTTGATGCCAAAAACCCGAAAAGGCCAGGCGAGGGGTCCCCGCAGAGGAATGGGCATCTTCATGTGTTGTAGGCAACCAATGCAGAAAAAGGTCTTTTTTACATCAGCCATGCCAGTGCCTCGATTCAATGGAGAACTGCGCTCAGTATATCTCCAACCGCCCCCAATCAGAAGGCTCTCGAAGCCTTCTAGACTAATCCCATCGAGATGAAAGGCCAGTACGTGTAACTTGAGGAGAACCTCCGGACAGGTCTGATGTCGAATAAGTCCTGGGAAAGAAGAGACAATTTTGGGTGAGGGGTGACAGAAAAATGGCCAGGGCTGGGTCTTGGCTTGGAAGCTAGCCAGGAAAGGGACTGGACTGCCCTTTGCACCCTGGAGCCTCGAAAAAAGCCCCCAACCTTTACCCCAAGAGGTCGTGCCATGAAATGCCCCGATTCACTGGCCCAGTTTCCTTTGACCCTACTCCTTGCCGCAATGATTGCTGCTCCTCCGGCCTTTGCCGCAGACGCCGACGATGAAAAGGTCTTAAAGGAGGTGCCAAGCCGAAGGCACTATTGCCCGACCGACATCGAGGAGAGCTCGGCTGGATTTATCACGGCTTTTTATGTGGGCGGTTTGGCCTGTGTACTCACGGGCCCCCTTTGTATGGCCGGGGCATTGTTGTACGCTCCTATTCACGTCGCTCGAGGCGAAAAGAAAGACGATGCCTCGGACAAAGCCTGGGATGCAGCCGTTAAGCTTTGTGATGCGGAAGCAGAAACGATCGACAAACCCCTACGCGAAACCTGGTCGGCCGTTTGTCGATCACTGGCGCGTAACCTCAATTTTGAGCTTCTGTACAAGGGTGACGAGAACGGCAAGACCAAGTTTAGCTTTCCCGTGCAAATGTCCGACGACATCACGACGAGAACAAAAGACGGCTCCACATTTCGTCGTTTGGACCCCTTGATGCTCACCCAGCACAACCTGCGCTGGTATGGTTGGCGCAGCTGCCTGAGTGAAGGAGCCACATCTCAGGCCATTCTCACTCAGCCCTCGCTTACCTTCTCCCAGGCCGTGGGAATCATGGCGACAAACATTAAAAAACATGGCGGCAAAGAAATGGATCTCAGTCGCCTAAAAGAAGAAGTCTCCCCTCAGCAAAAAGTGGATGCAGCGGTTGCCTATGTCGAAGCCCGTCTGGCAGGGAGAATCAGTGGACCCTCAATTGATCCGGACAAGCTGAGCGATGGCGATTTGAGAGCCATTCAGATTCTTGATACTGAATTGAACAAGATGTTCCGCAGAAATTACTACTTTGGAACTCCCACTGCCTCTGATCTTGATGTCTTGGCTGAGTTTTTTATTCTTTCTGCCGCTCACGGTGAGGAGCTGCTTGCCCACGCCAAGGCTTATCTTCCTTACATCGATAGCGGAAAACCAACGCCAGCTGAGGTTTGGGAGTCTGAGCGCATTTGGAAATCCCTCCATGAGCGCATGAGCCGGCTAGTCGGCATGACATCTGATCCCTTCTTACTCAAGGATTTCGTCCAGGGCTTTCATGATGCAGCTGAAGAAGCACTAAAAAAGAAGTCTCAACAATAGGGAGTAGAGCGGTGACTTGTGTGCGGACTAAGACATTTCTTGCCCTTTTGACTTTGTCGTGGCTGATCCAGGCCCAGGCAGGCAAGGTGGCTCCATTGCGTGCAAGTCTAGACACTCATGTTCACTTAAACTTCGAGCCAGCCGAAGCACAGGTAGAAAAGCTCAAAGCCTCCGGCATCCTGGAAAGGGTCGATCACCTCTTGTTGATATCACCTTCTTATCTGATTACTTCGGGATATAGTCCGAGCGGTGATTGGCAAAAAGACCGTCAGCTGGGTGATCGCATCACCTCCGAAGTGGTTGGCCTACTTAAAGATCGTGCCACGGGCTTGTGTGGTGGCAATCTGCTTTGGCCGGATTTAGATTCCTATCTGAACGATTGCTTGAATCTCCCGGGTATGAAGGGACTAAAGCTGCGCAATGAGTCCAACCCCTACGAGCAATTCACCCGAGACCAGGTGTCCTTTACCAACATACAAAACACGGAGGGCTTGAGCCGAGCTCTCGCAAAGGCTGGTGATAAGGCGAAGTTTGTCCTCATCCACCTTAATCTGCCCTTTTTTCAGTATCGCGATGAGCTTCTTGAGGACTTCATTGAGTACGATGCGATGATAGAGATCACTGAAAGTGAGGATGAGGATATCGATGGCAAAAAGCGCGAAGCTATTCGCCAGCAGGCCCTCGCCTCCGAAGGCTTTCGACATATTGCCCAGGAAAATGAAATTACGGAAATCCAAAATGCAGCCGAGCTTCAGGCGGTGCTTCCGATTGTCAAAAAGTTCTCCCGCGTTCAGTTTATTTTTGCTCACGGGGCTAATGATTGGCGCAACCTTAAGATGATCAATGATCTCGAAGCGGGTAGTCGTCTGGCCAATCTGTGGATCGAGTCCTCAACCACCTTTCGTGCTGTCAGTATCGTCGCCAGCGCACTATTGCCCGCATCTCCGATCGTTAAATCCTTGAGAGCACCGTCATTCTCAGAGTGGAACCGATTTGGCGTCCACAGGATCTTGTTTGGCTCTGACTTTTCAGTTGAAAAATACCGCCCCGGGCGCAACCTAAGCCTCTTTGAGGACATGCTCAACCACCTCACCCCCTGTAGCTGTGAAGGAAGCCAAGGCCCCTGTGGCTGTCTGACTTCAGACCAATCGACGACCCTAACGAACTCGAGTGGTCGGGAATTCCTCAATAGCATCTCAAGATGAAACACGGGGGCGCCTAACAGCTAGCCCTCATGCTACAATTGTCGAGGGCCAGGAGTGTGGCCTGCGAGGGGGAAATTTGCGTCGTGTGGGCCTGATGGCCGCTGTCATGTTAATGGTGACAGGGGTCCTTATGATCAATCAAAACTGCAGCGGTATGGGCGTAGGCAACAAGCTCCTCGGCCAGGAGGCCCAGAACCAGGGCGGTAGCACCAACAACAATAATAATAACAATAACAACAACGGCCCCGGTGGCCCGGTCATTCCTGAAGCCAGCAAGCTTTGTCCAGAGCTGGACGTGCGCGAGGGCTCAGTTCAAGTGGAGCAGATTAATCCGAGCCAGGCGAGTGCCCTCCCAGGGCTTATTCAAAGTGCGGTTCCGGGCACGGCCTTTATTCTTTCGCCGGGAGTGTACAACCTCAGCGCCACCCTCCAATTCAACACCGCTGGATTGCGATTGGCTTCATCTACGGGTCGTCCGGAGGATGTGATTCTCGATGGCAATCACCAGGGTGGTTCCATCATCCAAATCAGTGCCGTAAACGTGGTCATTGCCAACGTGACGGTGAGAAGAAGCTTTTATCATCTCATTCACTTTGTGGATGGGGGAGTGGGCGGCAAGGTCTACAATGTTCAGTTGGAAGATGGCAGGCAACAGTTTATCAAGTCGAGTTCCTTCAACACCCCAAGTGACAACGTGGAAGTGGCCTGTTCCAGCTTTGTGCTAACCGCCAGCGGGCGGGCCAAAGTGGATCCATCTGGTGGTGGCTGCTACACGGGCGGCATCGATGCCCACAAGAGTCGCAATTGGTGGGTGCGCGATAACGTCTTTAAAGACATCTATTGTAACAATGGCGGACTGGCTGAGCATGCGGTTCACTTTTGGAACTCCAGTCGCGATACCTTGGTGGAGCGCAACTTTATTCACAATTGCGCCAGAGGAATTGGTTTTGGCCTGGGCGAAACAAAAGATGAAATCGGTCGATCCTATACTGATTATCCGGGAGTGACAACTGAGGCTGCCAAATACGTCGGCCACTTCGGTGGAGTGATTCGCAATAATCTGATTGTGGCTTCTACGCAGAACCGCTTTGATACCGGTATTGGCCTTGAGCAGGCCATCGATGCCAAGGTTCACCACAATACGGTGTATTCAACCGATGCCGCCACCTTTGCCGCTCTCGACATTCGCTTTGTGAACTCAAACCCTGATGTGGCCAATAACCTGCTTTATCCCACATCTTACACACGCGGCGGAGGATCACCGAACACCTACTTGGCCAACGTGATCTCTAAGCCCGAGTACTTTAAATCGGATCCCGATCTGGGTATTCGCCTCGACCCTGAGCACGCAGAAGTCATCAGCAAAGTCCGTGACCAAGGCGTTGTCGTTGTCGGTGCCGAGCTGGATTTGGAAGGCAAAGAAAGGGACGCCAGTCCTGACATTGGCGCGGTTGAACTTCCTCCTCAAGAAGAAGAGAAGAAGTAACACACAGCCTCCTATTGCAATCCCTCAGGTCTGTGCTATATCCCGACCCATGAATCTAAATAAGCTTATTTCTCAGCCCGATGCCTTACGTAATGAACAGTGGGAAGAGGAGCTTCTTGGTCTGCTCCCCTCTCTGGACTGTCGCATTTTGACGGACACCCCCCAGACCGGCCCGGATGGGTGGCCCTATCTGTTTGTGGAAATTGGTGAGGGCGTTGAGGGTGAGCCTGTTACCGAGGTCTTTCAGTGGCTTCTGAATCAAGGCGTCGGCTTGGCCCTAAATCCGCAAAAGCCCACTCCGGATTACGTTCTCACCTATGGCCAGCTGTGGCTCTATCAAACCACAGGTAAGTTTTTTGCCGATCACGAGCCGGTCATGGAGGGTGGTGGTCTTTTTGAGATCGCTGAGGGGGAGGTGATTGTTGCAGGCCCTCCCACGGAGGAGTACTTTCCCACCTATGCCCGTAAAATTGTGAAGGAGTTTCTCAGCCAACAAGGGGTTGAAGACCCACGGGTGTTGGTGATGTCGGAGCAAGGAGATGCATTTGATCTTTGTTTTTCGGCCGAGTCCTTGGGAAATCCCCCGCAGGAAGAGCACATGGGAATACTTGAGGCCTTAAGTTGGTTTTTTCCCGCTAGTTATTCTTTGGTGTTAATTGGTGAGGAAGGGCTTCCGGAGTTTACGTCGCTCGCATAAATGAAAAAGGCCGGTCTCAACCGGCCTCTTCTTCGTCTTCCATTTCGCCCGGTGCGGGCAAAAGATCAATCAGACATTCCCGCCAGTACTCTGGCACATCACGAGAAAACTCAATGGCAATTTCAAAGCAGCCCTTACCTTTGTGGGCTGTGCGGTTGACCGTGCCATCAAGGTCCAAGTTCATCTGAGGAAGAAATAGGACAACTTGTTGTCCAATCAAAGAGTCCAAACTCAAATTTGATTTTAAGTCGGTAGGTAGCAGATCTTTGCGCTCGATCTGAATCATGAAACCTGTTGTTGAGGCATCAACAATGTTTCCCTTTTTTGCTATGACACGGTAATTCGACAGACTTGTCAGGTCCGAGACCTCAATACTATCCACTGACTTTCTGTCCGCGTGCCTTCTTTCCGCTCTTACAGGCATGTCGGTTCCTCGCTCTCATTTTCACATTTGGCCCCGCATCACTTCACCCATGACTAAAGGCCTGCTGTAAAATCTATCGGTATGGGTCAAAGAATATTAAGCGGGAAAAAGAAAGAATCCCATTTTTAGACCCCCAGATCCTAATACGAGGCCCTGGGCGTTTCGAAAGTGTTGTGATCCAAAAACCCCACCAGTAAAGGTGTAGAAGTTGTGGCCAAGTGTTAACCAATTATGAATCTCAATTTGACCAATCACCAGGGGCTGAATTTCCTTTGGTAGAGCCTTATAAGTGGCCTCTTTAGCCACCCAGAGGGAGGCCGGATCAGGGGCCATTTGCACTTCTTCATCGCGGGAAATCCTCGCCACCACTTCCACCGTGACTCTGTCCGGATCTTCCACATCAAAGCCCACATGGGTATTTGATTCTGGCGACAAATAGGCAAAGCCTCCGGCTGCGGGGCAATGACTCAAGCTCAGTGGGGGATCACTCGCCAGGCGTTCACTACCGGGCTCAAGGACTCCTCGGGAAGGACTCCACCCCAGATCAGATAGGTGATTAAACAAGTGATGGCGAATGGAGCGCCGGTGATTTTCATGCCGGGAAGCCCAGTCTTCGCTGACTTCAAAATAAAAACTCTCATCACCCAGGTGGTGACGAATGTCTTTAAGGGGCACCTCAAACAAGAGCCAGCTCCTCTTTGGAAACGGCAAATGTCTCAGGCCACTCCACACATCCACCTTGAGTTAAGGTCATCATACGATCCAGTGGCACCTGCGCTCGCTGGCGAATGGTTTCGTTCAGCGTGACCTCGGGCTTAAGGTTTTCAAGAGCCGCTTTGATTTTTTCAAGAGTGTTGAGCTTCATGTAGGGGCATTCGTTACACGAGCAACTTCCTTCGGCCGGAGCTTGGATGAGCTCAGCTTCGGGGCGCACCTTTTTCATCTGATGAAAGATCCCGGATTCGGTAGCGACGATAAACTGATGGGAAGGGTTGTCCTTCACTTCTTGCAGAAGTTTCGATGTGGAGCCAATCACGTCAGCATATTGAAGGACCGAATCCAAGCACTCTGGATGGGCCAGCACTGGTGCTTCCGGGTACTGGCTTTTGAGCTCAAACAACTTGCGCGCTGAAAACAGCACGTGGACTTCACAGGCACCGGGCCACAGGATCATCTCACGGTTCAGCTTCTTGGAGAGATAGCTGCCAAGATTGTGATCGGGGCCAAACAAAACTCTTCTGTCTTTGGGGATACCAGCCAAGATCTTTTCCGCGTTACTGGATGTGCACACCACATCCGAGATGGCCTTTACGGCCGCACTGCTGTTGACGTAGGTCATGCACAAGGCGTCTGGATGTTGTTGCCGCCAGTGAAGGTACTTCTCGACAGGTGAATGATCCACCAGGGAACACCCAGCCGCCAGATCGGGTACAAGTACCGTCTTTTCCGGTGAAAGGATCTTTACCGATTCGGCCATAAAATAAACGCCAGCCAAAAGCACAACCGGGGCGTCCACTTTTTGCCCCATTTGCGCGAGAAACAAGCTATCGCCCACATGGTCGGCAATGTCCTGGATGTCACCTTCTTCGTAGTAGTGAGCAAGGATAACGGCGTTTTTTTCTTTCTTGAGCTCTTGGATATCACGGGCCAAGGCCTTCATCATGAGCCTCCCTTAATAGAGACGTAAGAGACTTTTAATAGATCTCGCCGCCCTTGAGAACCGTAATAATGGATTTTGAAACCGTTTTAAGGGCCTCAAACACACCGGTTCCCTCGCGAGCAGTTCCCTCAAAGTCAGGGGCGTTGAAGCGGTTCAGGCTACTGCGCAATTCCGCAACAGGAAGTGCATTAGGAAGATCGCGCTTGTTGTATTGAAACACAAGAGGCAAGTCAGCGATGTCGTAACCCTGAAGTTTCAGGTTTTTTTCCAAATCAACAAGGGACTGGATGTTCTCATCCATCCTCTCGGCCTGAGAGTCGGCAACAAAGATGATTCCGTCCAGACCCTTAAGAATCAACTTGCGGCTGGGTTCGTAAACAACCTGGCCGGGCACGGTGTACAAATGAAATCTCGTGCGGTAGCCGCGAATGTCGCCAATATCGATGGGGAGAAAATCAAAAAACAAAGTCCGGTCCACATCACCAGGCAAAGAAACCAAGTCGGATTTCTCCTCACTAACGGCCTTGTGATAGACCCACTGTAAATTGGTGGTCTTGCCGCCGAGAGATGGACCGTAATAAACGATCTTACAGTGGATTTCTTTGGTATCTCGATTAACAAATGACATTAAAGTACTACCCGGTTTTCCAGGGCCCTCCCCAGGGTCCTGTGATCAATATAGTCGATATCACCACCGATGGGAACACCGTGAGCGATCCGGGAGACCTGAATCCCCTTTTCTCGGAGCACCTTGGCAAGATAAAGAACTGTCGTATCCCCTTCCAGGTCCGCATCCAGGGCCAAAATCACTTCGGTCACCTTGGGGCGGGCCCCATCCAGGCCACTTTGGATCTTTTGCAGCAAATGCGGAATCTTCAAATCCTGGGGCGAAATCCCATCAAGAGGGGAGATGGACCCATGCAGGACATGGTAGCGCCCACGAAAAACACCCGAGGACTCAATACGGCCAATGTCCGCCGGGTCTTCGACCACGCACAGAAGGTGATCATCCCGGTTTGCGTCTTGGCAAAAGCGGCACAGCTCGTCTTCTTCGGTGTAGGAAAAGCACTCAGGACACTCATGAATATTGTCTTTCACCATTTGCAGGGCCTGGCGCAAAGAGGCCACATACTCATCCGAAGACCTTAAAACAAAATAGGCCAACCGCTGGGCGGTTTTTGGACCAATACCAGGAAGCTTTGCCAGCTCATGAGTGAGTTTTTCCAACGAAGGAACGTTTTGAATCATCCTTGATGCTCGCTCAGGTTAAAACATGCCAGGGAAGTTAACGCCGCCAGTGATCTTGGACATTTCCTGATCAGAAGTCTCCTTAGCCACTTTCAGGGCATCGTTGACTGCAGCAACAATCAAGTCCTGGAGCATTTCAATGTCATCAGCACTGACCACGTCAGGCTTAATTTCCATGGCCACCACTTTGTTGTCGCCACTGACTTTGGCCAGAACAGCACCGCCGCCTGCGGTCCCTTCAAACTCACGGGTCGCCAGCTCTTCTTGAAGCTTCTTAATACGGTTCTGCATCTGATTGGCTTGTCTCATCATCTGTTGCAAGCCGCCGCCCATTCCTTTCATGTTGTCTCCTTAATCGCCTTTATCTGGGATTTAAAAACTTTTTGCGCCGATTGCACAAAGGGGTGATTTTCCACCTCTTCGCGCGTGGACTTAACCTGGTCCTCCTGGCGTTGTTTCTCTATTGCTTTTGGAGTTTTTTTTTCCGCCTCTGTGCCGCCGGAGCCAACTTCGACCTGGTAACCAGGTCCCCAGAAAGTTCCCACGTAATTCAAAAGCTTCTTCTGAAACTCCTTGTCTTCAATCTGTCCGGACAAAAACTTCATTTTATCCGGCACAGCCAGGCGAATCACCTTGTCTTCAATGCCAAGTAAGCACGAGTGCTCAAGCTTGGCGCTGACCATGGGGTTCACCCGTTTAATTTTCTTAATCAACTCCAGCCACCGCTCATCACCAGAAACCGTCGGTGTCGCCGACATAACCGGAGCAGGTGCAACCACCTCTGGCTCGGGTTGTGGGGCTGCGGGCTTTTCAGCTGCGGTTTGGGCCGGACTCTTCTTTGCTGGCTCAGCCGACCGCGTAGGTGTGGGACGAGAGATAGCTGCAGGTCTTGCCGGAGCTGCCGAAGCACTCGGAGCCTGGCCGAGATTTAAACTCAACAGTTGAGCCACCCGGGGGGCCGACGACATACGCAGAAGAATCATTTCCAGAACCACACGGGTGTCCTGGGAGCGCAATAGGTCGTTGCCACCTTTTAAGGCCATATCAAAAAGCAAATGAATGTCTTCTTCCGTTAGCGACTCAGAGAGTTGGTGCAAGTGAGTTACTTCTGAATCAGGAAGATCAACAATCGAACCCACCTGGCCATTGGTGATTTTAACCAACAGCAAATGGCGAAGCTCCTCCAGCAGATCTTGAACAAAAATCTTGGGATCATATCCGGCAGTGAACACCCGCTCGATAATATCAACAACGGTTTGCGTGTTGCGATCGACAAGAGCCTGCACAGTTTCAAGGAGCAAGGTGCGATCCGTAAGACCAAGGACCTCAATGGTCTTATCTCGCGTCACCTGTCCATCGCTAAAGGTGATCACCTGATCCAAAAGACTTTGGCTGTCGCGCATGGAACCATCGCCCTGGCGAGCCACCAGCCACAAGGCTTCTTCATCACACTTAATGCCATCGGCCTGACAGATCTCACCCAGGCGGGCGGCAATGTCACGCACCGGAATACGGCGAAAATCAAAGCGCTGACAGCGGGACAAAATCGTATTGGGGATCTTGTGCGCTTCAGTTGTAGCCATCACAAAAATCACATGCTCAGGCGGCTCTTCCAGAGTTTTTAAAAGCGCATTAAAAGCACTGGTGGAAAGCATATGAACTTCATCGATGATGTAGAGTTTGTACTTTCCTGACGAAGGCATATAGCCCACGGTCTCGCGCAGCTCGCGGATGGCATCCACACCATTGTTGCTGGCTCCGTCGATTTCAATCACATCAATGGAGCGGCCGTTGGCCACATCCTGACAGTCGCGGCATTCATGGCAAGGAACAAAGTCGACAGCATTTGGACAACGAAGGGATTTAGCCAAAATCCGCGCCGAAGAAGTTTTGCCGGTTCCACGTGGTCCCGTAAACAACAAGGCATGGTGCAAACGATTGTTGCGAAGAGCATTAAGCAGAGTTTGGCTGACGTGGGATTGCCCAACGAGTTCTGCAAAGGTTTTAGGCCGCCATTTACGGGCGATCACCTGATAGGACAAATCAGCCTCCAAAAAAGCGGCCAGGCACCCCATATCACATAGGATCCTAGCTACCGTTGCTTCCTTCCGGACCTGGCGGGATTCACTGGGTTCGCTATTGTATGGGACCCGGCCATACAGCCTTATCTCACAAAACATTCCCCCAACCCAGGCAAAAAGCCAGTCTGAGGGCCACTTTCATGGGCCAAGGCAAAGAGCCGACACTCTAACGGAAGGGCCTAGGGGCTTCAAGTTTGAGGAGGCAATCCCACCCGAAAAACGCATTGCATTATTGGTCGTGTGAGTCAGGGCTTCAGAGGACACCAGAGGAGCTATAGGCGCTGGCATCGCCCTGCTTGATCAAGCTTTGATTAACGCTCTCAATGGCGTCCTTGAATCGGTTTTCGATCAACCGCCGTTCAGAGGTAGAAAGCCTTAGTGATGGAGCCGACTCAATCAACAGCCCCACCTTGCCCGTTCCCGCTTGTGTCCCTTGCATATCAACGGCAAAAAGCAAACCCTTGAGTTTTGCAGGCTCCATATGGCCACTCAGGCTCTTGCGTAAAGCCTTTTCAATGCTCTCTCCATGAGTACCCAGCAAGGTTCGATCAAGTGGGACGGTGACATTGTCCGGGATAAAGCTCAAGCGCACCGAAGCCGGATCGGATTGAGTGGCAATGCGGCTCATGATGGCTTTCTTGTCGCGGGGATTCAGTGGACGCACAGGGATCACCGCGCAGTCGTCGCCCGTGCAAATAGTGCGGACGGTGCCCTCTGGGAAGACATCATTCATGATTTGCGTGAGGGTTTCTTTTTTCTGATTAAAAACCTTGGTCACTTTTTGCTCTCCCACGCGTGCTAAATCGACGGCCTCGTCCAAGTTGTTACTAGCGGCCAGAGCCTCGGCTGTCGCCCGCGCGTTGTGAGAGCCCATGCCGGCAAAGTCGATGGAAAGCCCACCATGGACGGCTTCATCAAAGTTGACCACCTCACGTTTGGCCACGTGAATGCCGGGGGAAAACTCATCCACCAGAGCGGAGTACCTTTTGAAGTCTTCAATGTCGCGAGCCTCTAGGTTTTTAATCCCATACCTGGCTTCAATAGCGGCCTTGAGCTCTGCCGGATCTTCGATCTTGCGAACCAAATCAAAGACTCCTTCGTCAGGAATCAAAACATCTGACCGGTCGGCCTTGGTCATGATGCCCGTGTCCTTAAACCTTGCTTCAAGGTCTAGTCGGATATTGCCGGCCGCAACCCGGTCCTTCTCCAGTCGGCGCTGCAGGATGCGACTTTGAAAGCTCTGAACAAACATCTGATCGGGCTTCTGCCGACGGGCATATCTGGCTGCCGTCGTCGCCTGATCAGCGGTTTCTCCAACACCGGCGCGAAACCAATCTCCGGTCAGGTCATCATCGCGAACAATGGCTCGCACTTTTTCGTCAGAGAAAAAGGCATCGTTCACTTCTTTGTAAAGCTTATTGAGTTCCTTATTGAGATTGGGCGGAATCTCCCCTGAAAAAGCAAAGCGGGTGGACTTAAAATCCGAATAGCGCTCGACCTTAAGTCCCGGATAGCGCTTCTCCAAGGCGGTCATCTTATCGAGCAGAAGCTCCTTGTGGCGGTTGGTGAGCGCCGTGACCAGATTTTTATTTTTAAGTCCGTCGTTGAGTTGTTTAAGAACAGCATTTTCCACATCAAAAAATAATGTGCCTGATCCGGCCCTGGTGGATTGGGCCGCCCGTATCCATCCCCGATTTTGATCGGGAGTGGTGAAAACCGTTTCGGCATAGTCCTTTATAAAAGTGCTGCGCACAGCTTCGGTAAGGACATCACGCGACCCACTGGTGGCGCGGGAACGAAATCTCCGACCGACATCATCTGACCACTTAGGTGGATCAAGGCGTTTAATCCACCTAGCCAGTTTAGCCGACTTAATGGTTGCACCCGCCACCGCCGCAGGATCAAGAATGGAAAAGATGCCGTAACACACTAATTGGGTGCGCGCCTCTGCATTGAAGCAAGCAAGTTTAATGTTTTTGTCTTCAAGATATTTGGTGGCCGCTGCGGCCAAGGCTTCAATCTTAAATGGCGTCTCGGGGGGCTTGGCCTTTTTGGCTTTTTCATCCAGGATCTTCTGCCTCTCGGTCCACGACTTCATGGCAAACTGATAGGAATCACTCCGTCTCTTGGCTTCTTCATAGTGTTGGGCGCGAGTGTAGAGATCAAAGGCTGACATTTCTTGAAGTTGCTCGTCACTATAACGGCTGAAGGCCGGGTGGTCCGCAACCAAAGCTCTCTTACAGTCGACGCTCTTTTCACAGTAGGCAAAAAAAGCGGATTTCTGGCGGGCGGTTTTAGAGACATGATCAATGAGCATTTTCCCGAGATCGACAATCCCCACAGCCATATCCCAGGCCACTTCGCCAAAACCCTTGGTGCAGCCATAGGCTTTGTAGGCCGACTCGAATACATACTCGGCACAGATCTCTTCAGGAGTGCAGGATTTCACATACTCTCGGACTTCGGTTTGGCCCTTAAAATACTCGTCGCATTTGTTGGCCACTTTGGCGATCTTGCATTGGTCGATCTTGGTGGCGAGAACGGGCGGGAGAGTCTCGCAGTTGAGAATAAATTTATCCGCGCACTCGGGATAAAGCCAAAGTGAACCCTCTTCGGACTGGTCCCACACCAGCTTGTCGGCAAATGCCGGCGGTAAGACGAAAGCCCAGGCTAAGAGTAAAAACAAGACAGTCCTCATCAACGAACTATCGGCAAAAAGAGCTCTTACAGCGAGTCTAAAATTTTGGAATGACTCAGCTATTTAAGGGCCCAGGCGATGCGTTCGAGAGCTTCCACTTCTTCCGCCCAGTAGTTGTACTCGCGAAAGGTGGGGAACAGGCGAGGGAATGAGGGGTCTTCCCAACGGCGGGCGATCCAGGCGGCGTAGTGAATGATCCTTAAGCCCCTCAGCCCGGGGATCAGGTCCAGCTCGCGGTCGTCGAAGTTTCTCAGCTCTTCATAGCCAGACAAAATGGCTTGTTCCTCTTCGTTCAGGGTTTCGTGGTCTCCTGAAAAGAGCATCCAAAAATCCTGAACGGCAGGTCCCATACAAAAATCATCAAAATCGACCAGGAAGAACTCTTCAGGCTCTTCGCGGACTTGTTTGAGTAAGAGATTCCCCTTGTGGCAGTCGCCATGAATACGCTGATAGTTCACATCTTCAAGGGCCTCTTCGAGCCACTCCAAAATATCAACCGCCGCTCTTTCATAGCGGGACCACACCTCGGGTGCCGCCCACTTTTCTAATATCCGCAACGACGGCCAGCCCATGACTTCCGGATGAAGCTTGGGTCGGTGTTGGGCAGGTCTGAGTTCCCCCACGTTGTGGAGGCGGGCCAGGGTGCGGCCGATTTTTTCGTAGTCGTTCAGCCACAACTCCTGGGGCATCCTTCCCACGGCCTTGGGGAAAAGTCCCAGGTACATCCCCTGGCAAGAGGAGATGGTCTTGCCGTTGGCCTGCTTCAGTGGGGCCACCACGGGCAGGCCCGAGTCGCGCAGATCCATTTGGAAGTCATGTTCTTCCTGGATAGTGGCCTCATCCCATCGTCCCGGACGGTAAAACTTGGCAATGACCCGGCCGTTGAGGTTTTCGGGATTGCCTTCAGATTCCAGGCGGATGTCGAATACCCGATTTTCATAGGAATTCAGCTGGGTGTATTCCCCGGTGGGGATCAGTCCCGCCTGCTCAATTCCGGTCATCACAGTTTCAGGGGTGAGGTCGTAAAAGGAGTCCATTAATCGATACTTAGCATTCTTTTATGAGGCGGGCGAAAAGAAAAACGCCAGCTCCAGAGAACTCTGAAGCTGGCGCCAAAAGTGATTGGTCGAAATAGAACGGAGTCACATAGGTCTCACGTTGCTCAAAAATCACGGGCCCCATAGCCGAGGCCCGGGCATACCCCTATGGCGGGTCACACTCAAATCTTTGGGTTATTTGGAAAAAGGAGAGAAGGAACCAAGAGTCTCAATATTTAAGAGCCCCGATCAGATGGCAGCCCCCTGCCGTCTGTGCTCTTAGAGTATTAAACCTGCCTCCAAATTAACCCGTGCTACTTGCCCCAATGCCCCAGGGACAAGATCGCAGGAACCTAATAACGCAACGAGCCATCGAGGGCCAGGTGAATTTGTTCAGATTGCATTTATTTCCCGGTCGCGCGCAAAAGGGCCCTCCGGGAGCTCACCTAAAAACTGTGTGGTTTCATACTTTTACCTGTGGTAGGTTGGTCTTCGTCCGGGAATTGAAAAAGGGACCGGGGCCTTTGTGAACCAGCTCAATTTGTTTAAATGGCGTAGCCATTCAAAAAACAAAACGCAAAAGAAGACCACAGCTGAGAAAGAAAAATCCGTTCGCAACGAATTGGATTTTCAAGGTCATCGTGTGCAACTTTTGCGTCGCGCTTATCAAAGATCGATGCGCGTGACTGTAAAACCAAACGGCAACATTCGCGTTACTAGTAGCAAAACAACTTCGATCAACGAGATTCAAAAGTTTTTGCGCCATAACGAGCAGTGGCTCAAAAAAGTTTTGGGCGAATTCAAAGACCTTCGCACTCAGTATCCGCGCAAACAATTTCTCCAAGGTGAAGGAGTTTTGTTCGCCGGCGAATACCATTATTTAAATTTCACTCCCAGCGCCAAAGTCAAAAAGCCTACGTTTGAAATCCTGCGCGAAGATCTACAATTAATCTGTTACATCCCCAAGGCTCAATGGTCGAACGCTTATTACGTGAAGCCCCAACCGCAGATAAAACCCTACCTGATGAAATTTTATGAACAGCAGGGGCGGGAAGTCCTGGCCGAAAGGGTGCACGATATTTCAGAGGCGATGGGGCTAATCCCAACCGCAGTGTCTTTTCGCTCTCAGAAAACCCGCTGGGGGAGTTGTTCTCCCGAGGGCTCCATTAGCCTAAATTGGCGACTGGTGGCCGCACCCGAAGAGGTCATGGACTACGTGGTGATTCATGAATTGGCTCACCTACAGCACCTCAATCACTCGGATCGCTTTTGGAAGTTGGTTTCCCAGCATTCGCCACAACACAAAAAGCACCGCAAGTGGCTGCGCGATCATTTATATGAATTTGATTTCCTCGCCAAAGAATCCGAAATCCACCCCCTGGAGGAGTAGATCCTCTTGTCGAAGTCCTAGACAAGTGCCCCTCACCGTCGTCCCTCACCGCTAAAATTAATGGTCCCAATAAGCCGAACTGCAAATAAACTAACAATGACTTGGCACAAGCTCTGCTCTAGGTCCTCGCCGAAAGGATGACCGGTGATGACTAAAGCTTGGCGCATAACGACTCTATTTGCTGTATTAACTGTGACCGCTGCTGCATGGAGCGAGCGGAAAAACATCTCCATTTGGGAGCAAATCAAGCGCGACACAACTGCAGTGTCTGGACGAGTCAAGTCCATTGCCGTCGACGACAACACTCGAGAGATCACCGTGCGGCTGGCCAGTCGGGAGCAGGGTTCAATCCTGATAAAAGTTTGTCCTGAGTACAACGGTCAGCTCTTTCGCCACGTCATGAACCAAGACAAAATGGCTCTTCTTCGTCAGGCTATGAACGACGGCCGCGAGGTCAAAGTTTCCACCGGCGGGAGCTTTGACTCCTGTGTGGCCCACGTGGAAGCCACCTCTATATAGTCCCTGAATTGGCCCTAGTTGAGCTTCAGGTGCCCAAAAGAGTCACCTAAACCCTGTAAAACCTACCTAATTTCGATCTGATAGCCACCTCATTGGCCCTCCAATTGCTCACTACGGAGTGAACGTTTTTAATCAACGCCAATCGAGGTTTGGAAGATGATGTTACGTTTGAACCAAGTGGTAAAAGTCGCTTTAGTTGCAGCTTTGGCTGTGAGCTTTGTTGCCTGTTCGGGCAAAAAGAAAAAGGCCCCGATCCGCGACGGTAAAACCCGTCCGGCTCAACAGACACCGGCTCAACAAACGCCGACCGTGCAGCCCACGGCCACTCAGCCGACTGTGCAACCAACCGCTACCGGAACTCCCCAGGTGGTGATTCCCACGGCGGCCAACCCCCGTTCGACGGTGATTGTGTCCACCTCAGATGGAACAGTCCCTGCTGTGATTGAGCGTGTGGCCGAAGAGCCGGCAACTGTGGTGACCGGCACCAACACCGTTGTCCATGTGTTGCCTTCAAATGGCGCTATTGCAGCTCCCGATAATGGCGTGGGAGTTTTCCCTACTGGTGCCGCGGACGAAAGACGTCGGGCTTTTTCGGATTCTCGTGTGGACACCTTGTTGCCCATTCTTAAGGGCGAAGTAGACAAACTTCCTGAAGATCTCAGGACGGCTAGCGAGAGTTTTGCTCTCGCCATTCGCTCAGTGAGCATTGAGGCCAATGAGGGTAATCGCAAGGTTTTTGCTGAAATCATTTTTGATGGTCCCGCGGGCCCCGTGAGCGCCAAGTTCAGAGGCCACCTGGATGTGAACAACCGAGCGGTAATGGACGAGTCGGCTGAGACTTCAGGTGACGATTTTGTCTTTAAGGCCAGTGTGGTTTGTCTCGACGCCAACATGGAGAGCTGTGAAAACACCGTGATCCGCATTGACCAGTTTACCAAATCCGGTGAAATCTGTAAGACGGCCTTTGCCGTTCACCGCATTGGTAATGTTCATGTTCAATTCCCCATGCGCGACTACCAGAAGTCTCTCAAGTCCATGAACGACGAGTACAAAGAGTTCATGCTCTACATGAAAAACACCCACGATGCAGTCCAGGCCATCAATGCCTGTCGGATGAGTGGCAACAACAACTGTATGCCTCCTCCGATGCGTGCTCCTGGTGCTAACGATGTGGAGTTCCGCTCGTTTGCCGTGGCCTATGGCCGCTCGGCATTCACTCTGACTTTTTGGTCAGTCACGACTATTGAAAAGCCTGAGCAGGATGTGCTGGTGATTTCTGGACCACTGATGCTGGCCGACGACGCTCGTGACTACCAAGCCAATTTGGGCGTGAACGGATTTCTGCGGGAAACCACAGGTCGAGTTACGAATGATCAGGGTAAATTTGAGAACTACATCTCTCGCGTGAAGTTGCTCAGTAACGACGGCAACGGCAACATGGTTCTCCAGGTTCACCTGAAAGGCGTTGCAGAAAACACTTTGCTCACCATTACCAGTGAGATTCTTGAGGCTCGCGACTTCATGTATCTCCTGCAGAAGCAAAAAAACTAAGGCGATTTTAAATCGGGCGGCCGACTCATGCGCCGCCCCAATAAGAATTTCTTTTACAAATCAAACCTTTGTGGGAAGATGGGTTCGTCATCAGAGGAACACATCATGGGGATTTCAACAGAGACAGCATCACTTTCACGTGAGCTTGGCGAGGCCTTTCGTTCGCCGGTGCTTTCTGAGTACACGGATTTCCGCCAATTCCTGAGCGATTTTTACGATTACAAAAAGAAGACCCTGAGTTCAGCGGTTCGTCCTTATTCCTACGCCGCCTTTAGCGCATCGGCTGACATCAAATCACCCAATTATTTAAAATTGATTATCGAAGGTCAGCGCAATCTCTCCATGGACATGGTGAAGAAGTTTGCCAAGGCTCTGGGGCTATCTAAAGAAGAAGCCCGTGAGTTTAAGGCCCTGGTGCTCTATGGCCAGGCCCGCGATCCTTTGGAGCGCAATCGCTATTTGAAGGCCCTCAGTGAATTGCGGGTGAAAAAACAAATCCGCAGTGGTGAGATCAACACCGAGGCATGGGATAAGGTCCCTGGTTGGGTGTCCTGGGTTCTCCACGCCCTGACCGATCAGCAAGGTGTGGATTTTGATCCTGTTCAGCTGCGCCGAACGCTGAGAGATCGGGTGTCGGTGGATGAGCTCAAAAGGGCTATTGATCTTCTGGTGGAATCAGGAGAGCTCAAGCGCTCAGACGACGGACAACTCACCAAAGGCCGCGAGTTGGTCAATGGCTATGAGTCCATCCC
This sequence comes from Pseudobdellovibrionaceae bacterium, assembly GCA_020635075.1. Lineage (NCBI taxonomy): Bacteria > Pseudomonadati > Bdellovibrionota > Bdellovibrionia > Bdellovibrionales > Pseudobdellovibrionaceae > Pseudobdellovibrionaceae bacterium. The sequence continues at coordinate 688,879 of JACKAM010000002.1, read as the reverse complement.
TGTGGCCATGGTTCGCAAGATCCAGGCAGAATTGATTTACTTAGGCCTTGAGTCCCTCTTTCAGGACGATCCCACAGAGAGGGAAATTGGTGCCCTCACCATGGCTCTGACCAAAGAGGAATTTGAAAAGATCAAATTTGAGGTCCGTCAGCTCAAAAAACGCCTGCTCAAGGACATCAAGGTCAGCCGCTCCCAATCCAAGGGAGAGCGCGTTTATCAGCTCAATATTCAACTTTTCCCGGTATCTAATACTATCGAAGGGGCTTCCCAGTAAGGGCTCTTACAGGGCGTTTTGGTGAGAATTAAACGGCCTGCTTGGTGCCTTAGCGCTAAACGAGAAGGAACTGGATGGTTCCAACAGTCTTTCAATCGAGGGGGAGGGGGAAAGAGTTCATCGCTAAAGCCCAAGCAAGACCTACAATCAACGTTCCACAACAACCAACGTTCCGCAGGACCTTGTGAATAGCAAGGAGTGGGCCAAGGGTGAATTCGACTCAACGGGCTTTATTTTTTAGATTGCGCTCTCACTGGTGCCCTCAAAGGTCACTTTTACGCAAGACTTGTTACTTTGATAAAGCCCTAATAATGAAAGGAATTTCCTCCTCTTATGGATGCGGCGAGAAATAGGTTTTGTGGGTATTTTGAGAGGGAAATAGGTCACGAGTGATTGAACAATGAGATCAATTGTTCGTTCCAGGCGTAAAGCTTACTGCTCAAACATGGAAAATCTTCACTGACAAAACCTTGGGCAATCACTTGCCTGCTGCGGTCTTAACCAGTGGACGTAACTTCAGAAACCGGCGACGCAGGGGCGTCTTGGTTGAAGGGGTATGAGTGTAGATTTGGTAGAAACGCATAAGTCCTCTCTTTAAAGAGCACCCTAACACAGCGAATAATGCACTGCAACAAAATAAGAATCTCCTTGGGTTAGGGCTCGGACCCGGATTTAATTTTGACTATCAAAAGTGAAATTCGGGATGGGGGGAAACACCATGGACAAGGGGTTTTTAAGGCGTTTGCTTTTTTTCGTCACTCTAGTGATCACCCTCGTGGGGACTCACAAAACTTTGGCGGAAGTCTCAGCACAGAACAACTCGGTTAGAGAGTTTGCCTCGCAAAAACGCCTGCCGGGCGAGAGCTGGCAACAGGCCCGCGAGCGTTTTTACCAGCAGTGGGATCGCCAATTTCCCATGGCTTGGTCACGCGACAATGCTGAAAGTGTGGCGGTTCCCTTTAGCCAGTTGAACCACAACAAGGTGGTCACATGGGGGAGCGAGGATGAGCTTCTCACCGGTTTCTTTCAGGTCCGTGACCAAAGGGATCTCGACGACCCCCTTCAGGCTCCGATTTTTAAGCGCCGCCTGACTTGGCTTTATCCCGATGATGGTTGTTACGCTCGGGCTGCGATGATGAAAAAGTATTTGTCTGGTCGAGGCTACACCGAACCGACACGTATTTTTATTTTCGGCAGTCTGGAAGTGCAAACCGACAACAGCCCTTCAGGATCAGTCACCTGGTGGTATCACACAGCTCCCGTGGTACGCATTGGTGGCCAAGTCTATGTGTTTGATCCAGCCATTAATCCCCAAGGGCCCACCCCAGTTCGCGATTGGGTGATGGCGCAAACGAGCGATATCGATGACGTGAAGTTAAGCTATTGTGCCCCATCCACCTACCACCCGGGCTCCAGCTGCGATAAGCCGGCTGAGTATGAGGACGCCGAAGCCCTCTCTACCATGAAGAGCTTTCTTCGCTACGAGTGGGACCGGCAAATCGAGCTCAACCGCGATCCCGCTCAGATTCTGGGTGAACAGCCGCCCTGGTAAGGGGTTCGAGTGGGGTTTACATCTTTACTAGGGTGTGGAGATCATTCCTGGTTTCGGTTTCAATAATGGGTAAAATATTTTACTAGCAGCCGCTAGCGGTGCGGGTCTGTAGCTCCTTGTCTAGGATTGCCCTTATCCAAAAGGGGGTCCAGATGCTTTCGTCCCATAAAGCCCATCGCTCGTTTAGTTTCCTGATTTTATTTGCCCTGCTGTTTCAGCTCTCGGCACTTGGTTTGAGCCAGGGGGAGATGGATCAGGCGCTTAAGCAGGAAGTGGCCAGCAAAGCTGAAATCCAAAACCAGTGGAACTTTTTAAGTTCACTCGGCTGGCGGGTCGAAGTGGTGGAAAACCTCAAGCAGGACATTCAGATCAAAGCGGGCAGCCCTTTAAAGCTAAAGAGCTTTGCCGATCTCAAGGGCGAAAAGTGTTTGGCTCTGTGTCTTCAGGTCTCAGGCAAGGTGAAATCAAAGGCGGCGACGGTGGCCAAACAAGTGGTGCGCCAGTTTTTCCCCTCAGCGATTGCCGACAAGGCTTCACAGCAGGCCTTTCGCTTAAAGCTTGCCACCCAGGCGCGAGCCACCACCGAGGCCATCGCGCAAAGTTTTGAGTGGCCTTACAACGACGAAGGTGGCTGGAAAGGCACAGGCTTTACCCGCCACTTCTCGTTTATGAAAACCACCCAAGCCAATGTGCCGGCTGAGTACGAAGAGCTCTACGGCTACTGGCAGAATAAAAAATCCACTAAGGTTTCAACGGCGATTGAGTCTTTGGCTAAGGGCAAACACCTGACAGGCTGTGCTCTGGCCTTGAGTGCGGTGGTTGTTCACATGGTCTACAAAGTCTATGATGATTTCACCGAGCTGTTTGATCGCGCCTACAAATCGGTGATCATCAACAACGCTGACTTCACCCCTTCGGATGTTCTCCCAAAGCTTGATTTTGACGGCAAGGCCAAGGCCAAAATCCGCATGGGTCGCAACGGTTTGATTGGTGAGCCCGGTTACTTGGGCGCCATTTTCCCTGAGAAGGTGGATGAGCCCAGCTATGCGGGCGAGAACTTCATCATCGTCGACATGACAGATCAAGCGGTTAAAGATCTTCAGGGGCTTAAGACCCTGGGCTACAACCGTTTTGACGAAGACGACCTGGAATCCCTTGAAGACGACGACCTCCTCACTGGCGACGGTGAAGATGGCCGCCTGATGTACTTCGATGGGGCTTCGTTTGAGATGATCCGCTTTTGGATTCTATTCTCAAAACTCAAGAAGCAAACCAAAATGAGTGCCGAAGACCTGTCGGAGAAAATCAAAACCGGCGAGCCAGGTCGGCTTAAGGGGGCTTCGCTTAAGACCTTTAAGCAAATACAGACCGAGATTATGGAAAGGCCCTTCTTCAAAGAGACCACCATTTGGGGTCACCCCAGCCACGACATGACCCTTGGTGAGTGGCTGGCAGAGTTGGCCAAGTACAATCCCAAGACACCTTATTCGATCATGCTCTATGACTATGACCTCAATGGGATGCAGTGGGAGAACTACAAAAAGACCTTCCTCGGTGACCAGGTTCCGGCCATGGAGCTCAGGCCCGCTGGCTGATCAGGCACTCATTCCGAGCCCGGTGACGCGAAAATGGGTCGCAAGTTCCCTATTTGGTCGGTGCGGGCTCTGGGACCCATAAGTCATTTCAACAGGTTAAGACCTCATTAAGGCCTAAAAACCCTGGTATAGGAATTGTATTTCTTGCCCGCGAGTATTGCAGGGTCGACAGGCGAGTTATCTGACCAGGAAAACTCCAGAAGCGCCGATGAGGCGGACCCTCATTTTAAATTTGCGATTCGACATATTGATGATCACCCAGTAGGTGTTGATTGCACTTCTGTCTCTTGAAGTTGCGGGGCTTCGAGATGGAAACGGCAAAATGTGGTACGTATCTAGTCTGGTGAGCGATCCGAGGGCTGACTCGGGAAAGAAAAGGGCAAGCTGAGGCTGGGGTGGTAGTAGTACTTGGTGTTGTGTTGAGAGAGTGTGAATGTTGGAAACAGTGGACGCTCATCACTAAGGGTTACTGAGAGATCGTCAATGAATTGGGGCGCCCCGGACCTGGTGGAGGTCCGGGGCGGACTTTTTAATCGGATCAAAAAATCAGCTATCACATTTCAAGAGCGTCTTTAGATGAAACACCAAGGTTGATGGCGCCTTCCATCGTCAACAAACTAGGCGACAAATCTTGTGGTCACTCTTAATCTTCGCGACTCAATTTGAGAACAAAAACCCCCTGATTACAAACACTTCTGGACCACCCCTTGCAGTAGTAATGGGCAGGGAAAGATGAGTTTATAGGGGGAATCCACAATGAATAAGAACTGGAGTAAGCGTAGACGCGTGAAAGCACTCTACAATTACGCAATTTTCGTTCTGTGGACCATTGCTATGACCGGGTTGTATCTAAAGAAAACGGTATGGTCAGTTGACCAACCTTTACACGAACCCGTTGAGCTGACCGAAGACCTGACTAAAAAATTGAAGGCGGCTCAAAAGTAAACATCGACCGGGCATCGAAGTTTGTTTTTATAGGCAATAGTCACATATAGAAGCGTAAAACGAGAGCCGGTATTTACCGGCCCTCGTGTTTTTTTCTCACACGCCAATTCTGCGTGATCGTCTTCCAATGTTTTTTATGGTTTGCAGCCATGGCCTTGTCCTGTTTGCGCAGTTCAAAGGCCTGCTCGCGCTTGAGTTTGTCGTAACTCTCCCAGGTCTGTGGGTCGAGTTCGCCGGACTCAAGTGCTGCTCTCACCGCACAACCAGGTTCAGTGTCGTGGGTGCAGTCGCGAAACTTGCACCTTTGACCGAGCTCATGGAGTTGACCAAAGGTGGCTTCAAGGGCTTCGTCTTCATCGACTAATCCCACGGCTCTCAAGCCGGGGGTGTCGACAAGCAAGGCTCCGCTCTCAAGTTTCACCATCTCTCTGTGGGTTGTCGTGTGACGTCCCTTATCGTCGTCTTCACGAATACCACTCACCGCCAGCACTTCACGGCCCATCATAAAGTTCACCAGACTTGATTTACCAACGCCTGATGAGCCCACAAAAGTGTAGGCCTTTTCGGGGAGCAGAGACTCGGCCAGTTCCTTGAGTCCTGTTTGGCTCACCACACTGGTCACAAACACCGGTAGATCCGGGTGGCGGGCCTTAACCTGACTTACCAGCTCTTCCATATGCGGATGAAGATCTGCCTTGGATAACACCAAGGCCGCGTCGCAGTTACCCGCTGCCGCCAAGGCCATGTAGCGATCCAGGCGATTGACCTTAAAATCCAGGTTTGCCGACATCACCACCATCACTCGATCAACGTTAGCCGCTAACACCTGGGTCCCTCGCGCATGCCCCCCTCGCGCCAAAAAACTCCTTCTCGGTAAAACCCCGGTGATCAAAGCACTCCACTCACCACCGGCGTCCGTGAATGGGGGACTGAGCTCCACCCAATCCCCCACCACCGGAAGCTCCACCGAGTTTTCTACCTCATGACGAAGTTTGCCGGTGAGTTCGCACCACAGATAGCCGGCCTCACAGATCACGCCAAAAAGATCCCTCTGCACCTGGGCGACACGGCCAATGGTGCGCGGATCAAAGTTTAACTGCCGGTCCATGCCCTCAAGAAAGCACTCAAAGGTTTCCCAGCCAAATTCATTAATTGTCATTTAAAGCTCCAAGATAAAATTATAACCGAAAATTCAGCTCATAACAGCTGACCTGGAGCGCGCTGGTTTTATTGGAATTGCAATCAACCCAAGACGCGGAGGTCAGCTGACAAAGTCTTTGCTACAATCATAAAAACCTCCTGGTAAGTGGTGATAAAAGGGCCTTCACCCCAAAACTGAAACTCAGCTTAATCGACCGCCCGGAAAAAGTAAAGTCGCCCAACTGATGCGCCGTAGCCACTTGGGATCAAATCCATTCGGCAGTAGCTATCCTCTCAATATATGGCAAAATGGTTTGGTTATGCTGAGACTCAAGCCTGCATTGCACGGAAGCACTTTGGCCTGTTTATTACTTGTGACCCTCGGGGCTCGGGGCCTGACTTTGTCCGAGGCCTTCGAAAAGGCCAAAGAGAACACCTCCCGCATCCGTAATCAAACGTTGAGCGAAGAAATCAGCCAGGCGCAAAAGCGTGAGGCCTATTCGTCCGTATTGCCTGAACTTGAAATCAGCTCCACCAATACCTGGCGGGAAGAAGTGGGTGGATCGGGGGTGACCTCAAGCTTTGGCGAAGGTCACCAGCACACGGCCCAAGTGACTTTGAGGCAAGCCTTGTTTCAGGGTGGATCCGAATATCATTTGCTCAAGGCCGCAAAAAAATACCCCGATATTGCCAAGTGGACCCGGGTACAAGAGGAAGTCGACCTCTATGCCGAGTTGGCCCAGGGTTTTTGCGATTACCTGACAGTGGAGAATGAAGGCAAGATTCTCTCTGAGCAAGCGGCCCTTCTTGATCAGAGGATCAAATATCTGACCAATCGGGTGAGCATTGGCCGATCTAAAAAAACCGAACTCTATTCGGCTCGCAGCCAAATGGCGCGGGTGAGTGCTGACATTGAGGCGCAAAAAATTGAACTTCTTAAGGCAAAAGAGGAGTTGGCCAAACTCACTGGGATGGTGGAAATCGCCCAAGTAGAAGATCCCCTTGGTGCCCAAGTCAATTGGACAAATATTAAGCCCACGATCGATGTGGAAGCCCTACCTAAACTTAAGGCCGCTCAACTTATCCTTGAACAATCTCGGTCCGAGACCAAAGCGGCAAAAGGGGACTATCTTCCCGAGGTAGACCTGACCGGTAACTATTATTTGGACCGGGCCGGGGTGCTGGCTTCCTCTGATTGGGATGTGAGCGTGACGGCCAAGTGGCAACTCTACGGCGGCGGAGCAACCAATGCGGATGTGCGCATTAAAACTCTAGAGAGCCGCCAACTGGAGCTTGAGTATGAAGATCTCAAGCGAGCGAGTCAGCTTGCTCTGGAGAGATTAAGTCAGTCCCTCGCCATGAAGGTTGGTGAATACAAAAAACTCCAAGAGGCCGTCGCGGCAGCGGAAAGAAGCTATCGGGAACACATTCGTGAATCTCGCTCGGGTTTGGTGTCCGACCTGGATGTCTTACGAGCTTTGGATGACCTCCTTCAAGTCAAGCGAGCCGCCAACCGCAGTCACTTTCAAGCCAAAAATTTATTCTACGAGCTCCATCAGGCAGCGGGAGTCAGGCCGTGAGTTTATCTTCACTGTCGATTCGTCGCCCCGTTTTCGCCTGGATTCTCATGTTTGGGCTGATTTTTTTTGGAATCTTAAGTTTCAACCAAATGGGTATTAACGAAAATCCGGATGTGGATTTTCCCACCGTGACAGTTCGCTACTCCTATGAGGGAGCCACCCCCGAAGTCATCGAAAAAGACGTGATCGAGCCCGTCGAAAGTGTGCTCGTCGCCATGGAAGGCATTAATAAAATGGATTCGGTGGCCGAGCGCAACTCCGCCCGCATCACCTTGGAGTTCGGCCTTGATCGCAATATTGATTTTGCATTGCAGGAGGTTCAGACCTTATTAGGGCGGGCGCAAAGGCTACTGCCCGACTCCATGGAGCCACCGACGGTGACCAAATCAAACGCCGACGATGAGCCCATCATGTATTTATCCTTGGTCGCCGAAAACTACTCCCTTCGCGAACACATGATCCTCTTTCGCGATCGAGTCAGAGATCAGTTTGCCACCGTCGAAGGTGTGGCCGAAGTCAGGCCCTTTGGCTATCACGAGCCCATGTTGCGCATTGATTTGGATGCGCAAAAGCTCAGGCGCTATCAACTAACTTCCCAGGACGTAGTGGCCAGCATTCGTCGCGAGCACAAGGAACTTCCCGCTGGTAAGCTGGAGTTGGCTGACAAAGAAGACCTCATCCGCATCATGGGTGAGGCCTCGACTAAAGAGGAATTTGCCAACATGGTGATTAGCCGCCGGGGCGGCTCGCCTAATTTTGTGCCTTTAAGAATTAAGGACGTGGCCCAGATCACCGAAGGGGTGGAAAACCTCAAGCGCATTTCTCGGGTCAATGGCAAGCCAGCTCTTGGCATGGCTATCCAAAAACAAAGAGGAGTCAATGCCGCCGCCACTGCTGACCGGGTGAAGGAGCGAATAGAGTCCCTCAACAAAGAGCTGCCCGAAGGCACAAGCCTTTCCGTCAACTTCGACCGCACCCAATTTATCCGTGAGAGTGTGGATGAGTTAGTTTTTACTCTCATTCTTTCGGCTCTTCTCACTTCTTTGGTATGTTGGATTTTTTTGGGTTCCTGGTCAGCCACAATAAATATTCTTTTGGCGATTCCTACGGCCATCATCGGAACCTTTATTATCATTAATTGGCTGGGATTTACACTGAACACCTTTTCTCTTCTGGGGTTGGCTTTGGCCATCGGTGTGGTGGTGGATGACGCCATTATTATGCTGGAAAATATTGTTCGTTATGGCCAAATGGGGCTAGACAAAGTCAATGCCGCCTACAAAGGAAGTCGCGAGATCACCTTTGCCGTGATTGCCACCACACTGGCCCTGGTCGCAATTTTTATACCCATTTCATTCATGCCAGGTATCGAGGGCCGCTTCTTTTTAGAATTTGCCGTCACCATCTCCATTGCGGTTTCCCTTAGTTCTTTGGAGGCGCTCACCCTGGCTCCGATGCGATGTTCTCAGTTTCTCAGGGTTGGGGAGAGGGCAACGGCTTTCGGTAGGGGCTTTGATCAGTTCATGCTTAAGCTCAAGGACATTTACTCAGGTCTATTAAATAAAGCCCTTGAGCGCCGAGGCTTGGTACTCCTCCTGTCTTTGCTATTGTTTGCCGGTTCGGCATTGGTATTTAAAAAACTTGAGACTCAGTTTGTGCCCCCCCAGGATCGGGGCATGGTTTCGGTGATGTTTTTGGCTCCTGATGGTAAGTCCATGCAGTACACCGACGAAAAGATCAAAGAGTTCGAAAAAATTGCGATGGCTCATCCGGCCGTACAAAGAGTTTTTGTTGCCATTGGCGGCTTTGGTGCCGGGGGACAGGGCAATCGCGGAAACGGCATTGTAATCCTCAAGGACCGCAAAGACCGCGCCCAATCCCAGCCCGAAGTGGTGGATGATCTCCGTGCCCAGTTGGATGAGAACATTAAGGGCATGAAGGTCTTTATTCGCGACCGCTGGGGTACGAACCTTGGGGGGCGAAGGGGAAATCCGGTTGAATACACGATTAGTGGTCCTGACCCGGAAAAACAAAAGGAGCTCTTTGACGTCATGAAAACCCAAATGGAAGACTCCGGGTTGTTCGTTGGTGTGCGCTCAGACGATGCCCGGGGACTACCCGAAGTGCAAATCACTCCCAATCGGGAAAAGGCCATTCGCTCAGGGGTTGAGGTCTCAGAAATCGCCGATGTCATCAACGCCACCTTTGGTGGTGTGGTCGCCACCAACTACACCCAGGGGAGCCGTCGCTTCCCGGTTTTTGTTCAGCTTCAGGAAAAGGACCGGCAAAGGGTTGAGGACATCAGCCCCATTCTCGTGCGCAACAACCGGGGCGAGCTTTTGCCCCTAGCCCAAGTAGTAGACGTCAACTCAACTACATCCCCTCAGTACGTCTATCGCGAAGACCGCATTCGTGGCGTCAGGGTGGATAGCTCACTGGTTACGGGTGTGACCGAAGGTAAAGCCATCTCTAAGGTGGAAGAGATTGCCGCTAGCGTCTTGCCAGAGAAATATTTTATTCGCTTCTCAGAAACGCCAAGGGAGAAGCTTCTTGAGACCGTGATCATTATGCTCTTGGGCCTTATCATCGCCTACATGGTTTTGGCCAGCCAGTTTAATTCTTTCCTTGATCCCTGGGTGGTGTTTTTGGCCATTCCCTTTGGCCTGATTGGTTCGGGTATTGCCCTGTGGTTGGGGGGACAGACTCTGAATATTTATTCAGTCATTGGGATTCTTCTCACCATGGGCATTGTGAAGAAAAACAGTATTCTGTTAGTTGAGTTCACTAATCAGTTGCGTGACAAGGGAACACCTTTAAGGGACGCCATCATGGAGGCCTGTCCCATTAGGTTAAGACCAATTTTGATGACCACAGTTTCCACTCTGGCTGCAGCCCTGCCGCCAGCATTGGCCCTGGGGCCGGGTGCCGAGACCCGCATCCCCATGGCCTTAACGGTAATCGGCGGAGTTTTGCTCTCCGCCCTGTTCACCTTATTTGTTGTTCCTTGTGTCTACAGCCTTGTCGCCCCAGAAAGGCGCAAGATCCTGCTTGAAGACTAATCAGCGACAAGTGGCCCGGGACCAGCGATCCTTTTCTTGCCGACCCGACTCGCCCATAAAAGGGCGGAGCCTAACACAGCAGCAATTATTGAGGCGAACAGTATGCCAATTTTTGACTGCATCGCAAATTCGGGCTGAGAGTAGGCCAGGCTATTGATAAACAGGGACATCGTGAACCCGATTCCGGCAATAAATCCAATGGCGGTGATATTCATCCATGAAACCCCGGGGGGACGATTTGCCCAGCCAAGCTTTACCGAAAAGTAAGTAAAAAGTAGAATTCCAAGCGGCTTTCCAAGGACCAGTCCCACGATGACCCCGAGGGCTACGGGGCTGGTTATTAAGGCCTTTAACTCAAAACCAGTTAAATCGACGCCGGCATTAAAAAACGCAAATACGGGCATAATCAAAAAGGCAACCCAGGGATGAAGGGCATGGATATACTGATCAAGTATGGCTGACTTGGAGATCTCTTCAGAGCCCTTCGCAGCAATTGGTTTTGCAGGCGTAAGAAAAGCCAGGAACACTCCAGCCAAGGTGGCATGTACCCCTGATTTTAGGAAGCAAAGCCAAGTAATAATCCCAAGAATTATTCCAATGACTACGTTTCGAAAGCCTGCATAGTTGAGCAGAAAAAGTAAAAACAGACTCATTCCTGCTAATCCCAAATAGTTTGCGGCGATTTCATTAGTATAAAACAGCGCAATAATAGTGATAGCACCGAGGTCGTCCACAATTGCAAGAGCGAGTAAAAACACCTTTAACACTGCAGGGACGTGTTTGCCGAACAGGGTAAGAACTCCCAGTGCAAAGGCAATATCTGTCGCCATGGGAATTCCCCAGCCGGCGCTCTGTGGTGCACTTGGATTTAGCGAGACGAACAAAATGGCTGGAACAACCATCCCTCCTAAGGCGGCAAAGATGGAAAAAGACGCCTTGGCCGGAGTGGAGAGCTCGCCAGAAAGAAGCTCCCGTTTGATTTCTAGGCCAACGAGATAAAAGAAGATGGCCATTAGGCCATCATTCACAAATAGCAGTAGAGTTTTATCTAACCCAAAGGAACCAATCCACAGACTGATAGGCAAATTAATGAGTCGAAAATAATCGCCTGACAACAGTTCGCTGTTAGCAAACACCATTGCAAAGAGAGCAGAGGCCAACAAGACTAGCCCGCTTGAGCTCTCAAGCTTGACGAAGGCCTGGATTGGCGATGTCACCTTGTCTAATGTCTTTCGAACCAGGTTATTCGGCGTTGATTGGCCAGCCATCAGGCGTCCCTTCGGATAAAGTCAGAATCTAGGGATTAATCTTGACTAGGTAATAGCACTAATTTCCTCTTCCGACGGAGATATCTCTTTTTGGCGGCTCGTTTTTCTCTCCAGTTTACAATCTGCCTTAGAATTTTCGCCTGAAGTTTAGCAATCAAGGTAAAAATATTCCTTGCTTTGGCTCTGGCCACAAAAGCGCCTATTCTGGTGTAAATATGAATACGGCCATGGTATTGGCCCTCGCTACCCGTGATGTGTCCATTGAGAGTGGAGGATCTAGGCAGTATTTCTTCGACTTGGGTGAGCACATTGTTTAAACGGTGGGCATGAGATTGGTTGAACTCATTTCCACTCACCTTAATTTGGACCTTGTTTGTCATGTCTGCCTCCTTGTTTGGTCGATTTCCTATAGACTACAGGCATTTGATAATTTATAAAAATATATTAATCTTATTAAATACTTCGTTTAAATCGAATTAAAGGCTGGACCATGAACTGGCTAAACTATCATCACTTAATGTACTTCAGATCGATCGCCACGGAGGGAAGCATTTCCAGGGCCTCAGAGAAGCTGATGGTGGGTCAGCCGGCCTTAAGTGCCCAGTTAAAACAGTTGGAGGAGTTTTTCGACCAAAAGCTCTTCGAGCGGCGGAATCGTCAGTTGATTCTGACTGATGCCGGCAAGGCGACTCTCAAATACGCCAATCAAATCCACAGCCTTGGTAGAGAATTACTGGAGGTTCTCAGCAGTAAATCTCACTCGATCCGTCCCCATATAACGATTGGCTCTCTAGACAGTGTGCCGAAAAATCTGGTTGTTAATATCATGCAGTCGGCTCGTCGATTCCAAGACTGCCATGTGACCGCACTCGACGGCACGGGGGATGAGCTCTATAGGCAACTCATTAGCCACTCAGTTGACGTGGTGGTTTCCAATCACCTAGTTATTCCTGCGGACGACAAGTCTGTCTTTAGTCGATCCATTGCGCGCTTCAAAATTGGAGTTTATGGAGCCAAGAAGTTCATTCACCTAAAAAAGGGCTTTCCCGCTTCTCTTAAAAACCAACCGATGATCTTGCCAACCCTGCACAGTAAGTTGAGGCATGACATTGACCACTTTTTCACTAGTAAAAAGATCTCTGTTCAGGTTCTATCTGAAGCTCAGGACACAACTGTTCAGAAGCTTCTGGCATGTGATGGCGCGGGGCTTATCGCAGAACCGGAGTTCGCTGTAAAGTCGATGATAGACGAACATAAGCTATTTAAGCTGGGATATTTATCAGGGGTCTATGAGGAGTTTTTCCTCAGCTCCACCAAGCGAGTGGTGGAAAATCCGGTTGTTAACTATCTCATGGAGGACTACTCCTTGAGGCGGCCCAAAGGTGAGTACTTCGAATAGTTGGGTGCCAGCCGCAACCAAAATGGTACGTCTGGCACCACAAGCTAAAGGCTAATTAGCGACAAGTGGCCCGGGACCAGCGAGCGCCACCATTGGCCTGGCAGTAGACCTGAACACCCTCATCCGCTTGTGAGTAGCAGGAGTAGCCCTGAGACCAGCAGGAGATCCTTCTGCCATTGCGACAGTAGGTATGAGCCCGACAAGTCCAAAGGGCCGCCGTTTGAATCTTTTCACCGCCGGCGGGTGTTTGAAAGATGTCCTCAACAGTATCGGTGTCGATCAGGCGTTGAAGGTCCAACTGACCCAATCCGGTCAATTGTTCTTCAATCTTTGTAGCAACCCCTTCGTCTTCAAGGGAAGAAGCTGGATTAATTGCGGCCAAGGTGGACGTGGCAAAGAACGTGAGTGCGAGAGCGGACAAAATCCGCGTAAATACAGACATAGATAACCCCTTATTGTTATTTCTACCGGGCCAAAGGCCCCAAACCGTACACTTTTGTCCACAGATACCCCGCGTGACTCAATGCGGCCAGCAACCTTGATTTGAGTGAATATTTGCTAAGGTTGTTCGCGAAAAGATTGCATGAATATGGGTTTATTTCAGAGCTGCGCGCTGGCGATCCTGTCGATGAGGCGGAAGGAGAGATCTTTGGTGTGCGAAGAGAAGCTCCCCCTATTGGATAGAAGGACAATTCCAGCTCCTAGCTCAGAAGACCAAACAATGAACGACGAATAACCAGGCTGGCTTCCGCCTTTATAGTAGAGAAGGTAAGGGCGATCTTTTGAGATATCAAAGCCTGCAGCCATGGCGTGGGTACTATTTATAGAGGCGATCTCCCTAGTGGCAAGGTCTGCTGAGGACCCCGGTTCCATAAAAACAAGGGATTGGAGTAACAAAACCATATCGAAAGCAGTGGAGACAACTTCGCCCGCTCCCGACAGTACTCCCATCTGGGCCGGGTCGACCTCCCGACCACCTTCTCCAATTCCCGCGATAATGCGATATCGATCTGGGTCAATTGTCAGAATGTGTCTACTGAGTATCGTATCCTTCATGCCTACAGGGTCAGTTAACCAGAGAGCGAGCAGCTCAGAGTAATCGGTAGTATCTAAGCCGTCACCAAGGGCGACTGCGAGAAGGCCAAGCCCTAGATTGGAGTATTGGTACTTCTCGCCAGGCAGCCCTATTCTTGGACAAAGATATTCCAAGCAGGCGGTCAGGTCCTCCATTGAATAGCCAAAAGCTGGGCTTAAGGGATTGCCGCTATTCAGATTCTTGGGCATGGCTTCGAAGCCGCCATGATGGCTTAACAGGTGATCGATGGTTAGTCGTGAATCAACGAGACTCGCCAACTCAGGCCGAATCACTGAGCGTACTAATGTCTCCCCAGAGAAGAGTCCCTTTTTGATGGCGGTTGCGGCGATCAACCCCGTGAGCATTTTGGAAACAGAGCTGATAGGGTAGAGGCTTCTCATATTTGGGCGCACGCCTTGGGGAGAAGCCCCCAATGAGTAAACATGGGAGAAATCCCTGGTCACAACCCCAAGCACCAGACTAGGCGTTGAGTCTTGCCTTGAGATAGAGGGGTCAACCTTCTCTTTTGCGAGTTCGATCAAATCGTACTCGAGCTCAGAGCTGGCCTGGTCCGGGTCAATTTCAAGGATCTCAAGAGGGTTCTGTGGATGATCCCCGAGCAGCCGACTGTCATCGCCCAGCATATCAGCCGCCCTGGGAGAGAACTGAGGAGAGCAGGCTAGATTAAGTAAAATCGCTGAAGCAACGAGAAAATAAAGGGAAGCCACGCAACTAGTCGTGCGCGGCATTCGAAAATTACGCCATTGGGTTATCATTATCGGCTCGACATGGCCGTTTTGCATTCAGAGGTTAGGCTATCCTCTTTTGTTTTCAGGCAGGACAGAAGCCGTCCTTTTCCAGGGGGAATGCCTTTGCAGTGAGTTTGGATATCGCTTTTACAGGCAGCATGCCAGTCCTTCATTTTTTGCTTTCCCTCAGCCATGGCCGCTGAGCAGCCGGAGGAGAGGTTGGCTTCCTGGGCCTTCAAGCAGGACAGGATTCTCCCTCCGCCGGGCTTAATACCCTTGTCGGTACAAAATTTCTTAATGTCGTCCTTACAAGATTCGCGAAACTTTTCTGCCGAGGCCAGTGGTGACAACAAACACAGGGCCGCAGCCAGTACCAAAAATCGAGTGAACATACAGACTCCCTTTTTTAACTGACAGATTAGGTGAATATTTTAGGAGAAACCCAGCAACCAGGGTAAAGTTGCGCCCCCACCTCAGCCAATAAAAATGACTAAAGCCACCTTATTCCGCGACCTTAGAAGAGCCCTCTCGACAAAAGCCAGGTGTTTGTGTTACAAATAAGAGTCTTTGAGTATTCAACACCTATATGGGGGCGACATGGCTTCGACGTGGGTAGTGAAGCTTAGGGAGCATGCCGGGGCGCTCGTGGACCTCGTTAAAAACGAGCAACCTATAGTTGCTAACGACAACTATGCATTTGCAGCTTAATTAAGCTGCACGTCGACCAGGTAGTTGGTAACGCTACCTGGAAGGTGTAACTGTAGTTACCTCGGTGATCGGTTGGTTTCTCCAGGGCCACTCACTTAAACAATCTGGGGGAGGGACCGTAGATATTTTGTCGGTAGAAGCTCTGTGGTTCCTCTAAAAATATCGACTAAGCATGTAGCGCCTTAATGTGGAACACTTGCGGACGTGGGTTCGATTCCCACCGCCTCCACCAAATTTTTCAACTGGTAAGTCCCCCGAAGCGGGGGAAAACCTAAACCCATTAAACCATGAACTAAAACAGGAGGCCCGCAGACGCGAGTTCACCTGGGGATCGTTAGCCGAAATTAGCGAATGTTAATCGGCTTTGCCCCACATCTGCCCCATTCTTGCCCCACGTTTTTGAGTGTGTTTTGCAAAACTACACGCTTAGAAAACAAAAGAGGGAGTAAGAAAACCAAGTCAATTTTCAAACAGTTAGAGTTCCATGCCTATGTGAAATGTGCCTACACACATAGAAAGGAACTACTATGTCTAAGAAAAGCGGTCAAAACACAAAACCAAAGAGAGTCGTACACTCCAATTTCTGCGGCAGCAGGCTGGATTGAGCACCGAGGTGCAGCCAAAGCCTCTGGCCTGAAAGATGGGATCATCAACCACCTGGAACACGGGCGGGTTCGTGTGCATCCTCATCATTTGGAGGCATTGCTCCCGGCATATGGAGCCACACGAAAAACTTACGAGATGTTCGCCTCTGGCAAGGTGCCTTTACCTCAAGATTTGAGAAAGGAGTGCCTGGAAATCGTCCAAGAGATGTCCCCTGAGCAATTGCAAACAGCTCATCCCGTACTTCAATCACTTTCAAAGAATAACTAGGAGGTCTGCCATGATTACACTATTACTACGATTAATGCTCATCGCTGCTCTTTTGCAGTTTGGGATTTCACTATCTGAATCTGAATTCTGCTGGTCGCGCCAATGCGTCCAGCAGATCGAAAAACACTCTAGGGATGTTTTGAAGATCGACTGGAAGCCAATAGTGGTGTTTCCGGAGGAGGCGAAGAGGTTTAGGAACTAACATTAACTATAATCCCTCGATATCTTCAGTTTTCAGGGTGCCTGAAACAATTCTTTTCGGATCAGGCACTTTCACCTCAATCCTCTCTAGAAAGCTCATTCCTACATACAGAGCGGCCATCTTGGCTTGCTCTTCTTGAGGAACGTCCTTGAGCCAATCTCTGCTTTCGGAGATAAGCTGATCCCTGAATGCAGAATCCGTAAGTGGGTCTTCTATTTTGAACAGGAAGCCTGACTTGTTTAATACTTGCGATTTTGGATCACCAAGATACACGGTCTGTTCAAGTATTATTGACTCATGTTCGGCAACAACAACCAATCCGCGCGATTCTTGGTCTTGAAAAAACAATTGATAAATTGGGATTCTTTTAGACTCTGTAACAAAAAACCCGTCAGGCTTAACTTGATATTTTTCAACCACGTCTCTGCTTGCTCTATAAATAGGCTCGTATTCATTACTTTTTCGTAACGAACGCATCAATTCAGGGTCCCTTGAAACCAAGACGAATGCTCTTGATATATCAATTATAGTTTTTGCTCGGTCAATTGCCTCCTTTAATGTCACGTCGCCGACCGACTCACACTTTTTTACTACCTCTTTGAAAATAAACTCATCTTCGGATCGTGCAAAGCCTGAACCATATTCAGACCCAAACGAACTTGCATAATGGACATTGGGATCTTTTACGAAAAACTCACGTTGGTAAAGCCGTCTAGCCCCCCATTCGCTCTTTGATACATTTTCTTTTACCTTCTCCTCTTTTTTAATAACCCTAATCCAGGGGCGCAACCTTGAGGCATCAATGAAAGAGTCATCAAACTCCTTTGGGATTTGAGAAATAATCTCGGGGTCCAGTTTAGTAATTACCAACTTCTGTTTTCTCTGATCTTCCGTTTTTTTCACATATGCATCTATAAATTTATTGAGCCTTTCCTTCAGCTCGGCCGTTTCCCCTTCTGGGATAATTTTCAGTTCCTGAGCTAGTTTAATGTTTTCATCCAGCTTTTTCTGTATACAGTTATCACCGAGCGATAATTTATATTGTAAATCTCTATCCAACAAACTCTCATCAAACTCGAACTCATCCGCATCTTCTGACGCAGCTTTAATTAGGTTGAGACTGAGATATCGATCCAAAAACAAATTAAACATCATGAATTTGGCGCCAGAGCCCTCATCGATCGTGGGAATGTGTTCCCACTGCTTCCAGCGCCAAAAGTCATCGGCGCCTCGTTTGGAAATCTTGTACAGTAAACGTAAAGCATCCGTGATATTGGTAGGCATTCTGTGAAGCAACAATTTTATGAACTCTGTTGCCTTTTCCAGACCGAGTGTTTTTCTATCGTCACGAGCTTCGCCAGCCATCATCATGATTACAAGAGTCCCTTGGCCAACACAAATTTCGTCACGCCATTCTTCAACCTGTTTTATCAATTTCATTTCTGAACGAAGCTTTTCAAGTTGCTCTGCTGATGAACTGTCTAGCTTGTTGTGGCGCTGATAAATCTCAAGCATTTCAATCCTATGCTCAACGTCGTCATACTTAAAAAACTCTGGGTTCCTTTCTACGAAATTCAAGAAGCTTCTATACTGTTCAATGTCAGTACTTATCAGAGACCATCTTAAGTATTCTTGTGCAATCGAGTAAATGGCTTCAGTGAATTCAATCGCCTGCGATCGTTCCTCAGTTTCTTCCGTTTCATCTTTGGCCAGTGAAACAACATAATATCTAAAAAAGGATTCGAGTGACGAGAAGATGGATTTAGATATCCATGCTCCAGCAACCTTATTTTGCCTAGTGCAAGTTACCCAAATTCGCAAATTTTCCCAAAGCAATTGGGTACAAGATAGCATTTCCTTGCGCTTCGCCATCTTAATAAATAGTGAATCG